>CADCQT010000027.1 GCA_902803645.1 uncultured Lachnospiraceae bacterium | reverse complement strand
CTTACCTTAGACGGTAAGACCCTTGTGGAGGATAAGGATTATATTCTGTCTTATTCCAACAATAAGCCGGCGGCCTCCATTACCAAGGCTGTGGAGGCCAAGGTGGTGGCTACCGGTAGAGGTAACTATACAGGAACAAGGGAAGAGACCTTTGTCATCGGTATCGACAAGGGAGGAAGCCTTAATAGTGCTAAGGTAGAACTTAAGGATCCTAAGACGGAGATCACCTATGACGGCAAGGAGAAGAAGCCGGAGATCGTGGTGACGCTGAATGGAATCACGGTGGCAAATTCCTATTATGATATAGCATATACCGATAATATCAATGTGGGTAAGGCAACGGTCACCGTTACAGCAAAGAGCGGTTCCAATGCCAAGTACACAGGGACAGCCACCGGTACCTTTGAGATCAAGGGGACCCCGATCAATAAGGGTACCATGACCTTTACTCCAACCAATAAGCAGTATTCCTATACCGGGGCTGAGATCAAGCCGGAGCCTGCTGTCAAGGTGGGAAGTGCTACCTTAGAGAAGGATAAGGATTATAAGCTTACCTATAAGAACAATAAGCAGGTGGGCAAGACCGCCGAGGTCATCGCCACAGGAATGGGGAACTACAGCGGAACCTTATCAGGTACCTTTGAGATCATTGCCGGAAGTCTTAAGGATGCTACAGTCACCTGTACACCTGCTTCCTTTGTCTATAATGGTACGATGCAGATCCCTCAGGCATATACGGTGACCGTTCCAAGCGGAACAGGGACGGATCCTGTGACACTTAAGGCGGGAACGGATTATGCCATTACCTCTTATCCCACAACAGCAGTGGATGCGGGAACTTACGAGGTGACCCTTACAGGTCTTGGATCCTTTAAGGGAACAGGCTCTACGGCAGCCACACTGACAGCGAAGTACACCATCGAGCCTAAGAATGTGGAGGATCAGCTGACAGAAGGGGGCATGTCCATTGGTTCAGTTCCTAATGTGACTTATACCGGTAATGCCTTCCTTCCTCAGGTTCAGATCATCGATAGCAACGTAAACAGTTATGTGTTAGAGGAGGGGGTGGATTATACCCGGACAGACAGCAATAATACCAAGCCGGGAACAGCGTCCATTACCTTTGCATTCAAGGGTAACTATACCGGAAGTATAACGGTGAACTACACCATTAAGCCCAAGGCATCCGCCATCTCTTCTCTTAAGAGTGGAAAGCGGTATGTCAAGGCCACCTGGAAGAAGGTCAAGGGGATCACAGGATATCAGCTCCAGTATGCCCGCAGCAGTTCCATGAGAAGTGGGAAGAAGAGCGTTACCATCTCCAAGGCATCCACGAAGAGCCTTACCATTAAGAAGCTTACTTCTAAGAAGAAGTACTATTACCGGATTCGGACGTATTATAAGACCTCTTCCGGTAAGAAGGTTTATAGCAGCTGGTCTGCAAAGAAGAGTATTACCGTTAAATAATGTGTGAAGGTCCCTTTGGGGACCTTCTTTTAAGGAGTGTTATATGTTTAAGAAAAAAGTCATCCTGCTGGCTCTGACAGCTTCCTTCCTCTTCTCCTCTGCAGGCTGCGCCGGCATTGAGAGCAGTGCCAATCGGCAGTATGACAGCGAGGTATCCCGAGAGGTCGGGGCGGAGAGGTCTTCTTTGATAGGAGAAGTGAATGCCCGGGCAGCATCCAAAAAAGGCTTTACTGTTTCGGATATACCCAAGTGGGATAAGAAGCATCCATCTGTTAGGGTTCATAAGAACAGGCCCTACTTCACCAAAAAACAAAAGAAGAAGAAAAAGTCCTATGAGTCCTATGGCAAATTAGATTCCCTTGGACGATGTAGTACTGCTATATCCTGTATCGGCAGGGATCTTATGCCCACAGAGAAAAGAGGCGAGATTGGAAGCGTAAAGCCTACCGGCTGGCATACTGTTAAGTATGACGGCATCGATGGGGTGTACCTGTACAACCGCTGCCATCTCATCGGATATCAGCTGACGGGAGAAAATGCAAACGAGAGAAATCTCATTACCGGTACCCGTTATATGAATGTAGAGGGAATGCTTCCCTATGAGAATGAGGTGGCGGATTATCTCTGGTCGAATCCAAAGAATCATGTACTCTACCGGGTAAGACCGATCTTCGCAGGGAAGGACCTTCTGGCCAGAGGTGTGTTGATGGAAGCCTACTCCGTGGAAGATAAGGGAGAGGGAGTAAGCTTTTGTGTATTCTGTTACAATGTTCAGCCGGGGATTACCATCAATTACAGGAATGGAGATTCTGATGGACCGGCCTATACCGGTAGCGGAAATAACAGCCGTCAGGAGGAGAGAAGAGATACGGATACCTCTAGGGACGACGGAAAGGAGCATACCTATATCTTAAATACCAATACAAGGAAGTTCCATCTGCCTTCCTGCTCCTCAGTAGAGACCATGAGTTCCAGAAATAAAAAGACCTATACCGGTAAGCGAAAGTATCTGATCCGCAAGGGATATTCCCCCTGCCACAGGTGCAATCCTTAGGGTGGTCGATCTTATTTTATGTCATTGCCTTTTTGGATCGAGATCAGATCCGAAAAGGCAATTTTGGTCTTCACCACCTGCAGGGTCCTGGAGGTGGGATCAAGTCTGGATAATACGCCGTACTGCTGACGCAGGACGCCCTTATCGTAGTAGGTAACGGTTACCATGGGAAGGGAGGGCATGGTATCCCCAAAGAGACATTCTTCCTGATGGCGCAGTCTGGCCAGACGAATCTGAACCTGCCGGTATTCTTCGTAGAGAAGAGAGAGGGTCTGGTCCATCTCCTCCCGGGATTCTTCGCTAAGGACAGGTCGGGGGGAAGCCATAAGGGAAGCTTCCACTTGCCGAAGGGCCTCATCCAGCCCCCGTACAGCGGCAAAGGGAAGAAACTGCTTGGCCCGTTGGGACCTGGGCATCTTATTGTGGGATCTTTTCATAATCTTCCTCCTCTAAGGGATCTAGGAGCTTTGGGGCCTGATTTCCGGGGCCTGCCTTGTGTCCTCCGATCTGTAGATTACGTTCCCTGGTGGTGGCTTTCTCCTGAAGGTTCATCCCCTTAAGAACGGCATTCTTCCCGAAACGCCTCTTAAGGTCTAGGACAGCCTTTTGGATCTTATGATCCCGCTCGGTTATCATAGGATCTCCAAAAAAACTGTATTGATGATACTCCTCCGGAAGGACGCGGTTGGCAGTGAGGGTGATACGGCGGACATAGGCATTGGGGTCGGTGATCTGCCGATAGAGCCTGGAGGCTGCAAGGTCAAGGATGGTATTGGAGTTGGTGTCCTCCTCTAAGGAGAGGGTACCCTTGGAGGGGGCGTGGGGCGGCCGGCTCTCGTAACCTACATAGAGGCTGATGGAGGCAGTGGTAAGTCCCCGGTCCACCAGATCAAGGCACATAAGGTCCATCATCTCCTTAACGATGAGCTCTCCTTCTGCAAAGGAGTAGGCGCAGGGCAGGACCTGTCCGCTGGAAAGGCAGTTGGCACTGGCGTGGTATTCCCGGATGTCTGCTATGGTGACATCTTCCCTTCCGAAGGCGTGATCGATCAGAAGCTCTGCATCGATTCCGAAGAGACGGTATAAAACGTCGGGATCTGCCCCGGCAATATCTCTCATGGTACGAATCCCCACCTTGGATAGGCGGCGGACGGTTCCTGGGCCTATGCGCCAGAAGTCCGTAAGGGGGAGGTGATCCCAGAGTCTGGTGCGGTAGGTCTCTTCCTCCAGCTCGCCAATGAAATCGGGAGAGTGCTTGGAGAGGATGTCCAGAGCAATCTTGGCCAGGTAGAGATTACTACCGATGCCGCAGGTGGCGCGGATGCCAAGCTTTACATTGATCTCATTCATGATGGTGATGCCCAGCTGCCGGGCAGACATATGGTACAGGGGAAGATAGTCGGTCACATCCAAAAAAGCCTCATCGATGCTGTAGACATGGATATCCTCCCTGGCAATGTAATTCAGGTAGATCCGGTAAATGGCAGCGGAATAATGGATGTAGGTCTGCATCTGGGGAGGAGCCATGATATAATCAATGTTCTTCGGGATCTCAAAGACACGGCAGCGGTTGCGAACCCCCAGGGCCTTCATGGAAGGGGAGACGGCAAGGCATATGGTCTTCTCCGAGCGGGAGGGATCGGCTACCACCAGATTGGTGGTAAGGCTGTCAAGGCCCCGGATGGAACATTCCACGGACGCATAAAATGATTTCAGATCGATACACAGATACTGTCGCTGCCCCATAGAGGCCTCCTTTCTTTTGTAGCCTCAGTATAACACGAACATTCGTTTCTTGCAAACTTTTGTTTGGTATACAAAGTGCTGTGTTTTCGCTATTTGTTTCGTTAGTGTTACAAATGTTAAAAAAGAAAGAATTTGACACCTTAGGATAAACATGTCAAGATATACGATGGTATTAAATCAGAAAACAAATAGATAAGGGGCGCTGCCGCTGGCAGTGGAAGTGCAGTGGATTTACGTAAGATTAAGCCGGAGCATCTGGCAGAGAAAAAGCATCATATGAACAGTGGAAGCGGTGATCGAATTCTGGGTTTGGACGGACTTCGGGCCATCGCTATTTTTGGCGTTATTTTTTACCATATGTTTCCTTTTACCGTTAAGGGAGGCTTTCTTGGTGTGTCATTATTCTTTGTGCTGTCGGGGTATCTGATTGCCCTGACCAGTGAGAAGAGCAGGAGGAAGAGGGAATACAGTATCAGCGGATTTGCGGTGAAGAGATTTAAGAGAATCTTTCCACCGGTGATCCTGACGGTTTTTATAACCGTGGGATTTTTTTATCTGCTGGCGCCAAAGGCGGTGGAGGGAATCCGGGCAGAGATTTTGTCCATTCTTTTGGGATATAACAACTGGTGGCAGATCCTGCAGAATTCTTCCTATTTTACCAAGATAGCCAATGCGTCACCCTTTACCCATATCTGGTCACTGGCGCTGGAGATGCAGTTTTATCTCATCTGGCCTGTTGTGTACTTTTGGTATGTGATGCTTTCAAGGATGGGAAGCAGGAGACGGGGAGAAGCCAACCGGGGGCTGTGGCTTCTTGGCCTTCTCGGCATTTTTTCTTTTGTTGAGATGTGGGTTCTGATGCATCCGGGGATGGATGCCACCAGAGTTTACTATGGTACCGATACAAGAGCCTATGCTTTGATGTTTGGAGCCTTCCTTGGAATGCGCCGGGCAAACAGGACAAAGTATGGCAAGCTTTCCTCCGTAGCGAAGAAGGCAGCTGTGGCAGGATATGCCGTTCTTATGATCTTCATGGTGGTATCCTTTGTGATCTTTGACGGACAGAGCGCTTTTACCTATCGTGGAGGAATGCAGCTGGTTACTCTGGCGTTCTGCGCCATCCTCCTTTTGACGGCAGATCCGAGGCTTCCCTTTGGAAGGTGGCTTGAGTGCGCACCTCTTCGTTGGATCGGACAGAGAAGTTATGAGATGTATCTTTGGATGTATCCTGTGATCTTTTTGTTCAGTATCAGGAAATGGACACGGATCCCGGGAGCTCCGGTTCTTGAGATCGCCCTGATCCTTTTCCTTGCGGTCTGGGAGCATAAGGCAGCAGAGTGGATCACGAAGAAGGAAATTACGTTTGAAGAGGGAGAATATATGACAGCGAAGCGAATCGCATTCTTTGTTACAACAGTGCTTTTTACGGCGGCCTTTATGCTGGGGGCTTGCACATCCGTTACTTCCGGCAAGAAGAATACGGATACAGATGTCCTGGAGAAGCAGCTGAAGGAGAATGAAAAGAAGCTGCAGCAGCAGGAGAATCAGGCTGAGGAGGAGAAGCCGGGGAAGAAGGAAGCAGACATGCCTTCTGTTACCACGGTGGGAGATTCTGTTATGCTTGGTGCTTCTCCGGCTCTTAAGGAAGCCCTTCCACAGGATGCCATTGTGGATGCCAAGGAATCCCGTCAGGTGGTAGCCGCCAAGAAGATCATTAAGCATCTTAAGAAAAAGCACAAGCTTGGACACATTGTGGTGCTTGCTCTTGGAACCAATGGTCCCTTTAAGGAATCTCTCGGTCAGGAACTGATCGATTCCATCGGCGAGGACCGCAGAATCTACTGGGTGAATGTTTATGGCCCTACCATCCAGTGGGAGGATGATTCTAACAAGGCCATTAAGAGTGTGGCAGAGGCCAATGACAATGTGACACTGATCAACTGGAATTCCTACGCTAAGGATCATGAGGACTGGTTCTATCAGGACGGCATCCATCTGAAGCCCTCCGGACAGCCGGAGTATGCGAAGATGATCCTGTCCGCCATTGATGAGGATCTTACCACCTGGCAGAAGGAGCACACAGAAGAGAGCAAATAACATAGAAAGAGAGTATACGCGCATGAAATATTTTGGAACAGACGGCTTCCGAGGGGAGGCAGGTAAGGCACTGACAGCAGATCATGCATATAAGATCGGACGTTATATCGGCTGGTATTACAGCAGAGATCACAAGGGAAGGATCGTGATCGGTAAGGATACCAGAAGAAGCAGCTACATGTTTGAATACGCACTGGTAGCCGGAATCATTGCCTCCGGCTGTGATGCCTACCTTCTCCATGTAACCACCACTCCCTCCGTTGCCTATGTGGTACGTACCGAGGATTTTGACTGTGGTGTTATGGTATCTGCCAGCCATAATCCCTACTTTGACAATGGAATCAAACTGATGGACGGCAACGGCCATAAGATGTCCGCCGCTGTAGAAGAGGCTATTGAGAAATATATTGACGGAGAGAGTGAGGAGATCCCCTTTGCCTTCGGTGAGAATGTGGGTGTGGCAACGGATTATGCCATTGGACGTAACCGCTACATCGGTTATCTGATCTCTCTTGCTACCCGCTCCTATAAGGGAAAGCGGATCGGGTTGGACTGTTCGAACGGTTCTACCTTTAATATTGCAAAGAGTGTCTTTGATGCCCTTGGAGCTAAGACCTATGTCATCGGCAATGAACCTGACGGTCTGAATATCAACAAGGACTGTGGTTCTACCCATATCGAGAACCTTCAGAAGTTGGTAAAAGAGAAGGAATTAGATGCCGGTTTTGCTTTTGATGGAGATGCGGACCGTTGTATTGCTGTGGATGACAACGGCAATGTGATCGACGGAGATTACATCCTTTATATCTGCGGAACCTATCTGAAGCGTCATGGAAGACTTGACGGCAACCATGTAGTGGCAACGGTGATGTCAAATCTTGGATTCTTCAAGGCTTTAGAGCAGCAGGGGGTGGAGTACGATGTGACCACCGTGGGGGATAAGTATGTGAATGAGGATATGGTGGAGCATGGTTATGTCTTAGGAGGCGAACAGTCCGGACATATCATCTTCTCCAAGCATGCAACCACAGGAGATGGTATCCTTACCGCCATTATGCTGATGGAGGTCATGACAGAAGAGAAGAGTTCTTTTTCTGCACTTGCAAGCGGTATGCGTAAGTATCCACAGCTTCTTAAGAACCTTCCGGTCAGCGACAAGGATGCGGTTATGAATAACGCCAATGTTCTTGCCTGCCAGGATACCATCACAGAGGAACTTCGCAACGATGGACGGATTCTTCTTCGTCCAAGTGGTACAGAGCCTGTGATTCGTGTCATGGTTGAGGCGGGAACAGATGAGATCTGTAAGACTTACGTGGATCGTATGATCGATGCCATTAAGGCCGAGGGACTGGCTTAATTATATAAGATCCTTAGGGGTGCAGGCAGCTGCACCCCTTTTCTTTTTGCAAAAACTGTGTTAACATAGTCTACTGCGGGTCCGCAATGGACGGGGACCCGGCATGTGTTCGAGACCATCCACATGTAAAACAAAACTAGGAGGAAGTAATATGAGAAACAAAAGAAACCCGGCGCTCTTTGTGGCGCAGGCAGGTGTGATTGGCGCACTCTATGTGGTGCTGACCTGCTTTGTATCAGCTTTTAATCTGGCAAGCGGAGCGATTCAGATCCGTATTTCCGAGGCACTTACGATTCTGCCGGTATTTACTCCGGCGGCCATTCCGGGGCTTTTTATCGGATGTGTTCTGGCAAATGCCATTACAGGTGCGGCCATTTATGATGTGATCTTCGGTAGCCTTACAACACTTGTGGCAGCCTGCGTGACCTATGGCCTTCGTAAGCTTCCATTTGTTTATACATTGCCACCGGTGATTCTTAACGCACTGGTGATCCCTGTTGTTCTGATCTTTGCATATCATACACCGGGTACCTATCTTTTCCTTGCGTTGACTGTGGGGGCAGGAGAGGCAGTCTCTGTTTGTGTGCTGGGTTTTGCACTGAAGAAGGTATTGGATCCTTATCGCAATGTGATCTTTGACAGGGAGAGTTCTGACAGGGTCAGGGCAGCAGAATAGGTTCTAGGTTTTGGAATAATCAGTAGATACAAAAAGGAGTCTGTATGAAAGAGATCATCGAGCAGATCAAAGATGAAGTAAGAGAAGGATTTAAGAAGGCGGGGCTGGATGAAAAGTATGCCATGGTGACCCTTTCCAACCGTCCGGATCTGTGTGAGTACCAGTGCAATGGTGCTATGGCTGCAGCCAAGGAATATCATAAAGCACCCATCATGATGGCCCAGGCGGTGGCAGAGCAGCTTAAGGATTGCAACCTCTTTGCGTCTGTGGAGGCGGTTAATCCCGGCTTTTTGAACTTTAAGCTCAGAGGTGATTTCCTGGCAGAATATGCCAGAGGCATGCAGGCGGATAAGGAACACTTTGGTATGGATCAGGCGAAGGAGCCTGAGACCATTTTTTTGGATTACGGTGGACCGAATGTGGCAAAGCCTCTTCATGTGGGACATCTTCGTTCTGCTGTGATCGGTGAGGCCATCAAGCGTATCGCCAAATTTGCCGGTCATAAGGTGACCTGTGATGTGCATCTGGGAGACTGGGGTCTTCAGATGGGACTTATTATTACAGAACTTAAGCTTCGTAAACCGGATCTTGTATACTTTGATCCGGACTACACCGGAGAGTATCCCAAGGAGGCTCCTTTTACCATTTCCGAGCTGGAGGAGATTTATCCTACAGCCAGTGGCAAGTCCAAGGAGGATGAGGACTATAAGGCAGCTGCTATGGCAGCCACCCATGAGCTTCAGATGGGAAGAAGGGGATATCGTGCCCTGTTGGATCACATCCTGAATGTATCGGTGACAGACCTTAAGAAAAACTACGAGAAGTTGGATGTTTCCTTCGATCTTTGGAAGGGTGAGTCTGATGCGGATCCATATATTCCGGACATGGTAGAGAAGATGAAGAAGGAAGGCTTTGCCTACGAGAGTGAAGGAGCTCTTGTGGTGGATGTGGCAGAGGAGTCTGACACCAAGGAGATCCCTCCCTGTATGATCTTAAAGAGTGACGGGGCGGCCCTTTACAATACAACAGATCTTGCTACCATGGTATGGCGTGAGGCGGATTATCATCCTACCCGTATGGCCTATGTGGTGGATAAGCGTCAGGAGATGCACTTTGTACAGTGCTTCCGCTGCGCTAAGAAGACCGGCATCGTATCAGAAGATACCAAGCTGGAGTTTATCGGTTTTGGTACCATGAACGGCAAGGACGGTAGGCCTTTCAAGACCAGAGAGGGTGGCGTTATGCGTCTTGCCAGCCTGATCCAGGATGTAAACGACAAGATGTATGAGAAGATCATGGAAAATGACACCATGACAGAGGAAGAGGCGAAGAAAACAGCCGGTATTGTTGCGCTCTCTGCCATCAAGTACGGAGATCTGAGCAATCAGCCTTCCAAGGACTACATCTTCGATATTGACCGGTTTACCTCCTTTGAGGGTAATACAGGTCCTTACATCCTCTATACGATCGTTCGTATGAAGTCCATTATGAAAAAGTACGAGGCTGCCGGCAAGAGTCTTGAGGATCTTGGAATTTTGTCTCCGGATAGCGAGCCGGAGAAGAGCCTTCTTTTGTCTCTGGTGAAGTTTAACAGTGCAGTCAGAAGTGCTTTTGAAGAGTCTATGCCAAACCGCCTCTGTGCTTATATTTATGAGCTGGCTAATGTCTTCAACCATTTCTATCATGAGACAAAGATTATGACAGAAGAGGATGAGAGCAAGCAGAAGCATTATATGGCTCTTCTTGTGCTGACAAAGGATGTGCTGGAGAAGTCCATCGATCTTTTGGGCTTTGCTGCTCCGGATCGTATGTAATTATGAAAATTTTATAAAGAATGGGTCTATTAGATTGTGTGCAAGGAATTGAACTGATATAATAGGCATCAGTTTATGATATGGGACGGTCTTATATAAGACCGTTCCTTTTGTCGGACTTAATAATAGAAAGGAAGCGCATAGATTATGACAAAGGTAGATATTATCTCAGGATTTTTGGGAGCAGGTAAGACCACCTTTATGAAGAAACTGGTGGCAGAGGCTTACAAGGACGAGAAGGTCGTTATTGTAGAGAACGAGTTTGGCGAGATCGGTATCGACTCCGGCTTTTTAAAGGACACCGGTATTGAGGTCTCTGAGATCAACGGTGGTTGTGTCTGCTGTACCCTTGTAGGCGATTTTACGAAGAATCTTCATGAGGTAATAAGAACCTACCATCCGGATCGTATCCTGGTGGAGCCTTCCGGTGTAGCCAAGCTTTCCGATGTTATGGTCTCTGTTATGGACGTGGCCAAGGAAGAAGAGGGTATCGAGATGGGCGCTCTTGTTACAGTGATCAACGCACTTAAGGCCAGCAAGCAGATGAAGGCCTTCGGTGAGTTCTTTGTGGACCAGATCGAGCATGCCACCACCGTTGTTTTATCCCGCACCCAGAAGGCTAAGGATGAGCAGGTGGAGTATTGTACAAAGGAAGTACAGGAGCATAACCCCAAGGCTGTTGTTGTAACGACCCCCTGGGATGAGATTTCAGGGGAGACTCTTCTTAAGGCAATCGAGGGAAGAGACAGCTTAGAAGTTCAGGCTCTGGCTGAGATGCACCATGAACAGGAAGAGGCAGAGCATCATCATCACGACCATGATCATGAGCATCATCACGACCATGAGCACCATCATGACCATGACCACGAGGATCACCACGACCATGAGCACCATCACGACCATGACCGCGAGGATCATCACGATCATGGTCCGGGTTGCACCTGTGGATGTCATGATCATGAACATCATCATCACCATCACGCCGATGATGTTTTTGTTACCTGGGGTAAGGAGACTCCTCATAAGTTTACCAGAGAGACCATCGAGGGGGCTTTGAAGGCTTTTGCCGAGACAGAGGACTACGGATATGTTGTAAGAAGTAAGGGTATTGTTCCTTCTGAAGAGGGAACCTGGATCTACTTTGACCTTGTGGATGGGGAGTACGAGATCCGGGAAGGTGAGCCGGATGTGATCGGTCGCCTTGTTGTGATTGGAACCGATGTGAAGGAAGAAGACATCGAGAAGCTGTTTGGATTAAGCTAAGGAGGCATTATGGCAGAAGAGATTCCAGTATATCTGTTTTATGGATTCATGGATGCAGGAAAGACCACACTGGTCAAGGAGACTCTTTTTCAGAATGGTTTTGCGGATGAGTTAGACCGTGCTCTTTTGATTGCCTGTGAAGATGGGGATGAAGAGTACGATACAGAGGAACTGGCGAAGATCGGGGTGGATTTTGTCTCCCTTGAAAAGGAAGAGGATTTTAACCTGGAGAATCTTCAGAGGATCTCTGATGAGTTCAGGCCGGAAGCGGTATTCATTGAGTTCAACGGCACCTGGCAGGTGGGTCCCATCTACGAGATGGATGGCCCAAGGGACTGGACCATTGTGCAAAGTCTTTGCTCCGTGGATTCTACCACCTTTGAACTGTATATGAAGAACATGGGTGTTATGATGCGGGAGCAGCTCTTTAAGGCGGATGTTGTGATCTTTAATCGTTTTGATCCCTCCATGTCCAAGACCAAGTTCAGGGCCAATGTAAAGGGTGTGAACCGTCGGGCCCAGATCGTATATGAGAGAGTGGACGGAAGCATTGATGACGCGGCAGATGAGCTCCCCTATGATATCACGCAGGATGAGATCGAGATCACGGATTCGGATTATGCCATCTGGTTTATGGACTGCATGGATCATCCGAAGAAGTATGACGGGAAGATCGTTACCTTTACCGGACTTGTCTATAATCCCACAGACAAAAAGGGTCGTTTGAAGGATCAGGTCTTTGTGCCGGGAAGATTCGCCATGACCTGTTGTGCTGAGGATATTCAGTTCCTTGGAATGAAATGCCGGTATGAGGATGCAAAGTCCATTGCCCATAAGAGCTGGATCCGTCTCAAGGCAAAGATAAAGCACGAGTTTGCTCTGGAATACAAGGGGAAGGGACCGGTTCTGTATCCCATCTCCATTGAACCGGCAGAAAAACCAATGGATGAGCTTGTTTATTTTAACTAGTGAGAAAAATTTAATTGATAGTTGAAAAAAATGCACTTTTTCAAAGGCGCCCTCTTTTTAACAGGGCGCCTTTGTGATATAGTGTTAAAGTCGACTATTAACGAGTATTGTGTAGTTGAGTAATAAGGAAGGAAACCAGGAGGAAGATTATGTACGAAATTGTACGCAAGGAGCAGCTTGCTGCGAACATCTATCTGATGGATGTCAAGGCACCGAGGGTGACACATTCCTGTCTCCCAGGACAGTTTATTATCGCCATCGCAGAAGAGGACGGAGAGAGAATTCCGCTTACCATCTGTGATTATGACAGAGAGAAGGAGACAGTGACCATTGTCTTCCAGCCCATCGGAGCATCAACTCTTCGCATGACAGAGCTTGAGGTGGGAGATTGCTTCCACGATTTTGTAGGACCTTTAGGACAGCCCTCAGAGCTCTGCCTTGAGGAGAACCTTGAAGAGACAAAGAAGAAGAACATTGTGTTTGTTGCAGGTGGTGTAGGTACCGCTCCCGTATATCCTCAGGTGAAGTGGCTCAAGGAGCATGGTGTGGATACCACCGTTATCATGGGTTCTAGAACCAAGGATCTTCTGTTCTTCGTAGATGAGATGGAGAAGGTTGCAGGCCAGCTTTGTGTTACAACAGATGATGGATCCTATGGTTTCCATGGAATGGGAACAGATCAGCTCCAGGCGTTGGTGGATGCAGGACAGAGCTTTGACCACTGCGTGGCCATCGGACCAATGATCATGATGAAGTTTGTAAGCCTTCTTACCAAGAAGCTTGAGATCCCAACCATCGTATCCATGAATCCAATTATGGTGGATGGAACCGGTATGTGCGGTGCATGTCGTCTTGTTGTTGGCGATGAGATCAAGTTCGCCTGTGTAGACGGACCGGAGTTTGACGGACATCTTGTGGATTTCGATCAGGCTATGGCTCGTATGCAGCAGTACAAGACAGAAGAGGGACGTAAGAAATTAGCATATGAAGAAGGCGACACGCATCACGGCGGATGTGGTCATTGCGGAGGTGACAAGTAATGGATGGATTTGTAAGAGTTCCAATCAGTGAGCAGGAGCCTAAGGTACGTGCGACGAATTTTGAGGAAGTGTGCCTTGGATATACAGAGGAAGAGGCTGTAAAAGAGGCAGGCCGTTGCCTGAATTGTAAGAACCCCAAGTGTGTTGGCGGATGTCCTGTATCCATTAATATTCCTGCTTTTATTCATGAGGTGGCTGAGCGTAATTTCGAGAAGGCTTATCAGATCATCAGTGAGTCCTCTGCCCTGCCTGCAGTATGTGGACGTGTATGTCCCCAGGAGACCCAGTGTGAGGGTCAGTGTATCCGCGGAATCAAGGGAGAGGCTGTTGCCATCGGTAAGTTAGAGCGTTTCGTGGCTGACTGGGCAAGAGAGAATGGGGTTAAGCCTACACCGGCTGCCGAGAAGAATGGACACAAGGTGGCTGTCATCGGTTCCGGTCCTTCCGGACTTACCTGTGCCGGAGATCTTGCAAAGCTTGGTTATGATGTGACCATTTTCGAGGCTCTTCAGAAGGCCGGTGGAGTGCTGGTATATGGTATTCCTGAGTTCCGTCTCCCTAAGGATAAGGTGGTTGCTGCCGAGGTTGAGAATGTAAAGAGTCTTGGCGTTAAGCTTGAGACCAATGTAATCATCGGTAAGTCTATCACCATTGACGAGCTGATGGAGGAAGAGGGATTCGAGGCTGTATTTATCGGATCCGGTGCCGGATTACCACGCTTCATGGGAATTCCGGGTGAGCAGGCTAACGGTGTGTTCTCAGCGAATGAGTTCCTGACAAGATCCAACCTTATGAAGGCCTACGAGGATTCTGATACACCGATCTCCCGTGGTAAGAAGGTAGTTGTTGTAGGAGGCGGTAACGTTGCTATGGATGCTGCTCGTACTGCCCTTCGTCTCGGAGCAGAGGTTCATGTAGTATATCGTCGTTCCGAGGCTGAGCTTCCTGCAAGAGCAGAGGAAGTACATCATGCCAAGGAGGAGGGCATCCAGTTTGACCTTCTTCAGAATCCGGTTGAGATCTTAACCGATGATAAGGGCTGGGTAACCGGTGTTCGTGTCATTAAGATGGAGCTTGGTGAGCCGGATGAGTCTGGAAGACGTCGCCCGGTAGAGGTAGAAGGATCTGAGTACGATATCGACTGTGATACCGTGATTATGTCTCTTGGTACATCTCCGAACCCTCTGATCTCTTCTACAACCGAGGGGCTTGAGGTGAACCGCCGTGGATGTATCGTTGCGGAAGAGAAGGACGGAGAGACCAGCAAGGCTGCTGTATATGCCGGTGGCGATGCAGTGACCGGTGCAGCTACCGTTATTCTTGCTATGGGAGCAGGTAAGGCTGCTGCTAAGGGTATCGACGAGTACTTTCAGAACAAATAATTCTTTCTTGCAATAAAAGCACAGATGTGGTAGAATCATTGTGTTGTGGCTACAGACGCAACACTAACTTAGGAGGTTTTGATGACTATGTTAAAGACTGTGCTGATGATTGCTTTTACCGTAGTATGTGTAGCGTTGAGCGTGATTATCCTTTCTCAGGAAGGTAAGGATGCAGGCCTTGGTTCCCTTGGTGGACAGGCTTCCACAAATGAAAGCTACTGGAGCAAGAATAAAGGGCGTTCCAGAGAGGGTATGCTTGTTAAGGGTACTACCGTTCTTGTGGTGCTGTTCTTTGTGCTTTCAGCAATCTTGAATATCGGTTCATTTCAGTAAGATGATACCAGAGGCCATCGCAATGCGATGGCCTTTTTTTATCTCAGTGGGAGAAGACCCCGTCCTTTAAGGGGAGCGGTTATGATTTCTCACAAAGACAATAAAAGGGCATGTGGCCCGGGAAGATGAGATGTATGACAGAAGAGAGAAGAACGAAACAAAAAGAATTGATCTATGAGCTGATGGGCGACTGCATGTATGTGCCCATGAAGGAGAAGGAGATCGCATCCCTTTTGATCCTGAACAAGGCCCAGAGGAAGGAATTATCCCGGGTCTTAAGAGAGCTCTTAGAAGAGAAGAAGATCATCTGCGGTAGCGATGGAAGATATCAGAGGAATAAGAAGGTTCCAAAGAAAAAGAAGGAAGAGCCCATCAACATTGTTGAGAGGCCAAAGAGGAAGGACCAGGTACCGGCAGCAGATGGGGGCACAGAAGAAAAAGAGATCCTTGTAGAAGAAGCAAATGATATCGATGCTGTAGAAGAAGAGCAGCAGGAAGAGTTGATCCGTCCGGAAAGTGAACGGGAGAACTGTTATCTGGAGGGCATTTTTACAAGTAATGCAAAGGGGTTTGGATTCGTTACCGTTGAGGGTGTGGATCAGGACTATTTTATTCCGGAGCGGGATACCCTCCATGCTTTCCATAAGGATACGGTGCGTATCGAGCCTACTTTTGCAGGTGGAGAGGGCCGCCGTTCCGAGGCCAGGATCGTGGATATTTTAGAGCATGCCTATGTGGATATCGTAGGTACCTTTGAGAAGTCTGAGAACTTTGGTTTTGTGATTCCTGATGACCGCCACCTGGTGACGGATATTTTTGTTCCCCAGGGTAAGACCATGGGAGCGGTGGACGGACACAAGGTGGTCTGCCATCTTTCCTATTATGGAAGCGCAAATCGAAAGCCGGAGGGGGAAGTTACCGAGATTCTGGGACATAAGGATGATCCGGGTGTTGATATTTTATCGATTATTAAGACCAATGAGATCCCGGTGGAGTTCCCACAGGAGGTCCTGGACGAAGCGAAGGCTGTCTCCGGCAAGGGGGATGTAGAAGGAAAGGACAGGAGAGGACGTAAAGATCTGCGGGATCTTATGATGGTCACCATCGACGGCGAGGAGAGTAAGGATCTGGACGATGCGGTCTCTCTGGAAAGAGATGGGGATCTGTATGTCCTTGGTGTACATATTGCAGATGTCTCCCACTATGTGAGGGAAGGCTCCTGGCTGGATCAGGAGGCACTGAAGCGATCCACATCGGTTTATCTCTTAGATCGGGTGATTCCTATGCTTCCTCATATTCTAAGCAATGGGATCTGTTCTCTGAATGAGAATGTGGATCGTCTGGCCCTCTCTTGTATTATGAAGATCGATGGAAGCGGTGCTGTGGTGGATTATGAGATCTGTGAGTCTGTGATCCGAACCAACCGCCGTATGACCTATACTGCAGTGAATAAGATCCTTGAGGAACATGATCCGGATACTATGGAAGAGTACCGGGAGCTTGTTCCCATGTTTGAGGACATGGAAGAGCTGGCCTATATCCTTCACGGACGAAGGAATGTAAGAGGCTCCATTGATTTTGATTTTCCGGAGACTGTAGTGGAACTTAACGAGGAAGGCAAGCCGGTGAACATTCATCCTTACATCCGGGGAATTTCTCAGAGGATCATTGAGGACTTTATGTTGGCTGCCAATGAGACTGTGGCCCGGTTTGCCTTTGATCAAAAGCTTCCCTTCTTATACCGTACCCATGATTTCCCTAAGGGTGATAAGCTGGAGAATCTGGCTGCCTTTGTGGGGGGATTCGGTTATTCCTTGAAGGGCAACTTAAGTCAGATCCATCCGAAGGAACTGCAGAAGCTTTTATCCCGTGTGGAGGGTGCTCCGGAGGAAGAGTTGATCCAGACCCTGACCCTTCGCAGTATGCAGCAGGCCAAGTACACCACAGAATGCAGCGGGCATTTTGGCCTGGCGGCCGGATACTACTGCCATTTTACCTCTCCTATCCGTCGCTATCCGGATCTTCAGATCCATCGTATTCTTAAGGAGAACCTTAAGAAAAAACTGACGAAAAAGAGAAAGGATCACTACGACGAGCTCTTAGAGTCTGTGGCAGATCGCACTTCCAAGCTGGAGCGCCGGGCAGAAAGTGCAGAGCGGGATGTGACAAAGCTTAAGAAAGTGGAGTACATGACGGCTCATATCGGTGAGGAGTTTGAAGGCAAGATCTCCGGTGTGACCGGCTGGGGATTGTATGTTGCCCTCCCCAACTCCGTGGAAGGTATGATTCCGGTGCGCACCATGCAGGATGATTTCTATGATTTCGTGGAGGAGTCCTATGAGTTGGTGGGCCAGAACTTTAATCGTCATTACCGCCTTGGTATGCCTCTTAAGGTGCGTCTTGTGGCGGCGGATACCATGACGAGGACCATTGATTTTCTTCTGGTGGATGACGGCATGGGTGGCGGTGTAGGGAATCACCCGGAGCAGGATACATTAGAGAAGTTCCGTCGTCCTCTCGGTAAAAAGAACAGGGATAAAAAGCCGGGCTTCAAAGGGAAGAAGGGACAGGATGCCTATCCGAAAAACAGAACATCCTTCCCTAAATCCCTTGGTGCAGGCCGTGGCTGGAACAAAAAGAACGGACGACGTCCAAAGAAGAGATAAGTAGGAGGCAGTTATGGGTAAGAACAAAGAGCCCCGCAAGATTATTGCCAGCAATAAAAAGGCTCGTCACGACTATTTTCTTGATGAATATTATGAGGCAGGGATCGCACTGGTGGGAACCGAGGTGAAGTCTCTTCGGGCCGGGGGTTGCTCCCTGAAGGAGGCCTGGGTCAGAATCCAGAATGGTGAGATCTGGATCTATCAGATGCATATTGCACCTTATGAGAAGGGCAATATTATGAATAAGGATCCCCTCCGTCCGAGAAAGCTTCTCTTGCATAAGACTGAGATCCGAAAGCTTGAGCAGAAGATGAAGGAGAAGGGTTATACCATTGTCCCTGTGGAGGCTTACTTTAAGGATAGCAGGGTGAAGATTGAGATCGCCCTTGCCCGTGGTAAGAAGCTCTACGATAAGAGAGCGGATATTGCCAAACGGGATCAGATGAGGGAAGCAGAACGTGACTTTAAGGTTCGGCTTAGGGTCTGATATTATATTCTCCTATCTTGCTTTTTGGTGTTAAAAGAATATAATGAAGGTGAAGTGAGGATTGCTTATGGAGAAGGGAGAGATTCTATGACGGGTGTTAAGATCCTGTTGGTTGTTTTGTTTCTGGTGGTGATTTTGTTTCCGGTTGTTAAGAAGGTACTTTCCGATGTGGATTACAAGAGGCAGCTGAGGGGCAATCGCCCGGAAAGGCAGAGCAGCGATTCCTATGTTGCTTATTCTCCTGCTGAGATGGATCAGCAGAAGGAGCACAAAGAGATGCTGGATACAGAGGCAAGAGTGCGTAGTATGCAGAACTTCATCGGACCGAAGTAGGTGATGGCAGGTATTTGCGAATAGAATATAAAGTGATGGGAACACCGGCTCTTAGGAACCGGTGTTTTTATCTATTCGAAAGGAACAACTTGAAGTAAAACAACTTCTGTGGTATCATGATAACTAGTGTTTTGCGGGCTAGTAAAGGTTTCGACAGGGATCTTGCAGCTGGTGAAGCGAGCCGCAGGGAGATGCGTTAAATCACAAATTAAATTTAAACGCTGAAGATAATTTAGCATACGCTGCCTAAGGGCAGCAGTCGCCTCAGTGCACCTGCACGCTGAGTCACCGGCTTCAAACATGCAGGAAACGGCATTGGCAAAGCTTTGAGTTGATGTACGTATCATGAAGCTACTAAAGCATTAAGGGTGTGCTTCCCCGTAATGTGGAGGGAATGTCAAAGGAATCACTACGCTCGTAGAAGAACAGGGAATGGATTTTTGGACGCGGGTTCGACTCCCGCCTGGTCCATCACATAAAACCCCGGTAATTTCGCGGAATTCGCGTTTTTACCGGGGTTTTTCCATGTTTTTGTTTATTTTTATGAATCATACTTATAAAGATAATAGAATCATTTTACACTGTCACATCGAAAGCCGTAAATATTTTGTATTTTTGTAGAATCGCCGTTATAATACAGTCATGAACAAAAACCTTTGGGAGGGAAATTTATGAGGGAAAGAAACCGTAATGTATTATCGTCCTTGCTGTTGATCGCAGTGGCGGTTCTGCTGGTAATCTGGAAGATGGAGCTGATCTATGTCCCCAGTTTTATCCGGGGAGTCAGTGCCTGGACCCTGGTCCTGGCGATGCTTATGCTGTTTGTTATGGTAAGGAGCATTGTGGATCTAAGTTTTGGTGGGATCTTTTTCCCGGCAGCCATTCTTTGTATTTTGTTTGATAAGCCGTTGGGAATTACGGCGCTGACTCCCTGGACTGTGCTTGTGGTGGCGCTTTTGCTTACAATCGCCTTTGATCGACTTTTTCCCAGGTGGAGTTTTTCCGGGCATGTTTTCCCGGGGAGAGGGGGTATGTTCACCTCTGAGTCCTCAGAGGATGAAAAGGGGATGATCTATCATAGGCTGAAGTTTGGATCGGCGACTCAATATGTCAATAGTGACTGTCTGCGGCAGGTACAGCTACAGTCCCAGTTCGGAGAATTGTCTGTAATCTTTGATCATGTTATCGTGGAAGGGGATACGGTCAGAATCTATTGCCAGGCTTCTTTTGGAGAAATGCATGTCTATGTTCCAAGAGAGTGGAAGATCATCAATCATATCCGTAGTTCCTTTGGCGAGTGTAAGGTGGAGTACGATCGCGAAGTGGTACCGGAGAATGGGATCCGTTGTGAATTTATTGGTTCGGTTTCCTTTGGAACGTTGAAGATCCATAGAGTTTGATCCTTTGGATCAGGGGAGTGTTTATGACAGGATATGAGTCTATTCTTATGGCGGGTAAGGGCCGTTGTAGGAATTTAAAATTCGATTTAAAAAATTTGTCGTCGGTGGGACGTTATTACCGGGATTATCATATCCCGGAGGATGAGACGATGGTGGTCTATGCCTATCGCTCGGCGTGTTCTTTGATCGAGATGGAGGGAAACGGCACCGTTATTACGGACCGGGCCATCTATTTTCATCCCACCCATCAGAACTGGGGAGAGGGGAACCGGATCCCGCTTTCCACCATCTGCCAGTATATTATTTTTCAGGAGAGTTCCCAAGAAGGCGTTAGCCTGCTGTCCAAGGATGCAAAGTATCAGATCTTCGGATATACGGTGGCTCCGGCAGATACTACGGGCTCGGAACTTGTAGAGCTTTTAACCGGTCTGCAACAGCATATGATGATGTCGGATCAGAGTGAGAGGAAACAGTACGAGTATACCCTCGCCTGGGCTACTTCCCATGTGAGAAAATCTCTGAAGGAGAGGGGGAGGCTGACGGAGAAGCAGCATCGGCTCCTTAAGATCATTGGAAGAGATGCGGCTTTTACTGACTCGGCTGTTTTGCTCCTGGCAGAGGATATCTACCGGGATATGGATGAGAGGAAATACCAAAGCTTTTTATCCACCCTGGATGGAGTGGTCCATAAAAAGCTCCTCCATAGCCTTGGGGATCCGGACGGCCTTTTTTATGAGTCCTATGTACAGGATCTGTCCGGAGTGCTGGCTCTACAACTGACGAAGAGTCTGGTAAAGCCCTACGGCAATCTTCTCCGTAAAATGGAACTGTCTCTTCATGAAGCGGTGATCCTGTGCCTTCTGTGCGTTCGAATGGATGATCCGGGGCTTTTTGAACCTATGTACCGGGCAATCAAGAAAAGCCTTGGACCCAAAAGGTTGTGGCAGATCGCGGGATTTCGTGCCAAATATTCCAAGGATAAGATGGGCGGGGCCTTTGAAGCTATGCTGACGGGAAATCTCCCACCCTGTGGTCTGTTAGATCTTCGGGATGATCTGGGGTTTACCTGTCTTCACTATGCTCTGATACTTCGGAATAAGGATCTTTTGATCCGGCTGCTTTCCCAGAAGGACTGGGGTGAGGGAGAGGGACCGATCCGGGGCAGAAAGCTTATCGACTGCGCCTACAATTATTTTTTTGTTGCAGTGCAGATCTATCAGGATCCCAAGATCCTGCAGCTGGTCTTGGCCTATACCAAGAGGGAGGCCAGACCCCTTCTTCGTTCGATCAGGCGGATCGACAATTTTATCGATATTGCCGGCAGGCGGTGCTACAAAGCCAGAGAGAAGCTAAAGTTTTGTTCTGGAGAAAAGCAAAAGGCCTTTCATGAGGGAAGGCTTGGAGAGGTTCGGCAGTTTGAGAGGCAGATCCTTGATCTTCGAGAGGAGATGGACTGTTGTGAAAAGCGGCGGAGTGAGCTTTTAGAGATGAAGGCTGAGATCTCCCGGGAATTGCAGAGTCTTCTTGGTGCTGCGACGGCAGAAGCAAGGATGCAGGAGAAGATCCTAAGAGAGTCGGATCAGCCTCTGACCAATTACATTTTAAGGCTCTATCAGGATGAACAGTTGCTGTTTTCCACCTTCACCCGGACGGCCATCTCCTGGCGGGTGGCAAATTACAGGAGCCTTTACTTCCTTCTTCCGGAGGATGTTACTACCTCGTTGCCCCATATTGATTTCGTGAATCAGAAGATGGTATGGCAGGGAGAAGAGGAGGAAGATACCTCCTTTGAGGGGGATGTGTTTATCAATCCAAGAGAGGCAGAACGGGTAGAAAAAGAGAGACAACGAGCCGAAGAGGAGAAGGCCAGAGAAAAGGCAAGACAGGAGAAGCAAAGGAAGGAGAGGGCAGCCTACCGGGCGGCGGGAGAGTCCTTTGTGGAAGAGAGGAAAAAGAGCTGGTTTTCCGAGGCGGCCAGGTGCGATCTGTCTGTTCTTAAGAGGGAGTATCACAGCCTGGTGAAAAAGTATCATCCCGATGCCACCGGGAATGGAGCGACGGCGGTCCTGCTTCAGCAGATCATGGAAGAGCGGGCAAGGATCCTGGAAAACATGTAAACAGAATATAAATATTTTATGACGGGTGTAAAGAAAAAAACTTGACACCCGTCTTTCCATGGATTATACTCGTACAGGTGAATGAAATGGATGAGAAGATACGTCGCGGCCTTTTATATGATTTCTACGGAGATTTGTTGAAGGAGCATCAGCAGGAAATATATAAGGAATATGCATACGAAGATCTGTCTCTTAGCGAGATCGCTGAAGAGGTGGGGATGAGCAGACAGGGCGTTTCGGATCAGATCCGTCGATGCTCGAAGACATTGGAGGAGTATGAGAGTGCTCTTCATCTGTTAGAGAAGTTCCCCAGGATCCGTCAGGCAGCAGAGGATATTCAGAAGACAAGGGATATGGATGTTGCCCATGAGCTTGCGAAGCAGATCCTTGCACAGTTGTAATTGGACTTAGAATAGAAGAGGAAGCTATGGCATTTGACAGCTTATCCGATAAACTTCAAAACGTATTTAAGAACCTTCGGGGTAAGGGACGTCTCTCAGAGGACGATGTAAATGCAGCTCTTAAGGAAGTGCGAATGGCACTTTTAGAGGCGGACGTTAACTTCAAGGTAGTCAAGGACTTCAATAAGAAGCTGAAGGAGCGCTGTGTAGGAAGCGATGTTCTTGGAGGGTTGAATCCGGCACAGACGGTCATCAAGATCGTAAACGAAGAGCTTACCGCTCTGATGGGTTCTGATATGACAGAGATTGCCTACCAGCCGGGACAGGCCATGACGGTGATCATGATGGTAGGACTTCAGGGTGCAGGTAAGACCACGACCACAGCCAAGCTGGCAGGCAAGATGAAGAAAAAGGGTAAGAACCCTCTTCTGGTAGCCTGTGATATCTATCGTCCGGCGGCCATCGAACAGTTGAAGGTCAACGGAGAGAAGCAGGGTGTTCCGGTGTTTTCTATGGGAACCGGTAAGTCCCCTGTGGACATTGCAAGAGCAGCGGTTGAGCATGCGAAGGTGAATAAGAACAACGTGGTGATCTTAGATACCGCAGGTCGTCTTCATGTGGATGAGGATATGATGGCAGAGCTTGAGAATATCAAGGCTGGGGTAGAGGTTCATCAGACCCTTCTGGTGGTGGATGCCATGACCGGACAGGATGCGGTAAATGTAGCCTCCACCTTCAAGGAGAAGGTAGGCGTGGACGGCGTAGTTCTCACCAAGCTGGACGGTGATACCCGTGGTGGTGCGGCCCTTTCCATTCGTGCTGTTACCGGTTGCCCCATTCTGTATTGTGGTATGGGAGAGAAGCTTTCCGATTTGGAACAGTTTCATCCGGATCGAATGGCCAGCCGTATTCTTGGAATGGGTGATATGCTCACTCTTATTGAGAAGGCTCAGGATACCTTTGATGAAGAGCAGGCGAAGAACCTGAATGAGAAGATCAAGAAGGCATCTTTTGACTATAATGACTATCTGACCTCTATGGCACAGATGAAGAAATTGGGAGGACTTTCCGGAATCCTTGGCATGATGCCGGGAATGGGACTTTCCGCAGGACAGATGGATGAGCTTAATAATGCCATGGATGAGAAGAAACTGGCACATATCGAGGCTATCATCAAGTCCATGACACCTCAGGAGCGTGAGAATCCAAAGCTTATGTCTGTCAGCCGTAAGAACCGGATCGCAAGGGGCTGCGGCCTGGATATTGCAGAGGTCAATCGCTTTGTGAAGCAGTTTAATGAATCACAGAAGATGATGAAGAAGATGCCGGGTCTTATGAAGGGATTTGGCAGAGGTAAGAAGGGCCGGTTCCCCTTTGGTGGACTGGGTTTCTAATGAATCAGGAAAGACGGCAAGCATAGCCTATTTCATATATTTTTTATTTAACTTAGGAGGAAACATTAATGGTAAAGTTAAGATTAACAAGAATGGGTAAGAAGAGAGCACCTTTCTATCGTATCGTTGCAGCTGATGCTAACGCACCACGTGACGGTCGTTTCATCGAGCAGGTTGGTACATACAACCCGAACGTTGAGCCTGCAGAGGTAAAGGTTGACGAAGAGCTTGCTAAGAAGTGGCTTGCAAACGGTGCAGTTCCAACAAATACAGTTGCACGTCTGTTCAAGAACGCTGGAATCCAGAAGTAATCACACTTCTGCTGAGTGAGTCTTGGCTCTGATTCATATGGGTCTAATCGGAAAGGATGGACGTCTATGAAAGAATTAGTTGAAGTGATCGCCAGAGCTTTGGTGGATCATCCGGAAGAGGTTACAGTTACAGAGAAGCAGGAAGAGCGGGCTTTGGTTCTTGAACTTCATGTTGCTTCCGATGACATGGGAAAGGTCATTGGTAAGCAGGGCCGTATTGCGAAAGCGATCCGTTCTGTTGTTAAGGCTGCAGCTAATAAATCCGAACAGAAAGTTATTGTTGATATCGTAGATTGATCTCAGAAGAGACTTGATCATGCGAGTTTATCCCGGCGTGTTCCATTGTGAACCACCGGGATTTTATCGCGGTCGGGGGTATGATTGCCGGCTGAGATAAACGCTCCGGGAGGGGCGAGAACTGATGTAATAAAGGAGTGGCTCTATGGCAATTGATTTTTTACAGGTGGGAGTGATCACCACCACTCACGGTGTACGGGGAGAAGTAAAGGTGTTCCCAACCACTGATGATATGCACAGGTTCAAAAGGCTGAAGACGGTGACAATGGAGAAGCCGGACGGCAGCAGGAGTCAACTTCATATTAGGAACGTCAAGTTCTTTAAAAAGCAGGTGATCCTGGGATTTGATGAGATCAACGATATGGATGAGGCGGCACTTCTTCGGAAGGCATCTCTTCTGATTCCCAGAGAAGAGGCAGAGGAACTTGGAGAAGGAGAGTATTTCGTTGGAGATATTCTTGGAATCAACGTGGTGCTTGAGGACGGAAGTCCTTATGGAAAGGTAAGCGATATTTTGGCCACCGGTGCCAACGATGTCTATGAGATCACAAGAGATGACGGGAAGAAGGTCCTTATTCCGGCGATCAAGAGCTGTATTCTCGGGGTGGATCTAGAGAAGGAATCCATGAAGATCCATCTCCTTCCGGGGCTGGAGGAACTGTAATGAAGATCTATGTTATGACGCTGTTCCCGGAAATGGTGGAGCAGGGGTTAAAGAACAGTATTACTGGCCGGGCGATCGAGCAGGGGCTTTTGGAATTAAAGTGTGTCAATATCCGGGATTACACCACGGATAAGCATAAGAAGGTGGATGATTATCCCTATGGAGGAGGTGCCGGTATGGTGATGCAGGCACAGCCGGTATATGATTGCTATCAGGCCATCCGGGCTGAAGTAGGCCACGATTGTCCTGTGATTTATATGACGCCCCAGGGGAAGACCTTAAAGCAGTCTATGGCCGGTGACTATGCAGGGGAGGATACTCTGATTCTACTCTGTGGTCATTATGAGGGCATTGATGAACGGGTCCTGGAAGAGATCGTGACGGACTATATCTCCATTGGAGATTATGTGTTGACGGGAGGAGAATTGCCGGCGATGGTCTTTGTGGACTGTATCAGCCGCCTGGTGCCAGGGGTTTTACACAATAATCAGTCAGCAGTGGGAGAGACCTTTGCAGAGGATCTCTTAGAGTATCCCCAGTATTCCAGGCCAGAGATCTGGAAGGATAAGGCAGTGCCGCAGATTCTTCTCTCCGGAGACCACAGGAAGATCGAGGAGTATCGCCTGGAACAGCAGATTCAAAAGACAAAGGCTGTCCGGCCGGATCTGTGGGAGAAGGCAAAGCCAAAGTTAAGAGAACGACTGTCCAATCGTCTCAGAAGAAAGCTTCTTGGAGAATAGTCCTTGCTTTACAAAGCTAATTATGATAAACTAACATGGTTGTTGTTAATCGCGATGGTCCGCTGGAGCCAAAGGGTGGCTTTAAGAACATCAAAATGCACAAGTAGGAGGTTCTAATATGAACGCAAATGAAATTATCAGCAAAATCGAGAACGAGCAGAAGAAGGCTGAGCTCCCACAGTTCAACACAGGTGATACTGTTCGTGTATCCAACAAGATCAAAGAGGGTAACCGTGAGCGTATCCAGATCTTCGAGGGAACAGTAATCAAGCAGCAGGGTGGAAGCAACCGTGCTACTTTCACAGTTCGTAAGATCTCTAGCGGTGTTGGCGTAGAGAAGACTTTCCCGATCCACAGCCCTAACGTTGTATCTGTTGAGGTTGTTCGTAAGGGTAAGGTTCGCCGTGCTAAGCTTAACTACCTTCGTGGTCGCGTAGGTAAGGCAGCTAAGGTTAAGGAGTTCATCTAATCCTAGCGGATATTTCAGATTTGCTTTACTTAAGGAAGGGCAACCCGTCGGGTTGTCCTTTTTTTTCTTTTCGTGTATCATGGATATTGGATTTTTGTGGTATTAAAGGAGATAATATGGCACGCATGACACGTACGATTCCAAACAGAAGACCTATGATGCATCGGCCGAAGCCGGATGCCCATCTTACCTTCCGCAGACGAAGGAAGAAGTTTAACGTAGCACGTTTAGGAAAGGTCATGCTATTTGCAGTGGAGGCAGGGGCAGTGATCCTGTTGGCATTTCTATTAATTCAGGCCTTTGGAATACGGACAACGGTGACAGAGGAATCCATGGAACCCACGGTACGGGTAGGAGATCAGGTGCTGCTAGACCGACTGGCCTATAAGATATCCTCTCCCAAGCCCAATGATGTGGTGGCTTTTCTCCCCGCCGGCAATCTGAATGCACAGTATTCCATCAAGCGGGTAATTGCTGTACCGGGACAGACCGTTGTGATTCGCAGCGGCACCGTATATGTGGATAACAAGGCTTTTATGACGACGGCAGATACCACCACCATTTCCCATGCCGGACTTGCAGAGGAAGAAATCAAACTGGGGAAGGATGAGTATTTCCTCCTTGGAGATGATCGCAACAGCAGTGAGGACAGCCGGTATTCTACCATCGGTAATGTAACTAAGGGTGAGATCGAGGGCAAGGTCTGGATGAATGTTACCATGTCCAACTTTGGTCTTGTAGATTAAGATAACAGGAGATAATTATGCAGATTCAGTGGTATCCAGGACATATGACAAAGGCCCTTCGCCAGATCCAGGAGGATCTGAAGTTGATTGACCTTGTGATTGAACTGGCGGATGCCAGAATACCGGTATCCAGCAGGAATCCGGATATTAAGAAACTGACAAACGGAAAGAGCCACCTTCTGATCCTGAATAAGGCAGATCTTGCAGATCCGAAGATCACAGCAGAGTGGCAGGAAAAGTTAAAGGCAGAGGGAGTCCTCTCTCTGGCGCTGGATAGCCGCCAGAAAAAGGCTGCAAAGGAAGTGTCCAATGCTGTCCTTGAGGCAACGAAGGAGAAGAGAGAGAGAGATCTGCGCCGGGGAATCAAGAACCGTCCGGTGCGGGCTTTGATCGTTGGAATCCCCAATATCGGTAAGTCCACCCTCATTAATTCCCTTGCAGGCAGAAAGAGTGCCAAGACCGGGAATAAGCCGGGAGTGACCAAGGGTAAGCAGTGGATCCATATCGGTAAGCATCTGGATCTTTTGGATACACCGGGAATTCTGTGGCCCAAGTTCGAGGATGAGGCAGTGGGAGAATCCCTGGCCTTTGTGGGAGCCATCAGTGATGATGTGGTGCAGCAGGAGGAACTTGCCATCCTTATGTATCACATGCTTCCAAAACTTGTTCCGGGAAGGATCGGCGAGTTTTATGAGATCCCGGAGGATCTTGAGGACCGGGTGGTCTTATCTGCTTTAGCGAAGAGTCGTAACCTTTTGAAGGCGGGAGCAGAGCCGGATGAGGCAAGAGCTGCAAGACTTTTGATTGATGATTACAGAAGCGGGCGTCTGGGAAGGATTACCCTGGAGGGTATTTCATGTCCAAGCTGAAGAAATGTCCCACCAGAGACGGATCAAGGGATAAGAAGGACCTGATCCGTTTCACTGTGTACCTTGTTATTGTTATGGTCGTGGCCTATTCCCTTGTACACTTTGTAGTCTCCCGTTCTGTAGTATCCGGCCATTCCATGGAGAAGACCCTTTCCGATGGAGATAATCTGGTGGTGGATAAGATCACCTATCGATTTTCGGATCCCAGTCGGTATGATGTGGTTATTTTTCCGTATCTGTATAAGAAGAATACCTATTATATCAAGCGGATTATCGGACTTCCCGGCGAGACGGTTCAGATCACAGAAGAGGGGAAGATCATGATCAACGGAAAGCAGTTGAAGGAGGACTTTGGCCTTGCTCCCATCCGGGATCCGGGGGTGGCCGAGGCGAAGGTTTATCTGGGGAAGGATGAATATTTCGTCCTTGGAGATAATCGTAACAGCAGTGAAGACAGCCGTTTTTTTGATGTGGGAAATATCAGGCGAAGCCAGATCATAGGACGAGCGCTGTTTCGCTTTTACCCCTTTCAGAGAATGGGCAGGATCAGATAGATGACTATGGCAGAAAAGAAAATCCCCCGTGAAGGAACCAAGGCTTATGAGGCCTACATCCTGCGGGAAGAAAAGAAAAAACAGGCACGGATAGAAGAACAGAAAAGAATGTATGCTCTTTTTGAAATGGAAAGAACCTACAGGAAGGAAGGCTACCGACTGATCTGCGGAGTGGATGAGGCCGGAAGAGGACCTCTGGCAGGACCTGTAGTGGCAGGAGCTGTGATTTTTCCTGAAGATTGTGACATTCTATATATCAACGATTCCAAGAAACTGTCGAAAAAGAAAAGAGAAGAGCTTTATCAGACCATAAGAGAGAAGGCACTCTATTGCAATGTAGGGCTTGCGACGGTGGAGGAGATCGACGAGGTGAATGTATTGGAGGCAGATTATCTTGCCATGCAGCGTGCTATTGCAGGTCTTGGAGTAGAGCCGGATCTTCTCCTTAACGATGCCGTGACCATTCCGGAAGAGGATATGAAGCAGATCTCCATTATCAAGGGAGATGCTAAAAGCGCGTCCATTGGCGCTGCTTCCATTCTGGCGAAGGTCACCAGGGATCATATTATGGAAAGTTATGACAGACTGGTTCCGGAATATGGATTTGCAAAGCATGCCGGATACGGAACCAAGGCACATTATGAGGCTATCGAGACATACGGTATCCTGTCTCTTCATCGCAGGACATTCCTGCAGAAGAGGATCGATGAGGGACGCCTTCAGGTGAAATATAACGACCTGTGCCTTCCGAGAGCCGAAGAGCTGCTGGACTGGTAGATCTGGCAGATGGGGGAGGGATGACTGTGGAGATCCGCGATTTACTGACACTATATCAAAATGCTCTGGCAAAGGGAGGACAGTCCGCTGCCGCTACAAAGGGAGTGGAGCAGCTGGTGAAGACTCTGGCCGGATTAGAGGCAGGGCAGATCTTTGAAGGAACGGTGAATTCTGTAAAGGGAAGCCAGGTAATCCTGGGGCTTTCCTCCGGACAGAATATCACCGCCCGTCTGGATAAGGGTATGAACTTATCCCAGGGTCAGTCTGTGTTTTTCCAGGTGAAGAGCAATGACGGGAATACCATTGCCATCCGGCCGGTATCGGTGGGAGGGGCAGCAGGGAATCCCACCATTCAAAATGCCCTCTCCCAGGCCCAGGTACCTATGACTTCGGCTACCCTGGAAATGGTGGATGAGATGATGAAGAACAAGATGCCCATTGATAGCCATTCCCTGTCGGAAATGGCCCGCCAGGTGGCCCTTCATCCCGATGCAAAGGCTTCTTCTGTGGTTATGCTAAGTAGCCTTGGGATGCCGGTGACAGATGAACTTCTTAAGGTATATGAGAATTATAAGGTCAATGAAGGTGCCATCTTTCGGGATCTTCAGGGACTTGCGGATTCTGTAACAGAAGGGATGAAGCAGGGAGGAGGATTGGTTTTTTCCTCTGTAGTGGATACCCTTTTCCCGGGGGAACATGTTACAGCCGAGGCATTGGCCGAGGAGCGGCTTCACTCCGTCTACACCGAGGCTGAGGCCTTGGAACAGGAGCAGATGCCTTCCTATGCGGAGGCAGAGGATAAGGGAGGCATCCTAATAGGAGCAGAATCCCCCTTAAGGGGAGAGGAGGTTTTGGATCTTCCCTTAGGAAGCCTGGGAAGGGCAATTTCTTCCCAGGGGATGGCAGATCTTAACAGGATTTTTCAAAATGATTCCTCCCTTATGGCGAAATATCCCGGCCTGTTTGAGAATAAGAACTTAAGGCTGGATGCTTCGGTAAAGGACGTACTTCTTGCTCTTAAGGAGCATTTATCCGGAACCGGGGGCGAGGAACTTTCTGAGAAGCTGTCAGGCCGGGGGCTTAAGGAGCTGCTTGCAGCCGGTTTGGAGGAGAAGTATTCCATAGAGCCCAAGGAACTTTTGGAAAAGGGCAGTGTGGATAAGCTCTACCGTCAGATTGCCTCTGACATGGAAAGCATCAGTGCCAAGGTTGCCCAGAATACTCCGGTTGCCGCCCAGACGGTGCAAAATGCCACTTCCCAGGTTCAGAACAATCTGGAATTTATCCGGGAAGTGAATCAGATGTACACCTATATTCAGCTTCCACTTAAGCTCTCCGGGCAGAATGCCACAGGCGATCTCTATGTCTACCGCAATAAAAAGAGATCTGCCGAAGAGGAGGACGGGGAGCTGTCTGCTTTTCTTCATTTTGATCTGGAACATCTGGGATCTACGGATATCTCCATTAAGATGAAGAACCGGAATGTGGATACAAAGTTTTCTATGGAGGATGATGTGTCCTTCCAGCTTATCGAGGATAATATCCATCTTCTTCAGGAGAAGCTGGAGGAACTGGGATATAACTGCCAGATCCAGGTGACCGGAGAAGGCAGGAAGGTCAACTTTGTGGATGACTTTTTGAAGCAGGATGTGCCAAAGGGGAATGTGTCAGGCGGAGAGATGCTCCGCTACTCCTTTGATGTGAGGGCGTAATATGACAGAAAAGCAGGAAAAAAGCAAAACGGCGGTGGCTTTAGCCTATGATCCGGGAGATAGTGCTCCGAAGATCCTGGCCACCGGTAAGGGTGCCGTCGCAGATAAGATCATAGAACAGGCAAAGGAAGCCAATGTCCCCTTTTACAAGGACTCTGCCCTGGCAGCTACGCTCTCGAAGCTTGAGATCGGGGATGCCATTCCTCCGGAGTTGTATGAAGTGGTAGCACAGATCCTTGTGTTTGTGGATGGAATGGATAAGGTCCGCGCCAAGCTGGGAGATAAGTTCCCAGAGAGGGGCCGATGAATAAGAGGCAAACAGGCAGGGACTATGAGAGGCAGGCAGCTCTTTTCCTTGAAGAGAAGGGGTATCGCATTCTGGCCTGTAATTACGGGACCCGTTACGGCGAGATTGATTTGGTGGCCCTGGAGGGAGAGGTTCTTTGCTTTGTGGAAGTCAAGTATCGTAGGAATTCTTCCTGCGGCTGGCCCCAGGAGGCTGTGGGATGGCAGAAGCAAAGGAAGATCTCCTATGCGGCTACTGTTTATTTGATGAAAGAGAAGATCCCCTTGGATCGGCCCATGCGTTTTGATGTAGTAAGTATCGTAGGGGATGCCTTTACCCTGATAAAGGACGCCTTTCCCTACACTGGTGATTGATATGTTGACATACCGTTCCAAAGAAAAAATATATGCCCTCCACGGAGAGGAGCCATTGTATCTTGGCTTCCTAGAGTGGGAGAAGAAGCTGTCCTTTATCCGGCACGGATTTACCACCAGGGCGGGAGGGGTCTCTGAAGGATATCTTTCCTCCATGAATTTAAGTTATACAAGAGGAGATGATCCTGCAAAGGTGGAGGAAAACTACCGGAGGGCAGCGGCCTATTTTGGAAAAAAGCCTTCGGATATCGTAACCATCTCCCAGGAACATACCGGAAGAGTGGTGCTTGTGGACCGAAGCAATGCGGGAGAAGGGGTCATTAGGGAGCGGACCTTAGGAGGCTGTGACGGAATGGTGACAGATACTCCGGGGCTTCTATTGTCTACCTCCCATGCGGACTGCACACCTTTATTTTTTGCAGATCCGGTGAAGAGGGTGATCGGTATGACCCATTCCGGCTGGAGAGGAACCGCTGTCAGGATCGGAAGAAATACCATTGAGCTTATGCATAGGGCCTTCGGTTGTGAGCCGGCGGATATTTATGCCGCCGTCGGCCCTAGTATCTGTTGTGATTGCTATGAGATTGGAGAGGATGTGGCAGATGCTTTTTCTGCCACTTTCTCCGGCAGTTTGGATGGCATTATAAGAGAAAGAGGACAGGGAAAGTATGATTTGGATCTGACAGAGGCAAACCGAAGAATCCTGATAGAAGCCGGGATATCTGCAGACCATCTGATCTGTGGGAACCTGTGCACCTGTTGCAATAAGGAGCTTTTGTTCTCTCATCGGGGAGCAAAGGGCAAAAGAGGTAATATGTCGGCTTTTCTCATGCTGACGGAGAAGTGATATGCTAGAGAAGAAAGAAAACACCCATCGCATCAGCGGGGTACGACCGGGGTCCATCGCCGAAGAGGCAGGGATTCTTCCGGGAGATGTGCTGCTAAAAGCCGGTGGGCAGGAATTAAATGATATTTTTGATTACTACTACTACGAAGAGAACGGGGATCTGGAACTTCTGATCCTCCATGAAGACGGAGAAGAGCAGATCTATTATATCGAAAAGGATGAGGGTGAGGACGTGGGACTTACCTTCGAAAACGGACTTTTGGATAATTACAGAAGTTGTCATAATGGCTGCGTTTTCTGCTTTATTGATCAGATGCCAAAGGGTATGAGAGAGACCCTCTACTTCAAGGATGATGATACCAGACTTTCCTACCTTCAGGGTAACTATGTGACCCTCACCAATATGAAGGAGGAGGATTTGCAGCGAGTTATCGACTATCGTCTGGCTCCCATTAACATCTCTGTGCATACCACAGATCCGGCGCTTCGGGTGAAGATGCTGCATAACCGTTTCGCAGGAGATATCCTAGAGAAGATCTCCCGGATCGCCGAGGCGGATCTTCCCATGAATTCCCAGGTGGTTTTATGCAAGGGATTAAATGACGGCAAACAGCTGGATAAGACCATTGGCGATCTGTTATCCTTCTATCCCCAGATGCAGTCCCTTTCTATTGTTCCTGTGGGACTTACCAAATTCCGGGAAGGACTTTATCCTTTGGAGAGCTTTAACAGAGAAGATGCCAGGGAAGTGGTGGGAATCATTAAGAAGTGGCAGAATATTGCCTATGAAAAATATGGTACTCATTTTGTACAGGCGTCCGATGAATGGTATCTTTTAGGGGAGCTTCCATTACCTGAGGAAGAGGTGTACGACGGCTATATCCAGTTGGAGAACGGCGTTGGAATGATAAGGCTTCTTTTGACAGAGTTTGCAGAAGCCCTTGCCAAGGAGGGGCCCCATCCCTTTAAGAAGGAGCATCTTACCGTTGCCACCGGCGTACTTGCAAAGCCCTTTATTCAGATGATGGCAGAGGATTTTATGAGAAAATATCCCAGATACCAGATCGATGTGGTGGCCATCATCAATCATTATTTTGGAGAGAAGATCACTGTCTCCGGTCTTATCACCGGAAAAGATCTGACAGAGCAGATCAACGCTCTTCCGGATAAGGGAGGAAGGGTACTGATTCCGCAGAACATGCTTCGCAGCGGAGAAGAGGTCATGCTCGATGATATGACACTGACACAGGTCCAGGATTCTTTACAAGTTCCTGTTACTGTTGTAAAATCCAGTGGGCAGGATCTGCTCAATGCCTTCCTTGGCAGGAAGCAGACATCCTGATGACCACGACTTAAGAAAGAGCAGGTAGATTAAATGGCAAAACCAGTAGTAGCAGTGGTGGGACGTCCCAATGTGGGGAAGTCCACCCTGTTTAATGCCCTTGCAGGAGAGAGAATCTCCATCGTCAAGGATACACCGGGTGTAACAAGAGACCGGATCTATGCAGACGTAGATTGGCTGAACTATGAGTTTACCCTCATCGATACCGGTGGAATCGAGCCGGATTCCTCGGATATTATTCTCTCTCAGATGAGAGAACAGGCCCAAATCGCAATCGATACAGCAGATGTGATCGTTTTCCTTACCGATGTAAGGCAGGGACTTGTGGATGCAGACGGTAAGGTGGCAGATATGCTCCGCCGTTCCAAGAAGCCGGTGATTCTGGCGGTTAACAAGGTGGATGATTTTAATAAGCAGATGGCGGATGTGTACGAATTCTATAACCTTGGAATCGGAGATCCTCATCCGATCTCAGCTGCTTCCCAGTTGGGATTCGGAGATTTTCTGGATGCGGTGGTAGAGTACTTTCCTCAGGCTAATGCCTCTGAGGCAGAAGATGATACTCCCCGGATCGCCATTGTAGGAAAGCCCAATGTGGGGAAGTCCTCTCTTGTGAATCGTCTTGTGGGAGATGACAGAGTCATCGTATCGGATATTGCGGGAACCACCCGTGATGCTGTGGATTCCCGGGTGAAGAACCATGGCAAGGAATATATCTTTGTGGATACTGCAGGAATCCGTCGTAAGAACAAGATCAAGGAAGAGCTGGAGCGCTTTTCCATTATCCGTGCTGTGGCAGCTGTTGAGAAGGCGGATGTGGTCATTATCATGATCGATGCCACAGAGGGTGTGACAGAGCAGGATGCCAAGATCGCCGGTATTGCCCATGACAGAGGCAAGGGTATCATCATTGCTGTGAACAAATGGGATGCCATCGAGAAGAACGATAAGACCCAGAAGGAGCATGCCCAGAAGATTCGTCAGATCCTTTCCTTCCTGGCTTATGCAGAGATCCTGTATATTTCCGCCAAGACAGGACAGAGGATTCAGAAGATCTATGATACCATTGACATGGTGATCCAGAATCAGAATATGCGTGTTGCCACCGGTGTGCTCAATGAGATCGTGGCAGAGGCGGTTGCCATGCAGCAGCCTCCTACGGACAAGGGTAAGCGGCTTAAGATTTACTATGTGACACAGGTCTCTGTGAAGCCGCCTACATTTGTCATCTTTGTCAATGATAAGAAACTGATGCATTTTTCATATGTGCGTTATCTGGAGAACCGTTTCCGGGATACCTTCGGTTTTGGAGGAACAGCACTGCACTTTATTGTTAGGGAGAGAAAGGAAGAGTCATGACGCTTGGCGTGAGAGTCCTGTCTTTTCTGGTTGGTTATGTATTTGGTATGATACCGTCAGGGTATCTGTTTGGAAAGAGTCGCCATGTGGACATAACCAAGCAGGGAAGCGGTAACATTGGAACAACAAATACATTGCGGGTACTTGGCAAATTCTATGGTCTTATGACGCTTTTCTGTGATGCGGCCAAGGCCATTGTTCCTGCTGTTATTATGTATTTTATCTTTGGAAAAAAAGCAGGAGCCGACCCACACCTGGTTATGCTCTATGCAGCCACAGGGGCTGTTATCGGTCATGATTTCCCTGCTGTTATGAAGTTTAAGGGAGGCAAGGGGATTGCTACCTGCATGGGACTTTTTATTATCTGTTTTCCCCAGTGTCTGCCCCTTTCCTTCCTGCTTTTTGCTATAGCTCTTGTACTGACAGGATATGTATCCCTCGGGTCCATTCTGTGCGCCGCAGCATTTCCTGTTCAGGTGCTGGTGTTTTGGCATTTTGACCTGCTGTTTTTCAAGGGAAGTTCGATGATGGAGGCTTTTGTCCTTTCTGTTTTCCTGGGAGGACTGGCTATTGCCCGTCATCACAGCAATATTTCACGTTTGTATCATGGCAACGAAAATAAATTTTCACTTCACAGTAAGAAGGAGGCTTAAATGGCCAATATTACCGTGTTAGGAGCTGGCAGCTGGGGCGGAGCCTTAGCTGCATTACTTTGCGATAACGGACATAGGGTGATGCTCTGGTCTCATAAAAAAGAACAGGCGGAGGAGATGCAGAGGACACGAAAGAGTGACAAATTAAAGGACTTTACTTTCCCGGAGAGTCTGTCCTTTGCCTGGGATCTTAGGGAAGCGGTTTCGGGAGCTGACCTTCTGATCCTGGCGGTTCCTTCTACAGCCACCCGAGAGACGGCGGAAAAGCTTAAGGACATCTGTCCGGAGGAGATCGCCATTGTTTCTGTATCCAAGGGAATTGAAGAGTCTACCCTTATGACCCAGAGCCAGATCATAGAGGAGATCCTGCCCAAGGCCAAGATTGCGGCTCTGTCCGGGCCATCCCATGCAGAGGAGGTGATCCGTCATCTTCCTACTGTGGTGGTGGCAGGTTCCAAGAACCGTAAGCTTGCCATTATGGTGCAGGAATTTTTCATGAATGAGAATTTTAGAGTCTATATCAGTTCTGACCTTCAGGGAATCGAGGTGGGAGCATCTCTTAAGAATGTTATCGCCCTTGCCGCCGGTATGAGTGACGGACTTGGGAACGGAGATAATACAAGGGCGGCTCTTATTACCAGAGGGATCCGTGAGATCACTGCTCTTGCGGTTGCCACAGGGGGAAATCCCCAGACCTTAAGCGGCCTTGCAGGAATCGGTGATCTCATCGTTACCTGTCAGTCAGTTCACAGCCGAAATCACAAGGCGGGAGAACTTATTGGCCAGGGAGTGGATCCGAAGGAGGCCATGGAGCAGGTACATATGGTGGTGGAAGGGGTATATTCTGCCAAGGCGGCTCTTGCCCTGGGCAAGAAGTACCATATGGATCTTCCCATTATTTCTGAGGTTAACAAGGTACTCTTTGAGGGCAAGTCAGCCCGGATCGCCATGTATGACCTTATGAACCGGGATAAGAAGACAGAGATGGAGGCTGTAGGATGGAACAATTAAAAGAGACCATACGAATCAAATATCATAGCAAAGAAATCGACCATCTGGAATATATCGATGGGAAAAGTGACTGGATTGATCTTCGCGCTGCAAAGGATTATGACTTAAAGCAGGGGGAGTTTGCTCTGATCGACCTGGGGATTTCGGTGGAACTTCCCAGGGGGTATGAGATGATCATTGCGCCCAGGTCTTCCACGTTTAAAAACTTCGGACTGATCCAGACCAACAGCATCGGTGTGGTGGATGAGTCCTACTGCGGGGATGATGATGTGATCATGATGCCGGCTCTTGCTATGCGGGATACGAAGATCTCGGTAGGAGACAGAGTATGTCAGTTCCGGATTCTCCGTCATCAGCCCACGGTGGAATTTGAAGAAGTGGAGACTTTAGGAAATAAGACCAGGGGTGGATTTGGTTCTACAGGTAAAAAGTGACATGTAGTTCAAAAAATGGTACAATCAGTTCGTACCTAAAAACTCAAAGTGCTACGGGGTGTGGCATAGAAAGGGAGGGGAACATGACAGATAAGATTCAAGAGCGAATGACAAAGTTCTACTCTAAGGATGACAGAAGCGTTACCATCAATGCGGTGCAGGGACATTTTGCAACCAGCAATTCCCATATCAATTACTATATTGATGTTACCAGGCTGAAGGTAAGAGCCAAGGAGGCAGAGAATGCAGCGGCATCTCTTCGGGCGAAGCTCCTTCATCAGGTGGAGGATGTGGATACCATCGTATGTCTTGACGGTACCGAGGTTTTAGGAGGCTTCCTGGCGCAGGAACTGGAAAAGGGAAGTTTCCATATGACCAATAAGCATGACACCATGTACATTATCCGTCCGGAGGAGAACAGCATTCATCAGTTTATGTTCCGTCAGAATAACCGCCTGGCCATCGAGGGTAAGAATATTCTGATCTTGGCAGCGACACTGACTACCGGTGAGACCATGAGGCGTATGATGGAATGTGTAAGATACTACGGAGGAAGAGTAAGCGGTGTCACCTCCATCTTCTCTACCATGAGAGAGGTGGATGGACAAAGGATCATCTCCCTGTTTACAGAGGACGACCTTCCCGGTTATGCGGCATATCATCCGAGTGAATGTCCCTTCTGTGCCAAGAAGGTGCCCATCGAAGCCGTAGTAAACGGTTATGGATATTCAACCCTGTAATTCACTCAGCCCCGGGGCTGATCAAGAGAGTAGATTGTATGGAAGAAAAGCTCAGTATTAAGCTGCCGGTGTTTGAAGGCCCTTTGGATCTTCTTTTGCACCTGATCGATAAGAATAAAGTGAATATTTATGATATTCCCATTGCACTGATCACAGATCAGTATATGGCTTATCTGGATGAGATGAAGAAGGCAGATCTTAACATTATGAGTGAATTCCTTGTGATGGCATCTACTTTGTTGGCCATTAAGGCCAAGATGCTTCTTCCCCGTAAGCCGGTAGTGGAAGATGAGGAAGAGGAGGAGATCGACCCCCGTGCTGAGCTGGTTCAGCAGCTTCTGGAATACAAGATGTATAAGTGTTTTGCAGAGAAGCTTAGGGACAGCCAGTGTATGGCAGAGGAGGTCTTCTATAAGGAGCCTACCATTCCCGAGGCAGTGGCGGCCTATGAGGTGCCTGTGGATCCGGATGAGTTGGTTGCCGGCATCACATTAGAGAAGCTGAATGCTATCTTCCAGGATGTGTTAAAGCGCCAGAAGAACCGGCTGGATCCCATCCGTTCCAGATTCGGTTCTATCCGTAAGGAAGAGGTCTCCCTGGAGGAAAAGACTAGGGATCTTCTGCGCTTTGCAGGGGAACACCGGAGATTTTCCTTCCGTAAGGTCTTAGAAAGTGCTAGGACCAAGACTGAGGTGATCGTTACCTTTTTGGCGGTTCTTGAACTGATGAAGACCGGGCAGATTCATGCCAGACAGGAAGAGACTTTTGGAGAGATCGAGATCGAATCCAAGGTAGCAGCATAGAGGAAGTTATGGAGAAACAACAGATCAGACAGGCGGTGGAGGGTGTCCTTTTTACCATGGGAGGGGCAGTATCCGTGGATAAGATGGCGACAGCCCTTGAGGTGGACCCTTCCGATATAAAGACAGCCTGTGATGAATTAGCAACAGAATACAAAGAAAGCGGACGGGGAATCTCCATCGTCCGTTTCGAAGATTCCTATCAGATGTGCACCTCCAAGGAGACCTACCCTTATCTGATTCGAATCGCGAAGCAGCCGAAGAAGGTGGCGCTGACAGATGTACTCTTGGAGACGCTGTCCATCATTGCCTATAGGCAGCCGGTCACAAAGGCGGCAATCGAGAAGATCCGTGGAGTTTCTTCGGATCACGCCGTGAATAAGCTGGTGGAATACGAGCTTGTGGAAGAGGTGGGGAGAATGGACGCGCCGGGTCGTCCTATGCTTTTTGGGACAACAGAGCAGTTTTTGCGAAGTTTTGGTGTGAATTCTCTTTCGGATCTGCCTTCCCTTTCCCCTGTTCAGGTGGAAGAATTCAAGGAAGAAGCGGAGCGAGAGGCAGACCTTGAGGTAGAGGTGTAAGGCG
>CADCQT010000026.1 GCA_902803645.1 uncultured Lachnospiraceae bacterium | reverse complement strand
TCGCCTTTGGCAGGCCGCACTGATAGATCTTTAATTCCGGACCAACCACGATAACGGAACGACCGGAATAGTCCACACGCTTTCCAAGCAGGTTCTGGCGGAAACGTCCGGACTTACCCTTAAGCATATCTGACAAGGATTTTAAAGCACGGTTTCCCGGTCCAGTAACCGGACGTCCACGCCTGCCGTTGTCAATCAATGCATCCACGGCCTCCTGAAGCATACGTTTCTCGTTACGGACAATAATATCCGGCGCGCCCAATTCCAACAGGCGGCGCAGACGGTTGTTACGGTTAATGATTCTTCGATATAAATCATTTAAATCCGATGTCGCAAAACGTCCACCGTCCAACTGTACCATAGGACGAAGATCCGGCGGGATCACCGGCAGTACATTCAGAACCATCCACTCCGGCTTATTACCGGACTCACGGAAGGCCTCTACCACCTCAAGACGCTTCATAATGCGGGCACGCTTCTGTCCGGAAGCTGTCTCAAGCTCTGCTGTCAGCTCCTCAGAATCCTTCTCGAGATCAATATCTGCAAGAAGTTCCTGGATTGCCTCAGCACCCATTCCTACACGGAATGCATTATATCCATACTGATCAACATACTGTGCATATTCCTGTTCGGAAAGCACCTGTCTCTTCATAAGTGCTGTCTCACCCGGATCAAGAACGATATAAGATGCAAAATACAGCACCCGCTCAAGGATACGTGGAGACAGATCAAGGATCAGTCCCATACGGGACGGAATACCCTTGAAGTACCAGATATGGGATACAGGAGCTGCCAGCTCGATATGTCCCATACGCTCACGACGTACAGAAGCCTTGGTAACTTCTACGCCACATCGGTCACAGACCACGCCCTTAAAGCGGATCTTCTTGTACTTACCACAATGACATTCCCAATCCTTTGTAGGTCCAAAGATCTTCTCACAGAACAGACCATCCTTCTCCGGCTTTAATGTTCGATAGTTAATGGTCTCAGGCTTTTTTACTTCGCCTCTTGACCATGCTCTGATCTTATCCGGAGATGCCAGACCGATCTTGATAGCATCAAAAGATACGGACTGATTGGTTGCTTCCTTATTCTCTGGCATCGTATTCTCCTTCCCTTACTCTTCATCGTCTGTCATGCCGGACAGCTCGGATGCAAAAACATCATCTGCGTCAGCATCGGAATCCTCATCGATGGAAACCAGCTCACCGCTGTCTTCATCAAACTCCTGCTTGGTGAAACCTGCAGCAGCAAAGGACTCGTTATTCTCGAAGGCATAACGGCTGTTATCATTACCGCGACTGTCTTCTGAAATGATCTTGTTAATATCTGTATTACCGTACTCGGTAGACTCCATCAGCTTCACTTCGTCGCCCTGGTCATCCAGCACTTTGACATCCAGACAAAGGGACTGTAATTCCTTAAGCATAACCTTGAAGGACTCCGGAATACCGGGAGCCGGAATGTTCTCACCCTTGATAATGGCCTCGTATGTCTTGACACGGCCCACAACATCATCGGACTTCATAGTCAGGATCTCCTGCAGGGTATAAGCAGCGCCATACGCCTCAAGAGCCCAAACCTCCATCTCTCCGAATCGCTGTCCACCGAACTGAGCCTTACCACCAAGTGGCTGCTGTGTTACAAGTGAGTACGGACCGGTAGAACGTGCATGGATCTTATCGTCAACCAGGTGATGCAGCTTAAGGTAGTGCATGTGACCGATGGTAACAGGAGCTGCAAAGTCATCACCTGTACGTCCGTCACGGAGCTGTACCTTACCATCACGCTGGAGAGGCACGCCCTTCCAGAGTTCTCTGTGATCTCTGTGATCCCACAGATACTGCATTACATCTGCATTCAAGGTATCCTTGTACTTGGCCTCGAAATCTTCCCAGCTGTCGTTAACATAGTCGTTGGCAAGCTCTAACGTATCCTGGATATCGATCTCCTTAGCGCCGTCGAACACAGGTGTCTCGATGTTAAATCCGAGAGCCTTGGCAGCCAGTGACAGATGGATCTCAAGGACCTGTCCGATATTCATTCGGGATGGTACACCCATGGGGTTCAATACGATATCCAATGGACGACCGTTCGGAAGGAATGGCATATCCTCAACAGGAAGCACGCGGGAAACGACACCCTTGTTACCGTGACGACCAGCCATCTTATCACCTACAGAAATCTTACGCTTCTGAGCGATATAGATACGAACGGACTTGTTAACACCCGGGGAGAGCTCATCACCGTTCTCACGGGTAAAGGTCTTAGCATCTACTACGATACCATAGTAACCATGTGGCACCTTAAGGGAGGTATCACGCACCTCTCTTGCCTTCTCACCGAAGATCGCACGAAGAAGTCTCTCCTCTGCTGTAAGCTCGGTTTCTCCCTTTGGAGTAACCTTACCAACGAGGATATCACCGGCACGAACCTCTGCACCGATACGGATTACACCATCTTCGTCCAGATCCTTCAGGGCATCATCACCAACACCCGGAACATCCCTTGTGATCTCCTCTGGTCCCAGCTTGGTATCACGAGACTCTACTTCAAACTCCTCCATATGAATAGAGGTATATACATCATCACGCACAAGACGCTCTGAAAGAAGAACCGCATCCTCGTAGTTATAACCTTCCCAGGTCATAAATCCGATCAACGGATTCTTACCTAATGCCAATTCACCATCGCAGGTAGACGGTCCGTCTGCAATGACCTCACCGGCCTCCACACGGTCGCCACGGAAGACGATCGGACGCTGGTTGTAGCAGTTGGACTGGTTGGAACGAGAGAACTTGATCAGATCATACTCATCCCGCTGTCCGTCATCGGTGCGGACTACGATACGGTTAGACTCTGCCTTCTCAACCACACCGGCGTTACGAGCCAGCACACAGTCTCCTGAATCCCGTGCAGCCTTACCTTCCATAGAAGTTCCCACAACCGGAGCCTCTGTTGTAAGAAGAGGTACTGCCTGACGCTGCATGTTTGATCCCATGAGCGCACGGTTCGCATCATCGTTCTGAAGGAAGGGGATCAGTGCAGTCGCAACTGAGAATACCATCTTAGGAGACACATCCATGTAATCAAAGAGAGACTTGTCGTACTCCTGTGTCTCTTCACGATAACGACCGGATACAGAGTTACGCTTAAAGTGACCCTCGGCATCCAGCTTCTCATTCGCCTGTGCCACATGATAGTTATCCTCTTCATCCGCTGTCATATAGACAACCTCGTTGGTAACGATCGGATTCTTAGGATCTGTCTTATCCAACTTACGATATGGTGCCTCAATAAAACCGTATTCATTGATACGGGCATAGGACGCCAGAGAGTTAATCAGACCGATGTTTGGTCCCTCAGGGGTCTCGATGGGGCACATACGTCCATAATGGGAGTAGTGGACATCTCGAACCTCGAATCCCGCACGGTCACGGGAAAGTCCGCCCGGTCCCAATGCAGAGAGACGTCTCTTATGTGTAAGCTCTGAAAGCGGGTTGTTCTGATCCATAAACTGAGACAGCTGGGAAGAACCGAAGAACTCCTTAACAGCAGCTGTAACAGGCTTGATATTAATCAGCTTCTGTGGAACCACCTCAGATACATCCTGGGTGGTCATTCTCTCACGAACCACACGCTCTAATCTGGAAAGACCGATACGATACTGGTTCTGAAGAAGCTCACCTACCGCACGGACACGACGGTTACCCAGATGATCGATATCATCCTTGGTACCTACGCCCCACTCAAGGTGCATATTATAGTTAATAGAAGCAAAGATATCTTCCTTCGTAATATGCTTCGGAATAAGGTCTGCAATATTACGGCTGATCGCGTATTCGATATCTTCCTTTGTCTCGTTCTCTTCTAAAATCTGAGCAAGAACAGGATAGTATACCTTCTCCTTGATTCCCAGCTCTTCCGGATCACAGTCTACATGTGCTGTGATATCAACCATCAGGTTGGACAGAACCTTAACATTACGCTCCTCTGTCTGGATCATAACGTACGGAACACCTGCGTTCTGAATCTTGTCAGCCAGCTCGCGGTCTACCTTTGTACCTGCCTCTGCGATAATCTCACCGGTGGATGCATCAATAACATCCTCAGCGAGAATCTGACGGTGAATACGCTTGCGAAGAGCAAGCTTTTTATTGAACTTATAACGTCCAACCTTAGCTAAATCATAACGACGAGGGTCAAAGAACATCGCATCGATCAGGCTCTGCGCGTTCTCTACTGTCATTGGCTC
>CADCQT010000025.1 GCA_902803645.1 uncultured Lachnospiraceae bacterium | reverse complement strand
TATCCGCTTTATCATTTATTTTTCACCAAGCGGAGGCGATGAAAAAACCCCTACATATATATAAACGAATCAGAACGCAAAAATGTTACAGTTTTTTTGAACTTTTTGAAAAAAATGTCATGGATTTGAAAGGATAAGCATGAATCAGATTTTTTCGCCAAAGGAAACGGAAGGAATTTGTTAAAGTTTACCATAAAAATAAGCGGAGATAGCTTAAATGATTGTTTCTGCATAATTGATAGGTATTTTTACGAACAATTTCGTAACAAAGACGGCTATAATTACAAATGTCTTAAAGAACAACAGAGGATTTTAGTGCAGGATGCACAAAGGGAGTGCAGGAACAACTATGATCCTCCAACCTACAAGGAGGGGTTTTTTATGAAAAGAAAAGCTTTATCAATTCTTCTGGTAAGTGCAATGGCAGTTGGAATGTTTGCCGGTTGTGGAAGCAGCAGCAACAAGAAGGCAGACAGTGGGAAGAAGACGGCGAAGGTGGATACATCCGCAGAGGATGAGCATACCTTATCCGTATTTGCATGGGATGAGAACTTCAATATCCCGGCACTGGAGGCAGCTGCAGAAGCATATAAGGCAAAGGATCCGGATTTTAAGTTGAATATTTCAACACAGAGTCAGTCTTCCGATGTGGAGGATGCAGTAACACTGGCAGGTTCCTCAGGAGATTACAGCACCCTTCCGGATATCGTATTATTCCAGGATCATTACATCAACCGTTATGTGAATGATTATCCGGATGCATGGAAGGATATCAACGATGCAAACATCAACTGGGATGATTTTGGATCTGAGAAGCTTTCCTATTCTACCATCAATGACAAGCACTATGGTGTGCCGGTAGATAATGGAACGGTTATTTTTGCATACAGAACCGATATCCTTGAGCAGTGTGGTTACACCATTGATGATGTGACCGGAATAACCTGGGAGCAGTTCGATAAGATCGGTAAGGAAGTATATGACAAGACCGGTAAGTACCTCCTTTCCATGGATGGTGACGGAAACGATCTTCCATATATGATGCTTCAGGCTGAGGGAGTATCACAGTTTAAGGATGGTAAGCCTAATTTTACAGACAACAAGACCATGGAGGATATCATCAATGTAATCGTTCAGCTGAAGCAGGACAACGTACTGTATCTGGCAAATGACTGGTCTGATTACACCAACCAGACCATCGTAGGTGATATGGTTGCAGGTGTTATGAATGGTAACTGGATCATTCCCACCATTGAGCAGGTGAAGGAAAACTCAGGAAAGTGGGCACTTACTTCTATGCCGACTCTGACAGGTAAGGAAGGATTTGCATCCAATGGCGGTTCTTCTCTTTATGTAACAGCGAACTGCAAGAATACAGAGCTGGCTAAGGATTTCCTTGCTTATACATTCGGCGGCGGTGAAGGTGCTAAGGCAACCTACGACAATGCCCTTAAGAATGGCGGTGTTATCACAACCTGTATTTCTGCCGGTCAGTCTGACGTATACAAAGAGGGTGTAGATTACTTTGGTGGACAGCCGATCTACCAGAAGATCGTAGAAATGGGTGCGAATGTACCAACCGTAGAGCAGTCTGATTATCACTACACAGCCCGTGAGCAGATCGCAGCAGCGATCCACAATATCGACGGTGGAGCAAAGGTGAAAGATGAGCTGAAAAATGCACAGGATCAGGTTAACTTTGCAATGGGTAACGAGTAAGGGACTCGATCTTTGAAAAATGGCAGGGAATCGGGTGGTCCGATTCCCTGTTTTGAATTTCAGGTAACACGTAGGAAAAAGAAATGAACCGAAGGGGGGAACTTCTTTTGAATAAAAACAAGTATAAGAGCGTTCAGGGAAAACAGAAAGCAGCAGGATGGATCTTCCTGGCGCCGGCAACCATTCTCATTTTTGTAATGAGCTTCTACCCGATGGTAAGAGCCTTTATCATGTCTCTTCAGACAGGCTCCTCTGCTAATATGAAATGGGCATCCCCAAGTATTTTTAACAACTACACAAGAATGTTCAAGGATAACCTGTTTAAGGGATCTTTGGTGAACACCTATCTGTATCTTATCATTCAGGTGCCCATCATGCTGATCCTGGCTATTCTTCTGGCTCAGCTTCTGAATAACAAGGATTTGAAATTCAAAGGTTTGTTCCGTACCATGGTATTTTTACCCTGTGCCACATCCCTTGTATCCTACGCATTGATTTTTAAATCTCTTTTCGCAACGCAGGGGCTTGTCAATGATGTGCTCCAGAAGATCGGTTTGACACATTCCAATATCAATTTCCTGGGAACAACATCCACTGCGAAGATTGTTATTATCATTGCTCTCCTCTGGAGATGGACCGGTTACAATATGGTTTTTTATCTGGCAGGACTTCAGAACATTGAGTATTCGGTATATGAGGCGGCTAAGATCGACGGGGCCAACGGCTGGAAGACCTTCTGGGGAATTACGGTTCCACTCCTTCGGCCAACCATTGTTATGACATTTATTATGTCCATCAACGGTACACTGCAGTTGTTTGATGAGTCTGTGAACCTGACAAAGGGTGGACCGGCCAATTCTACAATTACCATGTCACACTATATCTTCAACAATTCCTTTGGAAACGGAGTTGCAAACTTTGGATATGCATCTGCCATGTCCTTTGTGATCTTTATTATGGTGGCGATCCTGGCCTTTATCAACTTGAAAGTAGGTGATACACGTGATTAAGAAGAATATGAAACCATCCGCGATTCAGAGAAGATTGATCCCAACCTATATTTTTCTGATCATTGTATCCTTTATCTCCGTGTTCCCACTGTACTGGATGATCACGGCAGCCACCAATGATACGGTGGATGTGGCAAAGGGTAAGATTTGGTTTGGAACACATGCAGCAGATAATTTTCAGAAGCTTTTGGAATACGGAAGGGGAATTGACCTGGGAGGGGCTATGTGGAATTCCTTCTTCTATGCCGTATTGCAGACCCTACTTTGCCTCTTTATCTGTTCACTGGCAGGATACGGATTCGAATTATATCACGATAAGAATAAGGACAGACTCTTTGGGGTACTCCTTCTGGCTATGATGGTTCCCCAGGTGGCAACCATGATCCCTCTGTTCAAGATGATCTCGAAGATGAATCTTCTGAATACATCTGTTGCATTCATTCTTCCGGCGATCTCTACACCTTTTATGATCATGATGTTCCGGCAGAATTCCCGTAATTTCCCGGTGGATATTATGGAAGCAGCCAGGATCGACGGCCTTTCCGAGGTGAAGATCTTCTTCAAGATGTATATGCCGGTTATGAAGTCCACCTATGCAGCTGCAGCGGTTATCTGCTTTATGAATGCATGGAATTCCTACCTGTGGCCAAAGGTCGTTATGAATAAGCCGGAAGCACAGACCATGCCAATGCTGATTGCAGATCTGTCCAGCGGTTACACAGTTGACTACGGTCTTTTGATGATGGGCGTGCTGTTCTGCTCTGTCCCCACTATGATCGTATTCTTTGTACTTCAGAAACAGTTTGCAGAAGGTATTACAGGTTCTGTGAAGTGAGTCTTCAGATACAGTTAGGAGGGGAAGATGGCACAATTTAATGAGAAGGTGGTAGCAGATCCGGAAGTTTTTCAAGAAAATCGTCTGGCTGCCCATTCCGATCACGAATGGTATACTACAAAAGAAAAGATTGCCGGGGAAATATCCGATTGTAAATACAGTTTGAATGGCACTTGGAGAATTCACTATGCCAAGAATCCTTCCCTGGTTGTTCATGGATTTGAAAAAGAGGATTTTGATACCGCAGGCTGGGACCGGATTCCGGTTCCGGCTCATGTGCAGATGCAGGGGTATGGGCATCCCCAGTATGTGAATACCCAGTTTCCCTGGGATGGAGTAGAGGAAGTGTCCCCGGGAGAGATCCCGAAGGATTTTAATCCGGTGGCACAGTATGTGAAATACTTCACTTTACCGGAACAGATGAAGGGGGGGCCGGTGTACCTGTGTCTACAGGGAGTGGAGAGTGGTTTTGCCCTTTGGATCAACGGAGTGTACGTGGGATACAGCGAAGACAGCTTTACCCCTGCAGAGTTTGATATTTCCTCCTTTGTTCACAGACAGGGTGAGAACAAGCTGGCACTTCAGGTGTATCGGTATACAGCCGGAAGCTGGTGTGAGGATCAGGATTTCTTCCGCTTCAGCGGAATCTTCCGGGATGTGTATCTGTATACAACCCCTGTAGTTCACCTCTGGGATCTGAAGGTGGAGACCATTTTGGATGAAACCTATGAAAATGCGGTATTACAGCTGCAGTATAAGATGGAAGGCAGCGGTGAGATCAAAACGGAACTTTACGATCCGGAGGAAGAGATCCTTGTTTTAGAGAAAAAATCTCCTGTAGAGCCAGTGGTTAAACTGAAACTTCCGGTTCGGGGCCCGAGAAAGTGGAGTGCGGAGGACCCACAGCTTTATGAGCTTCGCCTCACTGCTTACGATACCCAGGGCAGGGAAGTGGAGTATGTCCGGGAGAAGGTAGGATTTCGAAGTTTTGAATTAAAAAACGGTCTTATGTGTATCAATGGAAAGCGGATCGTTTTTCGCGGGGTCAATCGCCATGAGTTTTCTTCGAAAAGCGGAAGAGTGATCTCGATCGAAGAGATGGAGAAAGATGTTATCACCATGAAGAAAAATAACATCAATGCCATCCGAACCAGTCACTATCCCAACCGGACGCAGCTGTATCGCCTTTGTGACCTTTATGGTCTGTATATGATCGATGAGACCAATATGGAGACTCATGGGGTCTGGGATACCATTATCCGGGGAATACATCCGGTGGAGTTTTCTGTTCCAGGGGATCGCAGAGAATATCTGGCCATGGTGTTGGACCGGGCAAAGAGCATGTACGAGCGGGATAAGAACCATCCGGCTATTCTGATCTGGTCCTGTGGAAATGAATCCTTTGGAGGAGCTGACATCTATGAGATGACAAAACAGTTCCATACCTGGGATCCGGGGAGATTAGTGCACTACGAAGGGATTATCAACGATGACCGGTATCCGGACACTTCCGATATGGTAAGTACGATGTACTGGCCGGTGGATGAAGTGGAAGAATATCTGAAAAAGTACCGAAAGAAGCCATTTATCCACTGTGAATATGCCCATGCCATGGGGAATTCCATTGGAAATATGTTCAAATATACGGATCTCAGTGAAAAAGAGCCCCTGTATCAGGGTGGCTTCATCTGGGATTATATTGATCAATCCATTACCACCCGGGATCGCTATGGGGTAGAATTTGAAGGCTACGGGGGAGATTTTGGGGATCGGCCAAATGACGGAAGTTTTTCCGGAAACGGGCTCTGCTACGGCAAAGACCGGGAACCTTCGCCGAAAATGCAGGAGGTAAAGGCCTTATATCAGCCGGTCAAGGTGGAATTTTCCGGTAAGAATATGGTGATCACCAATAAAAATCTCTTCACCAATACGGAAGAATATGATTGTATCATTACCCTGGAGAGAGAAGGAAAAGTGTTGCAGTCCAACAGAGGAAGGATCGAAGTGGCACCTCAGACCCAGATGAATCTTCCAATCCCCATGGATATACCAGAAGAGGGAGAGTACGTGGTAAGCGTATCCTTCCGACTGCGGGAGGATGAGCTCTGGGGACGGGCAGGTTATGAGATCGCCTTTGGCCAGGCGGTTTTCGGACATGAGAAGGAAGTACACCATACCTCGTCTAGGATGAAAGTGGTTCACGGATGGAATAACATCGGGGTCTATGGAGAGGATTATGAGATCCTTTTTTCTAATCTCTACGGAGGACTGGTTTCCTATCGGTATTGCGGAAAAGAGATGATCAAAAAGGCGCCAAAGCCCAATTTCTGGAGACCTATGACAGAAAATGATATTGCGAACCAGCTTCCTTACCGGTCAGGACAGTGGAAGGCTGCTTCCATGTACAGCAGTACCCGCTACGAACATGGAAGAAAGTACACCAACGCCGTAGTAAAAGAGGATAAGGATGCGGTGGAGGTAACGTTCACCTATCACCTGGCCACGAAACCACAAAAGGATGCAATCCTTTCCTACCTTGTGCATTCCGATGGAGTGGTGGATGTTCGTCTTACCATGGAGGAAAGCATAGATGTGGGAGAACTACCGGCTTTTGGTCTTCTGTTTACCATGGATGCAGACTATGACAGGCTGAGATGGTATGGACTTGGACCGGAGGAGACCTACCCTGACCGGAAAAGAGGGGGCAAGCTGGGGATCTGGGAAAATCAGGTCAAAGAAAATATGGCAAAATATCTAAGACCACAGGAATGCGGTAATAAGGTAGAGGTACGTTATGCAGAAGTAAAGGACAAGGAGGGCTTTGGCCTCCGGTTCGAAGGAGATGGTCTTAGCTTTAGCGCATTACCTTATTCTCCGCACGAAATCGACTGTGCAGAACACACCAATGAACTGCCCCCCGTCCTCTCAACCACGGTTCGGGTGGAAAAGATGCAGATGGGAGTTGGGGGAGATGACACCTGGGGTGCATTGACACATCCGGAATTTATGTTGGACAACAGTAGACCTATGGAACTTTCCTTCCGGTTTTACGGTATCGGATAAGTAGAAGAGGGCAGGAAAGCCGTTGCTACAAGGGATAAAGAATGTTAGAATGGTTGCTGGTGTATAAAATATAAAAAAGGACGTGACACAATGTATTTACAGGACTTACATGTTGAGAACTTCGTATCAAGGAAACCAAGTACGGTTTCAAAGGTATTAAAGATCGTAATGATCGTACTGGCAGTTATTACATTTATTTTAGGACTGGTGGTTCCTTATCTTCTGATCATGCCGCTTTTGTTTGCAGCCCTTGCCTGGTATTATCAGATGAACTCCCAGATCGATTTTGATTATTCCTATACCAACGGTGTTATCGAAATCGCCAAGGTTATGAACAAGAGCCGCAGGAAGCAGATGCTTTCCGTTGAGATGAAGGATGTTGTTGTGGTGGCAGTATCCAAGTCCGATCCGGTTCGTGCCTATGTGGGTCGTAGGATGAAGACTTACGATTGCACCGCTCATGAGGAGGGTGTGAAGTATTACTGTATGATCTTCAAGAATCCGGATCACAGCAATCAGGAAGAGAAGCTTCTCTTCCAGCCGGATGAGGAATTTTTAGATGCCATGCGCACCGTAGCACCACGTAGTATTCATAAGGATTAAGATGTTGCAGTCCATGCCTGGCGTGGGCTGCTTTATTTTATACATAACTTATTACATTCGAAAGGTGAAGTTCTATGGAATATAATGAACATGTTGAAAAGCTGCTGGATGAGTTGGAATCCGATACAGGGATCCGTTTTTCTATTGATGATAACAATAATAACCAGAGTGAGACCATTAAAAAGCTCTC
>CADCQT010000024.1 GCA_902803645.1 uncultured Lachnospiraceae bacterium | reverse complement strand
TACTCCGGTTTCCTTCAGCTGAAGGAGCAGCGGATGGAGTATGCCAATGCAGCCGAGAGGAAAAGACAGTCTATTCTCCGTAAGGAGATCGCCTGGATGCAAAGGGGGGCAAGGGCCAGATCCACGAAGCAGAAGGCCCATATCCAAAGATACGAGGCTCTTCGGGATCAAAAGGGACCGGTAACCGAGCGGCAGCTTGCCATGGGCTCCATTGCCACGAGAATGGGAAATACCACCATTGAACTGGAGCATATCGGCAAGTCCTACGGAGATAGGGTGATTCTGAAGGATTTTACTTATCACTTTCAAAAGAATGACCGTATCGGTATCTTAGGAACCAACGGTGCAGGAAAGACCACCCTGATGAAGATCATCACCGGTCAGCTGAAACCGGATCAGGGAAGTGTCACCATCGGCTCCACCATTAAGATCGGATATTATGCCCAGGAGATCTCTGACAAGCCGGAGGATGGTCTGGCTTACATGGACCCCTCCCTTCGGGTGATTGATTACATCAAAAATACAGCGGAGTATGTCCGCACCCAGGAGGGGCTGATCTCTGCTTCTGCCATGCTGGATGAATTTCTGTTTCCGCCGGAAGAGCAGTATGCAAGGATTGCAGGATTATCCGGAGGAGAGAAGCGCCGGCTGAATCTGCTTCGGGTGCTGATGGAGGCACCAAACGTGCTGATCCTGGATGAGCCTACCAACGATCTGGATACAGAGACGCTGGCGGTACTGGAGGATTTTCTGGACCGTTTCCTTGGCATCGTGATTGTGGTATCTCATGACCGGTATTTTCTGGACCGAATGGTGGGAAGGATCTTTGCCTTTCAGACGGATGGGACATTAAAAGGATATGAAGGCGGCTACAGCGATTACGCCAGAAAAGCAGCTGCTCTGGGGGAGAATGTCACCGGGGATCTAACGGGAGGAGAGAGAGGCAAGGCAGCGGAGCCGGCCAAAGACTCAAGGTCCACCTGGACCCACGAAAAGAAGCTGAAATTCACCTATCAGGAGCAGAAGGACTATGAGACCATCGAGGGTGAGATCGAAGCTTTGGAGGAAAAGCTTTTGGAGCTGGAAGCGGGAATGGTGCAGAATGCTTCGGACTACGGTAAGCTTGCCCTTCTGCAGAAGGAGAAGGAAGAGACAGAGGCTCTGTTGGAAGAGAAAATGGACCGTTGGGAGTATCTTGAGGATCTAAAGCAAAAAATTGATAAACAATAGCCGATTTTTTTCTAGTTTACAATTGTTTTATGCGATATAATGGCCTATATTGTACTATTTTGCCTATGTTAATTGGGGGTAGACTCACATGAGGAAACAGCCGGGAACTTTCAATCCTTCTATTTTGCTAAGCGGATTGCTGGCAGCATTCTCGGAAACAAACGACGGACGTTATTATTTTATCTACGATATCCAGAGGAACATGACCTGCTGGTCGAAGTCAGCGGTCCATGTTCTCGGACTTGAGAATGATGTGATCGAAGGGTCACAGCAGGATTGGATCTCAAGAGTTCATCCGGAGGATCAGAAGTTCGTATCAGAAGAGATCGAGCTGATCCGTGCCAGGAAGAAGGACAGTTGCAGTCTTCGCTACCGGGTAAAGGATCATAACGGTACCTATATCACCTGTGAATGTTGCGGCAGTACCATCTATGAAGGGGAAGGGGAGCCGTTGTACTTTGCCGGTACTATTATCAATTACGGAATTCAGTCCAGGATCGATACGGTGACAGGTTTCCCGAATCTATATGCTTTTTTCAACGACTTAAAAGAGAACCGTAAGAATCATAAAAAGGGAACGGTTATGCTGATTGGAAGTTCCCGCTTTGCAGAGATCAATGATGTGTACGGATATTCCTTCGGTAATCAGGTCCTTTTGGCTTTTTCTGAGCTGCTTCGGGAGCATTTTGGATCGGATTGCACCATCTATCGGATGGAGGGCGTGAAGTTTGCCATTTTCTCCTATACCAGGAGCATGGAAGAGCTCCAGAGGGAGTACGAATTTCTTCGGGCGAGGACCAGACAGGGGATCGGCGTAGAGGAATGCCGGATCCACCTCTTTCTTGCAGGGGGGATTATGCCCATTGAAGTATTCAATATCAGTTCCCATACCGTATATTCCTGCCTTCTTTATACTTATTGTGAATCCAAGGAGAATCATCAGGGAGAACTGGTGAAGTTTCATAATCGCATCAGCAATCGTAACAAGCACTGGATCGAGGAGCTGAATGTGATCCGTGAATGTGTCATTGATGGATGCAGAGGTTTTTATCTGTGCTATCAGCCCATTGTACGGGTGAAGGATGGCTCTCTTGCGGGAATGGAGGCTTTGATCCGTTGGAAGAATGAGACCTATGGTGAGGTCAGCCCCAATGATTTTATCTCTGTCTTAGAGAAGGACAGTGTCTTCCCGGATCTCGGGGCATGGATCTTAAGGCAGGCCTGCATGGATGCGAAGCCCTATGCGGATAAGGATCCTGCCTTCATTGTGAATGTAAATCTCTCCTATGCCCAGATCGAGCGGAGTAATTTTGTGGACGATGTGATGCGGATCCTGGAAGAGACAGAGTACAGTCCGGTCAATCTGTGTCTGGAGCTTACCGAGCGTTGCCGGATCCTTGACGAGGGAATGCTGCAGGATAAGGTATGTACCCTTCGTTCCCAGGGAATCCGTTTTGCTCTGGATGATTTTGGTACCGGGTATTCTTCTCTGAACCTCCTGCGTAAGATGCCCATTGATGAGGTGAAGATCGACCGCCAGTTTATTAAGGATATCCTTGGAAGCCGGGTGGATCAGAATATCATCAACGGATTGACCAATACGGTCTCAAGTACAGGGAAGTCCATCTGTATCGAGGGTGTGGAGAATGCAGAACTGAAGGAATTTCTTCGTCATTACCCGGCCACCTATTTCCAGGGATATCTGTACTCTAAGCCGGTTCCCATTGAGGAATTCCGTAAGCTTCACTTTAAGAAGACGAACCGGGATCAGGGGAAGTGCCGGACCATGGAAGAGATGAAGACCATCAACGAACGGACCAATAATGTGATCTTACGTTGTGCGAAGCTGCTTCATGAGGAGAAGGATTTTTTAAGCTCAGTCTCCAGGATCATGACGGAGATGAGCCGGATCATTCATCCGGATCGGATCTATCTTGCTACCTGCGATGATAAATACACCAGTGTGGTACAGGAGTGGTGTCTGCCGGGAACTCCCAGGGATCACTCAGCCTTCCAGAAAAGACCCGTTAGTAGGATCGCCTGGTGGAAGGATTACATGGATAAGGACGGGGTGGTGATTCTTCGGAATTCACCGGAACTAAAGGAGAAGGATGCCATTGGTTATGAGGTCATGAACCGTTACGGGATCCAGAAGATCATGGTGGTACTGCTCTATGACAGGGATAAGGTCATCGGTTATTTTGGAATCAATAACTACCAGGAAATGGAGCTGATTAACACCAGGGATCTTCTCCAGACCATTGCCCTCTTTCTGGCTGCGGAGATGCGCAATGAGAATCTTATTGGACAGCTGACCAGGCTTTCCAGAGAGGATCAGCTGACGGGCTGTGGCAACCGGAATGCCTTTGATGAAGATATTCAGTCCATTGAGGATGGAGAGCACTCTCTTGGAATGATCTTTGCGGATCTGAATGGCCTGAAGGCTACCAACGATACCTATGGACATGCAAGAGGCGATCAGCTGATCGTTCAGGCGGCGGATCTTCTGGGCAGGCTGTATCAGGGGGGCAGGCTTTACCGTGTGGGAGGAGATGAGTTCATTCTTACGTTCTCCGGCTTCTCAAAGTTGGAATTTGAGGGGATCATGGAAGAGCGGTATCGGCGTCTGGATGAGTCCTCGATCAATATATCCCTTGGCTGGAGCTGGTCTCAGGATGCAGCCCGGAGGCAGGAGATTCAGGATGAGGCAGAGGAGATGATGTATCAGCGTAAGGCGAAATACTATCAGCACCATGACAGACGTAAGCATTAGAATAGGGCAGGTATAGCCTATGATTTTTGATTTTTTCTCACATTTTAAGAAGACTTCTGCAAAGACCATTGATCCCGGTTCCTGGGAGCAGCTTACGGTTCTGCGACAGATCGTATCTTCCATGGCGGAGCTTATCGAGACAAGGAGTGGAGGAGATGGACGTCACGTGAAGCTGACCAGCGGATTTGTCTGGATCCTTGCCCGGGCGGCAAGGGATGCCGGTTACCACAAGAAGGAGCTTACGGATGAGGCCATCGAGCGGATGGTGATCTGTTCTGTTCTCCATGATGTGGGGAAAATCTTAGTGCCGGATGCGATCTTAAACAAACCGGGGAAGTTAACAGACGAAGAGTTTGAAATCATGAAGGATCATACTCTGATGGGAGGGCAGATTGCTGCTGAGATCATGGCAGGTCAGGATGCCTCCTACCAGAAGATGGCAAGGGAAATCGCCACCTTCCATCACGAGAAATGGAATGGTATGGGATATCCCACGGGAGCAGCGGGAGAGGATATCCCTCTTTGTGCTAGGATCATGGCCATTGTGGATGTCTTTGATGCTTTGGTATCTCCCCGGGTCTATAAGGAGGTCATGGATCCTGGGACAGCCCTTAATATTATCCGTTCCGACGGGGGCACCCATTTTGATCCCACCCTTTCTGAACTTTTCTATCAGAAGAAAACGGACATCCTGGCATTGATCCAGGATGTCCGGTAAATGATATGCAGGAAGTTATTTTGTTTTACATCTTAGAATGAAACCTTGACATTTTCACGCTGGGCAGCGTCTGCTACCTCAAACATAGGCTGTTTCTCAAAATGGAACATGCCTGCAATGATATTGCTGGGGAAGGAAAGAACCTTATTGTTGAAACGCTTTACGACTGCGTTGTAATATTTCCTTGCGTTTGCAATGTCTTCCTCAACGGCCTTCAGCTGAGCGGAAAGGTCCATAAAATTCTGGTTGGCCTTCAGATCCGGATAGCTCTCGGAGAGGGCGAAGATCTGACGGAGAGCGCCGGAGAGGGCGGTCTCGCCTTCGATCTTGTCGGTGGTGTTAGAGGCACTTGCAATGGAATTTCTAGCTGCAATAACACGCTCTAAGGTCTCTTTCTCATGAGAAGCGTATCCCTTGACAGTCTCCACCAGATTCGGGATCAGATCGAAACGCTTCTTAAGATAGACATCCATGGTGGAAAAGGCTTCTTCTACATTGTTCCTGCCGCGGATCAGGCTGTTATAGGTAGCGATAAAATAGATCAGGATAACAGCCAGAATCGCCAATGGAATGATGACAGTTAAATTCATAGTGTACTCCTCCTTTGTGATATGATCGTATCATATGTATCATATCATATTCTTTTCCCAAGTGAATCAAAGATCGATCTTTTTTGTGATCATCCAGGAAGTTGCCAGGAAGCAGAGAATTCCGATTACCACATGAAGAATGCTTGCCACCAGGTTACTCATGCCGGCCATATTTGTGATAAAGGAATTCAATATCACGATGGCGACAAAGACGATAAAGCTGATCATGGCTCCTGCCTTCTTACCTCGTAGAAGGGTATTGCCAAGAGCAATGGAGAAATAGGTGATGGACAGGAAATCAAAAACGGAGATGGCGTAGCGGACAAATCTGCCGGCAATCCTGGGTACAGCGCCGGAGGAGCGGAGCATCTTGAAAATTTCCGGGATAAAGCGGGCGAAATCACCGGAGGCATCTCCTGCAATACTTCCCAGGATCTCGAAGTCTGCGATCCCTAACAGAAGATATCCAAGTCCGAAGATTACAGAGCTTAAGAATACCAGAAGGATCTTGGCCAGGAGGATGGAAGGAACCGGAACCGGTGTCATATAGACAAGGTAACCGGCTTTGCTCTTCAGATCACGACTGAACATGGTGATCCCGTTAAACAGCAGCATGAAAAAGATGAACAGACCGGCGATCATCAGAAGGAAGATGGGTATAACGATGGTATGATCCTTAATGGAACGGAAAGGTACGATAGCCAGGTAGACAAGTTCCACGATGGCTAAAATCCCAAGGGAGATCCCATAGAGGACACGGTTTTTCATAAATTCATATTTTAACGTGGTTAACATATCAGATTGCCTCCTTCATATCGGTATTGCCATAGATCTGGCGGTATTTTTCAACAATGGATAATCCTTCCTTCTCCCGGAGAGATTCCACATCGGTCTGCAGGACGATCCTTCCCTCTTTCATGAAAACAGCAGTATCCACAATGGGTTCAAGTTCCTCCACCATATGGCTGGAGATCACCATGGCCCGGGATGGATCGGCGTGGGAGATCAGGGTCTTTAGGATGGATTCTCTGGTGAGAAGATCGATTCCGTTCAGGGGCTCATCCAGAAGCAAAAGTTTGGCCTGGCGGCTCATGGTTGCTGCGATCTTAAGCTTGGCAAGCATACCGGAGGAGAGGGTTTTAACCTTCATGGAAGGGGAAAGCTCCAATTCTTCCAAAAGCCGGTGAAAACAGTTGCTGTCAAAATCCCGGAAATAGTCCCGGTAGTACTTCTCCACATCCGAAATCTTCATATAGTCAAAGAAAATAAACTCAGTGGGGGCAAAGGCTACATTGGCCTTATCCCGGTAGGTAAAGGGATGATCCTCCACAAGGATCTCTCCTGAGGTGCGGGTGGTAAGACCGCAAAGCATCTTCATCAAAGTTGATTTACCGGTACCGTTGGGGCCTAGAAGGGCATAGATGTGCCCCGGTTCAAAGGTTACATTCAGTTGATCCACGGCAGTCTTAAAGAGATACCGTTTGGTTAAGTTCTTACAGATTACACTCATATGATTCTCCTTTGCTATTTGTATTTCTCCAGTAATCGGGGGATGTCTTCCTCCATGCAGCCAAGGGCCTTAAGAGAGGACTTAAACTCTCCTATGATACGCTTTAATTCCAGGTCCTTATGGTATTCTAGGACGGAAGAATCTTCTGTGACAAAAGTCCCGATGCCCCGCCGGGTATAGGACAGGCCCTGACGTTCCAACTCGGTATAGATCCGGGATGCTGTATTCGGATTGATCTGGTAGGTAAGAGCCAGCTCCCTCGAGGAAGGAAGCTTATCCCCGGGACGGATCTCGCCGGTGAGCATCTTGGCCTTCAGTTCTGCAATGACTTGCAGATAGATTGGAACGTTGGATTTAAAGTCCATATAGGATCACCTCCTAATGTGTACTGGTTAACTGCTGCACTAGGTGTATAGTACACCAACGCAATAAGGATGTCAAGGGAGGAGGCATATGTGCCGAAATTACGATTGTACGGGAAAAGCCCCTGTGTTACTATGTCTTCATGACATACGAGAAGAATCAGAATGAGAAAAAACCACAAACCTTTTACCTTATGCTTATGATCATTGCCGCCTTTTTCTGGGGCACCACCTTTGTGGCCCAGAGCCGGGGAGCAGAGCATGTGGGGGCCTATACCTATCTAGCGGGAAGGAGCTGGATCTCCTTTTTCCTTATGTTTCCCATCATAAAGACCCTTTTGTTCTTTCAAAAGAAAAGAGGGGGGGAGCTTCCCTCTACATTGGCAAGAAAGCGACGTATTATACTGGGAAGCCTGGGCTGCGGATTTTTCCTTTTTACGGCAAGTGCGGCACAGCAGGTGGGGATTGCCTATACGACGACTGCTAAGTCCGGTTTCCTCACCGCCATGTATGTGGTGCTGGTTCCCATTTTTTCCCTTCTTTTCGGGAAAAAGGTCCGCCCCCTGGTGTTTGGCTGTGTGGGCATCAGCGTGATCGGCTTGTATCTTTTGTGTATGAAGGACGGTTTTGGACTGGGATTTGGTGATACAATTACCTTGTTATCTGCGCTTTTGTTTACCTTTGAGATCCTGGCTGTCAGCCATTTTGGAAACGGCGTCTATGGTCCAACTCTTGCGGCGGGGATGTTTCTGGTGGAGGCGGTGATGGCTACCGTTGCCGCTGTACTTACGGAAGATACCACCCTGGGGGATCTTAGGGCTGCGGCAGGCCCCATCCTCTATGCGGCCATCTTCAGCGGTTGTGTGGCCTACACCCTTCAGATCGTTGTGCAAAAGCACCTGTCAGCAACTCTTACAAGCATTGCCATGTGTTGCGAGAGCGTGTTTTCTGCGGTGGCAGGCTGGATTGTATTAGGACAGACGCTGAATCCAAGAGAGATCGCAGGCTGCATGATTATGTTTCTTTCGATCCTGATTGCATCCATCCTATAGGGAGGCCGTTTTATGGAACTATATTTTTCAAATGAATCCTATAAGAAAAAGGCAATGCATCTGGCTGCAAATCCGCCGATCCATTACCACAGTGCCCAGGAGGCCTTTGATCTTCTGATGGGAAGCGATAATTCCACCCATCCCCAGAACTGGAAACTGCATTGTATCAATGTGGGCCGGGTGTGTGGAATGCTGGCGGAAAAGTGTGGGGTTGACTGTGAACATGCCAGGGCCTTAGGTTATGTTCATGATATCGGAAGGTGGCAGATTCACTCCTTTGATCATGCACTGCGGGGGTTTGAGATCCTTGTGGATCAGGGATGGGAGGCGGAGGCCATCGGCTGTCTGACCCATTCCTTCCTGAATGGAGGCCGCTGTGCCAATAACGAAGAAGCTCTTTCGGACTTTTTTGTGGATCCGGATGGAAGACCGGGATGGAAGGAAGGACACTGTCCGGATGATGTGGAGGAGTTTCTAAGCCGGTACGCCTATACGGATTTTGACCTGTTTCTTAATGTGGCGGATCTTATGGCGACCTCCAAGGGGATTGTGACGCCTGTGGAGAGGCTGAATGATATTGCCACCCGTAGACAGATTGATCCGGTGAACCGGGGGTATTTCCTTGCAGAATTTACCAATACATTGAATGGACTTGGGAGACGGATCGAGCAGATCACAGGTTGCAAAGACAGTGCGTTTGACCGGGAATTGTATTATTATAGAGAAGGTATGACGATTGAAGAGATCACCTACCGCCTGACGGCAGCTTCCAGTGCTTTTTATAAGCTGATCTGCTAGGCAGGGAATCTGTATTTCTGTAATTTGTTATAAGAGGTAGCATCATGAAATGGCTTAAATGGAGAGAGACAAAATGGGGCAGCTATACCTTTGCCCTGTGTGCAGCGGTACTTTTTTATATTTTAATCAGTCACCTGAATGTGATACTTGGCGGAATCGCTACGTTTGTCGGTTATTTCACACCGGTGATCTATGGGGTGATTCTTGCCTATATCATGGATTTTTTGGTAAAATATATCGAGAGATTACTGGCGGGGAAACTGCCGGAGAAGCCGGGAAGGATCGTGGCCGTAGGCATTACGGTTGCCATCGTTATCCTGCTTTTTGTCCTGTTGACACTGGCGCTTATCCCTTCCCTGGTTAAGAGTATCACGGATATTATTTCCAACTGGGGGACCTATGAGCGGCAGCTGTCAGAGATGGTTCAGTCCATCTCGAAGGGAATGGGAGGCTCCTCGAAGCTGGATGCCGGTGATATCAGCCGGACCATGAATTCGGCCATGGGACAGTTTAGGGAGTATTATTACGAGAATTCCTCTTCCATCCTGGAGAAGGTAACAAGCGCGGGAAGCCAGCTGGCATCCTGGGTACTGGCCTTTATTATCGCCATTTATTTTCTCTTTGCGAAGAAGGAACTGCTTGCGGGAGTCCGTAAGATCTACCATATGGTGGTTCCTGAGGCTGCCCATGCCAGGAGCCATACGGCCCTTGCAAGGATCAACGTGATTTTTTCCAAGTATATCGTATGTGAAGTGATCGATTCCCTCATCGTGGGAAGTGCCAATGCCATTTTTATGCTGATTGCCAGGATGCCCTATGTGGCACTGATCTCTGTTGTTGTGGGAGTGACCAATTTAGCCCCCACCTTTGGACCTATTGTGGGAGCTTTGATTGGGGCTTTCATCCTGATACTGGTGAAGCCCTTTGCGGTGATCCCCTTCTTCCTGTTTACCATTGTCATTCAGACTGTGGATGGCTATGTAATCAAGCCGAAGTTCTATGGAAGCGCATTAAGTGTACCTTCTGTATGGGTACTTGTAGCCATTATTGTACTGGGAAGAATGTTTGGAGTGGCAGGAATTCTCCTTGCGATTCCAATTGCAGCCATTATCACCTACATGGTGAGAGACCTGCTGGAGAAGCAGGACGAAGTCGAGGATAAGAAATAGCAGATCTTAATTGAACGAGGGGAGGAGATTCGTTATGAAGTATTCAGACAAGGCAGATCTGGTGGCACAGCTTAGAGCCAGCATGGAGGAGAAAGAGAAGTCTCCGCTGATGAACGGCAACGAAGACGGGAAGTTCATTGACGAGAGGATCGCCTTTGAGAGCTGGACGCCGGAGGAGAAGGCGCTGTATAAGGCACAGCAGGACAAGCTGCAAAAGGATATTGATGAAGTTCGCAAGAAGCAGGCGGAGGAGGCTAAGGTAAAGGATCTTCTGCGTCAGGCTCTTGACGAGAGAAGGGGAGAGAGTGGACGCGCCAGACAGTGGTTCACCGGTAAGGATAAAAAATAAGATAAAAATAATAAAAATACATCCCTGACTACTTGTAATTGTACAGTGATATGTAGTATAATTATGTTCGTTGTCGGGATGTGGCTCAGTTTGGTAGAGCGCTTGACTGGGGGTCAAGAGGCCGCAGGTTCAAGTCCTGTCATTCCGATCGTATGGAAAGCACTGCTTAGGCAGTGCTTTTTCTTATATCTTGAGAAGTATGGGGGATGCCTCGGGGCATTTTCCCTGGCAACATAGGAAATGGTGAGAAGGGTATGAAGATCAGGAAAGAAGATCTGCTGTTTGACCGGAAGGCGCTTTGGAAGCTTTTGATCCCGGTTATGATTGAACAATTGTTGACCTCCTTTATGGGGATGGCGGATTCTGTCATGGTTTCCCGCGTAGGAAGTGCGGCCATCTCTGCCGTATCTTTGACGGATTCCATTAATGTGTTGATCATTCAGGTCCTGGCAGCTCTTGCCACAGGAGGCACCATTGTCTGCTCCCAGTATCTGGGAAGAGAGGATCGTAAAAGTGCCAATAATGCTGCAAAGCAGGTGCTGCTGACTTCTTTTCTAATTGCCCTTTTTCTGGGAGTGCTCTGCATTGTCTTCTGCAGGCCCATCCTCCATTTGGTTTTTGGCAGGGTAGAAGCCGCGGTTATGGATAATTCCATTGTATATTTTCTTATCACAGCGGTTTCCTTCCCTTTCCTTGCCATGTTTCAGGCGGGAAGTGCCTTCTTTCGTGCAGGGGGGAACAGCCGCTTCCCCATGCTGGTGTCCGTCACCGGTAACGGCCTGAATATCGGATTGAATGCTGCTTTGATCTTTGGGTTACATATGGGAGTGGCGGGAGCGGCTATTGCCACCCTGATTGCAAGGATATTTATTGCAGTCTTTGTCCTTGTAAGTCTCCGAAGGGACAGACAGCCCATTGTGCTGACGCATTATCTTAAGATCAAGCCGGATATCCCTCTGATTCTGAAGGTCCTTGGGATTGGAATTCCCTCTGGAATCGAAAACGGTATGTTTCAGTTCGGTAAGCTGGCAATCCAGTCATCCGTCTCCACCCTGGGGACCACAGCCATTGCTGCCCAGGCTATGACCATTATTCTGGAGAATCTGAACGGAATTGCCGGAATGGGGGTAGGAATTGCCATGATGACGGTGGTAGGTCAGGCGATCGGAGCCGGTCGCAGGGAAGAAGCGAAGTATTATATCGTAAAGCTTACGATCTATGCCGAGATCATCGTAGTGATCAGTTGTATCCTGATCCGTCTGGTAACAGAGCCTGTCACATGGATTGCCGGAATGGAGAAGGAGAGTGTGAAGCAGGTCATCTTCATGATGAACTGGATTACACTTATTAAGCCTCTGGTCTGGACCCTTGGCTTCATACCGGCCTTTGGACTTCGGGCAGCGGGAGATGTACGCTTTTCTATGATCGTCTCCACCATTACCATGTGGTGTTGCCGTGTTGCCCTGGCAACAGTTCTGATCCGGGTCGTCGGAATGGGGCCTATTGCAGTATGGATCGGTCAGATGAGTGACTGGGCCATACGGGCCGGGATTTTCTCCTGGCGTTACCTGTCCGGAAAGTGGTTGGAACATAAAGTGATCTGATACCATCGGGGGCCCCGCAGGATTATCTGCGGGGCCCCCGATGTTTATACAATATACGCCATTGGCCTTGAGCCAAACTGGCGGATCTGCTGTTCGCTTGTGTAATTAGCGACGTCATAGAAGGCCTTGAGAGCACTGCCGTGTAAGGAGCCACTCTCATACTGGGTGATGGCCTGCAGCAGTTCCTCTTTGCTGAAATAGTGCTTCAGGAAGCTTAAGATCACAGGATCCATACTGTTTTCCTCTGTGTAGTCTAAAAGCTTATAGATAATCTCTTCCTTAACGTAATCATCCCGCTTGCCGATGATGGTGGACATGGCAATCTGATAATCGCTACTTCCCGGATCCAGTTCAAAGTCCATGGCGAAATTCACCAGCTCTTCCGCAAAGATCAGCCGTTCCCTAGCGGTCTCAACCATGTCGGACACCACATCCCAGCCACCCTTCTTCTGGATGTATTCCATGGCAACATCCTTCATCTTGCGTACCAGAAGGACCTTCTCGTCGTGACAGATGGCCCTGTGGGCCTGATCAAAGGCACGGATCAACCGGTCGTATTCTTCGGCTCCGTCGGGATCTTTGAAGACAGCCATAAGTCCCGTCTCTTCGGAGAGCAGGGAGAACTTCTGTGCTTCTTCGTTCATGAAGATATTGTTATTATAGGCCTCTTCCTTAACGATCCAGTCGAAGACTCTGGCCATGGCCTCTTCCCGTTCCATGGTCATAATGTCAGGATCTAGGAAGGCGCGTATCACATCTCGGGCAAAAACCCCCTCAGGACAGTTCTCCTCTGTCTCTTCCACAGCCCGCAGAAGATTCCCGGTCTGGGGAAGGGGAAGAAGGAAGCTACGAAGCAGAGTATCATCATCCCTTCCGTCAATTAAGACACGGATATTGGAAAACAGGATCATCAACAGAGAAATGATTCGCTTGGCGGGGTCACCGGCCGGGTACTTCAGAAGCCGGTTGGATAACAAAGACACGAAATAGCTGTAAGCCGCTTTCTCTTTCCCGCGATAGGTAAGTCTGCCCATAAAATACTCCTTCCATATGAATTATCCTAATAATCTGATAAAGAATATGAAATGTTCCTCACAGGAGTATGCTACCACGATCATGGTCACACTTAGGACACATAAAAACCTTGAAATCTGACTTCAGCAACGATAAGATAGAGTTGTGCGTAAGAGATAGAGAGCTTATGTGCGGGGGACCGCGGGGGCGGTTAGTAAAATTATTTTAGGAGGAACGACATGCAAAGATTTACGTTACCAAGAGATTTGTATCATGGAAAGGGAGCGCTGGAGGCGCTTAAGAATTTAGAGGGAAAGAGAGCCATCATTTGTGTAGGTGGCGGTTCCATGAAGCGGTTTGGATTTCTCGACCGGGCCGAGGGCTATCTGAAGGAAGCGGGAATGGAGGTTAAGATCTTTGAAGGGATTGAGCCGGATCCATCCGTTGATACGGTTATGCGCGGTGCTGCGGTTATGGAGGAGTTCGAGCCGGATTGGATTGTAGCTATCGGAGGAGGATCTCCCATTGATGCAGCCAAGGCTATGTGGATCAAGTACGAGTATCCGGACAGCACCTTCGAGGATATGTGTAAGGTCTTTGGTATTCCTAAGCTTCGTCAGAAGGCACATTTCTGTGCTGTTTCATCTACATCCGGAACAGCTACGGAGGTGACGGCCTTTTCTATCATTACCGATTATGAGAAGGGAATCAAGTACCCCATCGCTGACTTTGAGATTACACCGGATGTTGCCATTGTAGATCCGGAGCTGGCAGAGACCATGCCTAAGAAGCTGGTGGCACACACCGGAATGGATGCGCTGACCCATGCTGTCGAGGCCTATGTTTCCACAGCCAACTGCAATTATACCGATCCTCTTGCCATCCATGCCATCGAGATGATCCAGAAGCATCTGATCAAGTCCTATCAGGAGGATATGGAGGCAAGGGATGCCATGCATGATGCCCAGTGCCTGGCCGGAATGGCATTCTCCAATGCGCTTCTTGGAATCGTGCATTCCATGGCTCATAAGACAGGAGCAGCCTTTGCCGATCACGGTGCACACATCATTCACGGAGCAGCCAATGCCATGTACCTTCCGAAGGTCATTGCCTTTAATGCCAAGGATCCGGAGGCGAAGAAGCGTTATGGTGTCATCGTGGATTATATGGGCTTAGGCGGCGCGAATGACGATGAGAAGGTTTCCAAGCTGATTGAATATGTTCGCGGTATGAATGACGAACTGAATATCCCTCATTGTATCAAGAATTACGGCCCGGATTCCTATCCCTGTGAGCAGGGCTTTGTACCGGAGAAGGTCTTCCTTGAGAGACTGCCAGAGATCGCCAAGAACGCCATTGCAGATGCCTGCACCGGTTCGAACCCACGCCAGCCGAGCCAGGAGGAGATGGAGAAGCTCCTGAAGTGCTGCTACTATGATACAGAGGTGGATTTCTGATTGGTATAGTGGTGATAATGATGATGATAATGACCGGTTCAATACCCCTTTCTGAAATTGAATCGTGAGTGAACAGCCTGTGTTCCGAAGACTTGCGGGTTTTCGGCCATGGGCTGTTTTATGATGTCATTTTTTGCAGAAACTGTTGTATACTGATACTGTATGACCAGGGGGAGAAGATGGGAATCTTTGATTTCGATGGTTTGTGACGGGAGGTATATTTATGAATGTTGGAGCATGGTTATGTGGTGTGTTGGTTCTGCCCTTTGCACTTGTAGGAGTGCTGTTTGCAATAGGCAAAGAAAAGGCGGCAAAGTTTGTATCGGGATTTAATTCCCTGTC
>CADCQT010000023.1 GCA_902803645.1 uncultured Lachnospiraceae bacterium | reverse complement strand
GGACTTTGGCGACTGTAGAACACCGAAAGGCTTTGCCTTGAGGTGTGAAACAGAGTTGAAATCGAGTAGGAGTCAGCCTACTCGATTGTCCAATCTTGATATTTTGTGGCAGTTATAGTATATTTGCTAGGTGCATGGACTTTCTTGCGACATGAAGGAGTGAAAACAATGAGTTTAACAAGAATCGCAGTAGATGCCATGGGTGGAGATAATGCGCCTCAGGCCATCGTGGACGGTACTATTCAGGCTCTGAAGGAGAGCCGGCATATGGAGGTTTACCTGGTGGGCCAGGCAGACCGGATCGAGCAGGCACTGTCTAAGTATTCAGAAACGGAGAGGGAGAGGGTCACCATCATTGAAGCTTCGGAAGTGATCGAGATGGCAGAACCGCCGGTTGCCGCCATCCGTAAGAAGAAGGATTCATCCATTGTGGTTGCCCTGAATCTTGTGAAGAATGGAGAGGCGGATGCTTTTGTCTCAGCCGGTTCCACAGGGGCGATCCTTGTAGGCGGACAGCTGATCATTGGTAAGCTGCCAGGGGTGAAGCGGGCTCCACTTGCTCCATTGATCCCCACGAAGAAAGGGGTTTCTCTTCTTATTGATTGCGGTGCGAATGTAGATGCTCGAAGCGAGCATCTTGTCTCTTTTGCCAAGATGGGATCGATCTACATGAAGTATGTACTCGGTAAGAAGGATCCTACGGTAGGAATCGTTAATATCGGCGCAGAGGAAGAAAAGGGAAATGCCCTGGTTAAGGAGACCTTCCCTCTGCTGAAGGCCTGTGAGGACATCCATTTTACAGGTTCTGTGGAGGCTAGAGACATTCCAAAGGGCGATGTGGATGTGATCGTCACCGAGGCCTTTGTGGGCAATGTGATCCTTAAGATGTATGAGGGAGTCTCCAAGACCCTTCTGTCAGTCCTTAAGAAGAGCCTTTTGTCTTCTGTTCTCAGTAAGGTGGGAGCAGCAATGGTTCTGCCGGCACTTAAGAAGAATCTTAAGACTTTTGATGCGTCAGAGTATGGCGGAGCACCTCTTTTAGGTCTGAAGGGACTTGTGGTGAAGGCTCACGGCAGCAGTAAGGCCAAGGAGATCAAGAATTCCCTGCTTCAGTGTGTCACCTTCCATGAGGAAGATATTAATGGCAAGATATTAGAAAAGCTTTCAAAGAAAAACAAGGAGGAAGCATAGTAATGGAACTTGATGTATTAAAGAAGATTATCGCAGAAGTTCTCTCTGTTGATCCGGAAGAGGTTACAGAGGAGACCACCTTTATTGACGATCTCGGAGCAGATTCTCTTGATGTATTTCAGATCATCATGGGAGTAGAGGCAGAACTGGGCATCGAAGTGGATAACGACGAGGCTGAGAAGATCGTTACAGTTGGAGATGCGGTTGAAATGATCAAGAAGACTCAGGGAACTGAGGATTAATCCATATTAGGCAGGGTCAGGAGTTTCGCTTTGCGAAGCTCCTGCTTTTTGTGTAGCAATGTGCCAAGGTGCTTTGGCGTTCTACAGAGTGCGATCGGGTAGAGAGGCCTACTCGAATATGGCAAGGAAGGAAGAAAATGAAGACGGATATAAAAGAGTTAATGAAACGGATTGGATACCAGTTTAAGGATGAGCAGCTGCTGCTACATGCGCTGACCCATAGCTCTTATGCCAATGAAAAGCATATGAAACCTTTTTCTGATAACGAGCGTCTGGAATTTTTGGGAGACGCTGTTCTTGAAGTGGTATCCAGTGACTTTTTATTTCACAATTACCCACAGCTTTCCGAAGGAGATCTGTCGAGACTTCGGGCGTCTTTGGTATGCGAGCCTACCCTGGCATACTGTGCGAAGACCTTTGAGCTTGGCCAGTTTATTCTCCTGGGCAAGGGGGAAGAGATGACAGGTGGACGGGAGAGAAAGTCCGTAACAAGTGATGCCTTTGAAGCTGTGATCGGAGCCATTTATCTGGATGGAGGAATGGATCCGGCAAGGGAATTTATTCTGCGGTTTGTACTGACGGATATTGAGCATAAGAAGCTATATCATGATTGTAAGACAGCTCTTCAGGAAATCGTTCAGGCCGCCCATGGCCAGACTCTGACCTATGTTCTGGTGGAGGCCTCCGGCCCGGATCACAATAAGATGTACACTTCAGAGGCCAGACTTGGAGATAAAGTCCTTGGAAGGGGAAGTGCATCCTCTAAGAAACATGCGGAACAGGAAGCAGCGTTTGCTGCATTAACAGCGATGCATCAGGAAGATGCAACCAGGATTATTTAGGATAAGGTATGTATTTAAAAAGCATGGAATTGCAAGGGTTTAAGTCCTTTGCCAATAAAATTGTTTTGGATTTTCATAATGGAATCACAGGCATCGTAGGGCCGAACGGTTCCGGAAAAAGTAACGTGGCAGATGCGGTTCGCTGGGTACTGGGTGAACAGAGTGCCAGATCTCTTCGTGGTGCAGCCATGACGGATGTTATTTTCTCAGGAACAGAGAACCGTAAGCCCTTAAGTTACGCCTATGTGGCCATTACACTGGATAATTCCGATCATGTTCTTCCGGTGGAATACAATGAAGTTACCATCGCCCGGCGAGTTTATCGCTCCGGTGAAAGCGAATATCTGATGAATGGTGTCCAGTGTCGTCTGAAGGATGTAAATGAGCTTTTCTACGATACCGGTATCGGTAAGGAAGGGTATTCCATCATCGGACAGGGACAGATCGAGCGGATTCTGTCCGGTAAGCCGGAGGAGAGACGAGAGCTCTTTGACGAGGCAGTGGGAATCGTAAAGTTTAAAAAACGTAAGGCCGCTGCCATTAAAAAACTTCAGGAGGAAGAGGATGATTTAGAGCGTATCCGGGACATCTTAGGAGAACTGGAGCGACAGGTTGGACCATTGGAGAAGCAGGCGGATACCGCCCGTGAATTTTTAAAGAAAAGAGAGGCCTTAAAGCGACTGGATGTAAATCTCTATCTTCTGGATATGAAGCGTCTGGAGGGGGAGAAAAAGGAGACCGAGGAGAAGTATCGGATTGCCCAGGATCAGCTGAGTAGCGTCCATCAGCAGAATGAAGCCATCAAGGAGCAGTATGGGGCCTTAGAAGAGAAGATTCGCTTTGCGGATGAGCAGATCGAGAAGCTTCGCAATGAAATGTCGGATACAGATGTTCAGAAGGAAAAGTTAGAAGGCCAGATTCGGCTCTTAGAGGAGCAGATTCGTTTTGCCGATGAGTCTGAGAACTCATTGGAGCAGCGGAAAAAAGCTCTTACCCTGGCAAAGGAAGAGCATGAAAAGCAAAAAAACGATTTTTTACAGAAGCAGCAGGAGGTCCTTGCCAGGTTAGAGGATGTAAGAGGCCGTCTTGCAGAGGTGAAAAAGGCCTATGAAGAGGCAGATCAGACCATTGCAAATGCCAACCTTACCATCGAGAAGGATAACCAGCTTTTGCGTCAGTTGCTCAATGAAAAGGCGGATCTGAAATCCGGTCAGCAGAGGAATAAGACCCTGCGGGAGCAGACTACCATTCGAAGGAGTCAGCTGACTCAGAGGATCCTCTCCCGTAAGACCAGGGAAGAGGAACTGAGCCGGTTGTTTGAGGAAGCCCACCAGAAGTACATTGACGTTACGGAAAACTTAAAACAGCAGCAGGATAAATTAGAGGATATCCAGCAACAGGATATTGAGCTGCGTAGCAAGCTCTCTTCTGCAAGGGAGGAGCTTTCCGGTCTTCGGGAAGAATTGACCAAAAAGCGGGCTAAGCTGGATTCTCTTAAGAATATTGCAGAGCGTTACGAGGGCTATGGTCATGCCATTCGTAAGGTCATGGAACAGAAGGATCAGATACCGGGGATCCATGGCGTGGTGGCAGATTTGATCCATGTGGAGAAGAAGTATGAGACAGCCATTGAGACAGCCCTCGGGGGTAATATCCAAAACATCGTAACGGAGGATGAGGTCTGTGCCAAGGAACTGATTCGTTTCCTGAAGAAGGGACGCCACGGACGTGCCACCTTCCTTCCTATCACCGCAGTGAAAAAGCGGGAGGAGTTCCCTCATCCAAAGGCATTAAAGGAAGAGGGAATTATTGGACTTGCGGATGAACTGGTGTCCTCTGATTCTGTTTATGATGGGATCCTTTCCTCCCTTCTTGGAAGGGTCATCGTTGCAGATACCATTGATCATGGACTGGCACTGGCAAAGAAATATCACTACAGCCTCCATATCGTGACTCTGGAGGGAGAATATCTTCGTCCGGGTGGAGGACTGACCGGTGGATCCTTTAAGAATAATTCCAATCTTCTGGGACGAGGCAGGGAACTGGATGTTTTGCAGGAGGAGATCGATACGATCCTTGTAAAGCGAAAAGAGAGCGAGCATCGTCTGGAGGAAATCGAGACAGCAAGAGCTTTGCTTTCAGATGACAGGAAGGAAGCTGAGCAGGCTCTATCCCAGGCGCGATTGGATGAGAATACGGCAGGACTTACCCTTCGAAGATGTAAGGAGCAGGTGGAGGAGAGCCGCAAAGCCTCCGGTTCTTTAGATGAGGAGAGCCGAACCATTGAAGAGCAGTTGAAGGAGATCGACGCAGGAGAGAAAAAGTCGGAGGAGGACTTAAAGCTCTTAGATGAAAAAGAGGAAGCCTTAAACCGGGAGATCGAGGAGAATCAGAAGATCCTTGCGGATCTTTCCCAGGTGGTAACAGAGCATCGTCAGACGGTCTCACAGATCCAGATCGAAGAGGCCTCTGCCCTGGCAGGGGTGTCCAATGTCAAAGAGAATATCGAACGTATCGAGCTTGAGCTCTTAAAGGATCAGAAGAATGTGGAATCCTTAGAGCAGGAGAATCAGAACAACCGAAAAGAAGCCGGGGAGAAGAAGGCTGCCATTGAAGAACTGCAAAAGACCATCGAGGCAGCCGGCAAGGCTCAGGGAAGTCTGCAGGAATCTTACCGGCAGGCTGTGAAGCAGAAGGAAGAGTGGAACCTTCAGCATAAGGGCTTTTTTGAACAGAAGGAGAAGATTGCTTCTGATATCTCCGGCCTTGAGAAGGAGATTTATCGTCTGGAAAACATTCGGGAGAAGAATGAAGGTTCTACCCAGGGGCTTAACAGCTATATGTGGGAGCAGTATGAACTGACCCTTCATGGCGCCGAGGACCTGCGGGATGAGAGCCTGACAGATCTGTCTGCAATACGTCGGGATATCAAGGATCTTAAGAATGCCATCCGGATGATGGGAGATGTGAATGTCCATGCCATCGAGGAGTATGCAGAGGTTTCTTCCCGATATACCTTCTTAAAGACCCAGCATGACGATTTGATGGATACCAAGGAGAAGCTGGTTACGGTGATCGAGGAACTGGATAGCGGTATGCGGGAACAGTTCACAGCGGGATTTGCAGATATTCAAAAGCAGTTTGATGAAGTCTTCCGTCAGCTCTTTGGTGGCGGTCACGGTAAGCTGGAACTTGTAGAAGGGGAGGACCTTCTGGAGTCAGGCATCCGTATCATTGCCCAGCCACCTGGAAAGAAGCTTCAGAATATGATGCAGCTGTCCGGAGGAGAGAAATCCCTTACGGCTATCGCTTTGTTGTTTGCTATTCAGAATCTAAAGCCTTCCCCTTTCTGTCTTTTGGATGAGATCGAGGCGGCCCTGGATGATTCGAATGTAGACCGTTTTGCAGGCTATCTGCATAAGCTGACAAAGAACACGCAGTTTATTGTGATCACCCACAGACGTGGTACAATGAATGCGGCGGACAGACTGTATGGAATCACCATGCAGGAGAAGGGTATTTCTACCCTTGTCTCCGTTAACCTGATAGAAGATAAACTGGATGCATAAGGAGAGACTATGGGATTTTTTACCAGATTAAAAGAGGGACTTACCAAGACAAGGGATTCCTTTGTCAAGAATATGGACAGTGTTTTTTCCGGATCCGGAGTGATCGACGAGGATTTCTACGAGGAGCTGGAAGAGACACTGATCATGGGAGATATCGGGGTTCGAACCACCCAGGATCTTCTGGATGAACTGCGGGAGCAGGTGAAAAAGCAGCATATTAAGGATCCAATGGATTGCCGTAAGCTTCTGATCGACTCCATCCGTAGCCGGATGCGCAATGATTTTGATGCCTATGAATTCCTGTTCCATACTTCGGTGATCTTTGTGATCGGTGTCAATGGTGTGGGAAAGACCACCACCATCGGTAAGCTGGCAGCAAAGTTCCGTTCCCAGCATAAGAAGGTGGTGATCGCAGCAGCTGATACTTTCCGTGCAGCAGCAGGGGAGCAGCTGAAGGTCTGGGCAGACCGTGCGGATGCAGAGCTGATCAGTGGCGTAGACGGTGCGGATCCTTCTGCTGTTGTGTTTGATGCCATCGCCTCTGCCAAGGCAAAGAAGGCGGATGTTCTTTTGATCGATACCGCAGGACGACTCCACAATAAAAAGAATCTTATGGATGAGCTGGCGAAGATGAACCGGATCATTGACCGGGATTTCCCGGGAGCTTATAAGGAGACCTTTGTAGTGGTAGATGCTACAACAGGTCAGAATGCGCTGTCCCAGGCCAGGGAATTTCAGGAGGCGGCTTCCGCCACCGGCGTGATCCTTACCAAGATGGACGGTTCCGCCAAGGGAGGCATTGCTGTTGCCATCCAGTCGGAGTTGGGGATTCCTGTAAAGTACATCGGTGTAGGCGAGACAGTGGAGGATCTGGAGAAGTTCGATCCGGATGATTTTGTAAAGGCACTGTTTGAAACAGGAGAAAGTGCAGAAGAGGACCAGAGTGAATAAAATTCATTTCATAGGTGACAAATATTCTCTTTAGGTGTAGTATATCATTTATAAGAATTTTGGAAAATGAAAGAAGGAACGATATGCTGACAAAGAAGGATTTTGATGCAGCTTATAAGGCGGTGCATCAGGTGACCCTTGAGACCAAGCTGGTTTACAGTGATTTTTTCTCAGAGCAGACCGGAAACCATGTATATTTAAAGCCTGAGAATCTTCAGAGGACCGGTGCATATAAGGTACGTGGCGCTTATTATAAGATCTCCACCCTATCCGATGAGGACCGTAAGAAGGGCCTTATCACAGCTTCTGCCGGTAACCATGCACAGGGGGTGGCCTATGCGGCGAAGCATTTTGGATGCAAGGCTACCATTGTTATGCCCACCACTACACCTTTGATCAAGGTGAACCGCACCAAGAGCCTTGGAGCAGATGTGGTCCTGTACGGAGATGTATATGACGAGGCCTGTGATCATGCGCTGAAGCTGGCGGATGAGCAGGGTTACACCTTTATTCATCCATTTGATGATCCTGAGGTGGCAACGGGTCAGGGAACCATCGCCATGGAGATTATCCAGGAGCTTCCTCTTGTGGACTATATTTTAGTTCCTATCGGAGGTGGCGGACTGGCGACCGGTGTCTCTACCTTAGCGAAGTTGATCAATCCGAAGATCAAGGTCATCGGTGTGGAGCCGGCGGGAGCCAATTGTATGCAGGTCTCCCTTAAGTCCGGTAATGTTACCACCCTTCCAACGGTCAATACCATTGCAGACGGTACAGCGGTCAAGACACCGGGTAAGAATATCTTTCCGTATATCCAGAAGAACATCGATGATATCATTACCGTTCGGGATGATGAGCTGATCGTTGCCTTCCTTGATATGGTGGAGAATCATAAGATGATCGTTGAGAATTCCGGTCTTCTGACGGTTGCAGCTGCCAAGCAGCTGAAGTGTAAGGATAAGAACGTGGCCTGCATTCTCTCCGGCGGTAATATGGATATTATCACCATGTCTTCTGTGGTACAGCAGGGGCTTATTATGCGGGACCGTATCTTTACGGTTTCTGTACTGCTTCCGGATAAGCCGGGTGAGCTGGCCCGTGTTTCTGAGACCATCGCTGCCTGTCAGGGTAATGTGATCAAGCTTGAGCACAACCAGTTTGTAGCAGTAAACCGCAGCGCTCAGGTTGAACTTCGAATCACCCTTGAGGCCTTCGGAAGTGATCATAAGAATGAGATCATGGGTGCTTTGGAGAAGGGCGGTTATCAGCCGAAGATCGTACGGACCAGTCTGTAAGTCCTGTTTCATTTGTAGTATCAGATCGTCAGAATTTCTGGCGATCTTTTTTTGCGAAAATCTGTTCGATTTTATTTTGCGCGGGTTCTTTTTTTGTGATACAATGTATTGCGGCATTTTCAGAAATAGAGTAAAATGCCTTTTGCAGTTTACGGTCCGTGGTGGATCTACTGTAGATTAGGTTGACCGGTATCCGAATGCCGGTATTTTTGTGGAGGAAATTATGGCAAAAGCAGCTTATGATGCCAATAGCATATCTGTATTAGAAGGTCTTGAAGCCGTTCGTGTGCGTCCGGGAATGTATATCGGTTCTGTTTCCCGCAAGGGATTAAACCACATGATCTATGAGATCGTGGACAATTCAGTGGATGAGCATCTGGCAGGTTACTGTGATACCATTCATGTGACATTGGAGGCGGACGGTTCCTGCACCGTAGAGGATAACGGCCGTGGTATTCCCGTTGGCATGCATGCGAAGGGAGTATCGGCTGCCCGTGTTGTATTTACCACCCTTCATGCCGGCGGTAAGTTCGATAATAATGCCTATAAGACCTCCGGTGGTCTCCATGGTGTGGGTTCTTCTGTTGTGAATGCCCTCTCTACCTATATGGATGTTCAGATTTCCCGGGAGGGAGCCATCCATCATGACCGTTATGAACAGGGTAAGCCGGTGGAGCAGCTGGTGGAGGGACTTCTTCCCACCATCGGTAAGACGGATAAGACCGGAACGAAGATCAATTTCCTTCCGGATCCCACCATCTTTGAGAAGACCCGTTTCAAGGAAGATGAGATCATGAGCAGACTTCATGAGACGGCTTATCTGAATCCGGGCCTTACCATCATCTATGATGATCTGCGTTCCGAGGAGGCAGAGCATCATGAGTTCCACGAGGAGGACGGAATCAAGGGATTCGTTCGGGATCTGAATCAGAAGGCGGAGGCTGTCACGGATGTGGTATCCTTCTCCGGAGAGAGCGACGGAATCCAGGTGGAGGTCGCTTTTCAGTTTGTGAATGAGTTCCATGAGAATGTCATGGGCTTTTGTAATAATATCTATAATGCAGAGGGCGGTACGCATATTACCGGTTTTAAGACCACCTTTACCACGGTGATCAATAACTACGCCAAGGAACTTGGTATTTTAAAAGAGAAGGATCCGAATTTTACCGGTGCCGATGTCCGGAACGGTATGACGGCTGTGGTGGCCATCAAGCACCCGGATCCCAGATTTGAGGGTCAGACCAAGACCAAGCTGGATAACCAGGACGCTTCCAAAGCAGTCTCTTCCGTAACCGGTGAGAAGATTGTCCTATTCTTTGACCGTAACCTTGATACTCTGAAAGCTGTTATCAGCTGTGCAGAGAAGGCGGCGAAGATCCGTAAGACAGAGGAGAGGGCCAAGACCAATCTTTTGACCAAGCAGAAGTATTCCTTTGATTCCAACGGCAAGCTGGCTAACTGTGAGAGCCGGGATGCCAAGAAGTGCGAGATCTTTATCGTGGAGGGAGATTCTGCGGGGGGCAGCGCTAAGACAGCCCGTAATCGTATGTACCAGGCGATCCTTCCCATCCGAGGTAAGATCTTGAACGTGGAGAAGGCCAGCATCGACAAGGTCCTTGCCAATGCGGAGATCAAGACCATGATCAATGCTTTCGGCTGCGGCTTTTCCGAGGGATACGGTAATGATTTTGATATTACAAAGCTTCGTTACGATAAAATTATTATCATGGCCGATGCGGATGTGGACGGTGCCCATATCGCCACATTGCTTTTGACCCTGTTCTATCGTTTTATGCCGGAGCTTATTTACGAGGGACATGTCTATATCGCCATGCCTCCTCTCTATAAGGCCATGCCGAAGAAGGGCAAGGAAGAGTATCTCTACGATGACGAAGCCTTAGAGGCATATCGTAAGTCCCATAAGGGACCTTTTACCCTGCAGCGGTACAAGGGACTTGGTGAGATGGATGCGGAACAGCTTTGGGAGACAACCCTTGATCCGGAGAGACGTATCCTCAAGAAGGTGGAAATTGAAGACGGCCGTATGGCCAGTGATGTGACGGAGATGCTGATGGGTAACGATGTAGGTCCCCGTAAGGTCTTCATTCACAAACATGCAAAAGAAGCAGAGTTAGATCTGTAATCCAATAAAGGAGCTTTTATTATGGCACAGGAGCAGCTGATACATACAGAATATTCAGAAGTCATGCAGAAGTCGTATATCGATTATGCCATGAGTGTTATCGTGGCCCGGGCACTTCCGGACGTTCGGGATGGATTGAAACCGGTACAGAGACGAACCTTATACGATATGTATGAACTGGGGATCCGGTATAATCAGCCCTATCGTAAGTCCGCTCGTATCGTGGGTGATACCATGGGTAAATACCATCCTCATGGTGATAGCTCCATCTATGAGTCCCTTGTGGTTATGGCACAGGATTTCAAGAAGGGCATGCCCTTAGTGGATGGCCATGGTAACTTTGGTTCCATTGAAGGTGATGGCGCCGCTGCCATGCGATATACGGAGGCAAGACTTCAGAAGTTGACCCAGGAGGTCTACCTGGCAGATCTGGATAAGGATATCGTGGACTTTGTTCCTAATTTCGACGAGACCGAGAAGGAGCCTTCCGTCCTTCCGGTGCGGGTGCCCAATATCCTTATCAATGGTGCGGAGGGTATTGCCGTTGGTATGGCAACCTCCATCCCGACCCATAACTTAGGTGAGGTCATTGATGGTGTCATTGCCTATATGAAGAACCCGGATATCAATACGGAGCAGATGATGGAGTACATTCCGGGACCGGATTTTCCCACCGGCGGTATTGTGACCAATAAGGATGACCTGCGCCAGATCTACTCCACAGGAACCGGTAAGATCAAGCTTCGTGGTAAGGTAGAGATCGAGCCGGTGAAGGGTGGAAGAGTGAAGGTGGTTATTACCGAGATCCCCTACACCATGATCGGGGCCGGAATCGGTAAGTTCTTAAATGACATTTTCTCTCTTGCAGAGAACAAGCACACCAATGACATCGTGGATATTTCCAACCAGTCCTCCAAGGAGGGGATCCGCATCGTGGTAGAGCTTAAGAAGGGTGCGGATGTGGAGAGATTCTGCAATCTCTTATACAAGAAGACCCGTCTTGAGGATACCTTCGGGGTGAATATGTTGGCTGTTTGCGACGGTCGTCCGGAGACCATGGGCATCGTTCCCATCATCCGTCACCATGTGGACTTCCAATATGAACTTTGTACCAGAAAGTATACGACCCTTCTGGCCAAGGAGCGGGATAAGAAGGAGATCCAGGAGGGCCTGATCAAGGCTTGTGACGTGATCGATCTGATCATTGAGATCCTTCGTGGAAGTAAGGACCGTAAGATGGCGGAGAACTGTCTTGTCAATGGTGTAACAGAGGGGATCCGTTTTAAGAGTAGCCAGTCACAGAAGGATGCTGCCATGCTGATGTTTACACAGCGTCAGGCAGAGGCTATCCTGGATATGCGACTGTACCGTCTGATCGGTCTCGAGATCGAGGCTCTTCGCAAGGATTATGCTCAGACCATGCAAAACATCAATGACTACACCCAGATCCTGGAGAATCGTTCCGTTATGGCCAAGGTGATCATTAAGGATCTGAAGTCCATCCGTAAGGAATATGCCAGGGATCGTAAAACTGTCATCGATAATGTGGCAGAGGCAGTGGTGAAGGAGCAGCCCATTGAAGAGATGGATGTGGCGGTTCTTCTGGATCGTTTTGCCTATGCAAGGGTAGTGGATCGCTCTACCTATGAGCGTAACAAAGAGGCGGCAGAGGAAGAGAGCAAACAGATCATCTTCTGTAAGAATACAGACCGTATCGATATCTTTACGGATGCGGGAATGGTGCATTCGGTGAAGGTATTGGATCTTCCCTTCGGTAAGTTCAGGGATAAGGGACAGCCCATCGATAATCTGTCCAATTTCGATGTAAATGTGGAACATGCCCTGTTTATTGAAGCCGCCGGTAATCTTAAGAACAAAGCGGTATTTTTTGCTACAAAGCGTGGTATGATTAAGGGTGTGGACGGAAGTGAGTTTGATATGAATCGTCGCTCGGCTTCCGCCACCAAGTTATCTGATGAGGGAGACAGTGTACTTTGTGTCGGTATTATCGAGGAAGGTGATACCATTGTATTCCGTTCCACCAAGGACTACTTCCTTCGGATGGATGCTGCCGAGACACCACTTAAGCATAAGAATGCCCTTGGTAACCGCAGCATGAAGATGGAAAAGGGAGAAGAGCTGCAGGAGGTCTATATCCTGAAGAAGGACGACACCTCGGATCCGGTGATCAAGGTCTCCGGCCGTGGGGTACACCTTGCAAGACTTCACCTTGGAAGCAGAGACAGCAGAGGCGTTAAGAAATAAGAAAAAAGAAAAGAGGACGATATGAATTCCAATCGTCGCAATCACTGGGTACAGATTCTGTACCCTCTTTTTGCATATTATGTTCTATACTATATCACGGACTCCATAGCGCTTTCCTATCTGGGGGAGAAGAGGGGAATACTGGCCCTTTTGGTGGCATCCCTTGTAACCCTGGGACCGGTATATCTCTTTTACAAAAGAGCGCCCCTGGTTCATGCCCCTCTTCCTGACAGCCGGCGGGAGTGGATTATGGAGGGACTGTACATCGCAGGAATTGCATGCCTTGGACTTAAGATTAATCTCATCGTTATGGATATGGATCTTTTTGCTTTTTCCGAAGGGTATGAGAGGTCATCTGCTATTTTACAAGGGGGAGGGATCCTTCTTCGCGCCCTGGTGCTGGGGGGCGTTGTGCCCCTTTTGGAAGAGCTTTTGTTTCGAGGGGTGATCCTGGGACAACTGCTTTTGTGGTTGGACAGAAGGCAGGCCATCCTGTTTTCATCTGTCCTGTTTGGTATCCTTCACTTTAATGTGGTACAATTCCTCTATGCGGCTGTGATGGGGTATCTTTTAGGACTGTTGTATGAGAAGACCCGGCATATCTGGGCAACCTGGATCGCCCATGGGCTGTGCAATCTGCTGGTATTATTTTTCATAGGATAAGACCGGCGGAGGAAAGAGAAAGAACGGAAAAGAGAAAAGAGGTTACAAATGAAGACGAAAGTGTACATTGACGGACAAAGCGGAACCACCGGCTTACAGATCTATGATAGGATCGGGGCAAGAGAGGATCTGGAACTGCTTCGTATCGATGAAGATAAGCGCCATGACACAGCAGAGCGCCGGAAGTTTTTAAATGCAGCGGACATCGTGTTTTTGTGCCTGCCGGATGAGGGGGCAAGGGAAGCGGTCTCTCTTATTGACAATGACAGAGTCAGGGTCATTGATGCTTCCACCGCCCATAGGACACAGGATGACTGGACCTATGGTTTCCCTGAGCTTTCCGGGGAACAGAGACAGGCCATTGCAGGCAGCAGGAGAGTGGCAAATCCCGGTTGTCATGCCACAGGACTTATTTCTGTGACAGCTCCTCTGATTCGCCTGGGGATCCTGCCAAGGGATTACCCTTTGACCTGCTTTTCTTTGACAGGATATTCCGGCGGTGGTAAGAAGATGATCGCAGAGTATGAAGAGGCAGACCGGGATGAGGCTTTATCTTCTCCCGGAATCTATGGCCTTAACTTAAAGCATAAGCATATTCCGGAGATGACAAAGGTCACAGGTCTTACCCATGCGCCGGTGTTCCTTCCTGTGGTGGACGACTACTACAAGGGGATGGCATCTACCATTTCTCTTCAGAACCGGCTGTTAAAGGATCAGATTCCGGCAGATAAGATCTGCGCAGCCCTGCAGGAATACTATCAGGGACAGACCTTTGTAAGTGTTCGGGATTTTGAGGATGTGCCATCGAAGATCTATGCCAATACCTTAGCCGGGACCAATCGCCTGGAGATCATTGTCTGTGGCAATGAGGAGCAGACAACGGTAACGGCACTCTTTGATAACCTGGGGAAGGGAGCGTCAGGAGCAGCTGTTCAGAATATGAATATTATGCTGGGCCTTCCGGAGGATACGGGATTATTATAAGAGAAAAGAGGACTTGGAAGCTTTGGCTTCCAAGTCCTCTTTTCGTATTAATTGTATTTTCTGTGACGTTTTACCACCAGTGCAGTGGAAATGTTCATGGCGTTGTCGGCGCAGCGTTCCAGGTCTGTAGACATATCGGTAAATACGATACCCGCTGTGGTATCACACTTACCCTTCATCATACGGGTGATATGCTTGTCTGTAAGCTCTGCATGGAGGTCATCTACCAGGTTCTCATTCCGCTCTGCCTCAGGCAGGAGGGTGAAGTTCTCCTTGGAGAAGATCTCAATACTCATCTCAACGCTTCGGACGGTAGCTTCAGCCAGACGCTTCATATCCTTTCTTGCGGGCTTACTGAAGCTTTCTTTCTGTTCTTCCAACCGGTCCATGTATTCGATGATATTCATGGCGTGATCACTGATCCGCTCGTAGTTGGTGGCGATGATGGCCAGCTTGGATGCACGGAAGGCATCAGCGTCAGACATATCATCGGGACGGATATGAATCAGCTGATCCGTAATGGCATGACAGAGGTAGTCCACAATGGATTCTGTTGTCCGTACCTGCTCTGCAAGCCTAGCCTCTTCCTTCTCATAGTCACTCTTTTTGAAGTCCTTGTTCTCCTTACCCATGACCTTGACTTCCTTGTCTTTGAGGAAGAAGCAGTCGATGGCGGCCTGAAGGTTTTCCTTGGCCATGATACCCATACGCTCACACTCAAGCATAGCCTGACGGATCACGATAGAGGGCATCATATTGCTACTGGTATTCATGTAGAGAAGCTTCTTGCCTTCCTTCATGCGGGCCTCTTCCGGAAGCTCCGGAATGAGACGCTCCACCAGCCGGATAATATATTTGGAAAAAGGTGCGATCAAAAGCACGGCTGTAATAGCGAAGATCGTATGGGTATTCGCGATCTGCCGTCCCACATCCCCCGGGGAGAGGGCCTGAATCAGCTTTAGAACACCGGGGAAGATGGTGATGATCAGTGCCAGAATACCGGCGCGGATCAGGTTAAAGCACAGGTTCAGGATGGATGTGCGTTTTCCGTTGCGGTTCGCTGTAAGTCCGGCTAAAAGGTTAGGTGTTACGGAACCGATGGCAGCACCGATCACAAGGAAGACAGCAGTTTTATAATCTAAGATCCCCTGTACAGCAAAGGCCTGGAAGATCACTGTGGAAGAGGATGAACTTTGCAGCAGTGCAGTAAATGCCAGACCAAAGAGTACGGCTAAGAAGGGATTGGACAGCGTGGACAAAAAGCTGGCAAAGTCAGGGCTTGTAGCCAGTGGCTTGATGGCTCCCTTGATAAGACCCACACCTACAAAGAGCATGCCGAATCCGAGGATAATCATACCCACGTATTTTGTGGAAGGTTTCTTGACAAACAGATACATGATGGCACCCACAAAAAGCAGGAAGGGTGCAAAGGCTGTTAAGTCAAAGGCTGTAATCTGGGCGGTAATGGTGGTACCGATGTTGGCTCCCATAATAACAGCGATGGCTTCTCCAAGGTTCATAAGGCCGGAGTTAACGAATCCGATCACCATCATGTCGGTGGCGGAAGAACTCTGGATCAGAATGGTGACAGTGATACCTAGAATAATGCCGAAGACCTTGTTGGAGGTAGCGTGCTCTAAGATCGTACGAACCTTGTCACCGGCTGCGTTCTGTAATCCGGATGACATGACTGTCATTCCGTACAGGAACAGGCCTACACCACCGAGGAGTGTAAAGAATTCTGTGATACTCATTGATATTTCTCCTTATACTTATTGTCAAAAAGACACATACCACTAGAGTCTAATGTAAATACAAATCCTTTGCAATCATTTTACCTGAATTTCATAAAAAAGTCTGTAACTTCTCCCTGAATATATAGTAGAATTGATGCGTTGGGGTTACAAAAATGACATATCACAAAGAATAGAAAGATAAGGTGAAACTATGTTAGAGACAGGTGTGAAGGGACACGCAGAAGACTACGTAACAGAAGAAAATGCAGCAAAGACCATGGGGAGCGGAGATCTGATGGTCTTTGGGACACCGGCTATGATTGCTTTGGTGGAGATGGCCTGTTGGACTTCTGTGGCTGGAGAGCTTGAGGAGGGACAGAGCACCGTTGGTACCTCCCTTTCCGTAGATCATGTATCTGCGACACCCTTAGGACTTAAGGTGTACTGTGACAGTGAGCTGACAGAGGTAGATGGAAGAAAGCTGACCTTTGCGGTTAAGGTATATGATGAGGCAGGACTGATCGGTGAGGGTGTTCACCAGCGGTTTATTATTGACAAAGAGCGCTTCCTTGCCAAGGCAGAGAAGAAGGAAGAAGCAAAGAAAGATGAGGATAAGTAATACATGAAGATCGCACTTGCACAGATGCAGATGTCAATGGATCAGAAGGAGAATTCCGGGAAAGCCCTTATGCAAATCAAAAAGGCAGGACTTGCTGGAGCAGATCTTGTGCTTTTTCCTGAGGTGATGCTGACGCCCTTTTTCCCTCAGTATCCGGCGGCTATGCTTTCCGGAATGGGAATTCCTGCAGATGCTTTTGCTATAACCGAGGAGCATGAGATCTTCGAAGAGATCGCAAAGGAGGCTAAGGAAGCTGCCCTTTATGTGAGCCCGAACTTCTATATAAAAGAGGCGGATGGCACCTGTTATGACAGATCCTATTTTATCTCTCCAAACGGAGCCATTAAGGGGTATTCGGATATGGTGAATATCTTTTCCGGGGATAACTTCTGGGAAAGAGATTATTATGCTCCCTCCAAGGAGGGGTTTAAGGTCTTTGATACACCCTTTGGAAGAGTGGGAATCGTGATCTGCTTTGACCGTCATCTGCCGGAGTCCATCCGTTCCGTTGCCCTTCAGGGAGCTACCATGGTACTGATCCCCACTGCCAATCTTACAAGTGAGCCTCTGGATGTCTACGAGGCTGAGATCCGAAGTGCAGCTTACCAGAATAATGTGTTTATTGCCATGTGCAACCGGACAGGAGAAGAGAACGGCATCACTTTTGCCGGAGCATCCTTTGTGGCAGGACCGGATGGGGAGGTGATTGCAAAGGCAGGATCCTCAGAAGAGCTTCTGGTATGTGAGGTGGATCCGGGGCAGGCCATAAGGTCACGGCAGGAGCGACCCTATATCGGTTTTGTAAGTCCGGATCCGGGGGTCTACCATATGCAAGGAGAGAGGGAAAGCCTTGTGGCTCCTTCCATGGACCGGCTGTTTCATGCCATGTGTGACTATGATAAGGGAGACGCACCCCGGATCGCCCATTTTACAAAGGTCTGGACCTATGCAAGGATCATTGGTCTTGGAGAGGGATTGGATGTCAATACACAAAATATCTTAGAGGCAGCAGCCATACTCCATGATATCGGAATTCATAAGGCAGAGAGGGGCTTTTCTTCATCTGCCGGTTCTCTTCAGGAGAAGCTGGGCCCCGGGGAGGCAGTCAAGCTTATGACAGATCTGGGGTTTGACCGGAGTATGATCGGAAGGGTCAGCTACCTTATCGGACATCACCATACCTATACGGATATTGAAGGGATGGATTATCAGATCCTGGTGGAAGCGGACTTCCTTGTGAATATTCATGAGGATGATATGACGCCGGAGCAGATAGAGAATGCCTATGAGAAGATCTTTAAGACCGGGACAGGGAAGAAGCTTTTCCGGGATCTTTATCCTGAGGAGGGCCCCTATGACCCAACCAAAGGGAAATAAGCTGTCTGCGTAAGGAAACAAGAGAAAACACGAGAAAAACAGATAAAAATAGAGAAAATAAGAGGAAATCCGACAGAATACCGTGTTGCAACTTGGGCTTTGCAAAACTATTATATGAATTGTCGGTTAGCACTCCACTAAAATGAGTGCTAACAGAACTAAAAGATAAAATAATCCATCTTATAAAAGGAGGAATAGAAATGAAGTTAAATCCATTATCCGATCGTGTTGTATTAAAGCAGCTGGAAGCTGAGGAGACAACTAAGAGCGGCATCATCCTTGCAAGCAGTGCGCAGGAGAAGCCACAGGAGGCCGAGGTCATTGCAGTAGGTCCTGGAACCAAGGACGTTACCATGCAGGTTAAGGTTGGACAGAAGGTGGTATATTCCAAGTATGCCGGAACCAATGTAAAGCTTGAGGACGAAGAGTTCATCCTTGTTAAGCAGGATGATATCCTTGCAATCGTTGAGTAATCTGTTGAGTTTAGATCGAGAAAGGAAGCATTATCATGGCAAAAGAGATTAAGTATGGCGCAGAGGCTAGAAATGCTCTGCAGGCTGGTGTAGATAAGTTAGCAGATACAGTACGTGTAACCATCGGACCGAAGGGTCGTAACGTTGTATTAGATAAGTCTTATGGCGCTCCTGTTATTACCAATGACGGTGTTACCATCGCTAAGGAGATCGAGCTGGAAGATGCATTTGAGAACATGGGTGCTCAGCTGGTCAAGGAAGTTGCTACCAAGACAAATGATGTTGCAGGTGACGGTACTACAACAGCAACTGTTCTTGCTCAGGCAATGGTAACAGAGGGAATGAAGAACCTTGCAGCAGGCGCTAACCCAATCGTTCTTCGTAAGGGAATGAAGAAGGCTACGGATGAGGCTGTTAAGTCCATCGTTGGTATGTCTGCAAAGGTAAGCGGTAAGGATCAGATCGCCAAGGTTGCTTCTATTTCTGCAGGTAACGAGGAAGTCGGCGAGATGGTTGCTGATGCAATGGAGAAGGTTTCCAACGATGGTGTTATTACCATTGAGGAGTCTAAGACCATGCAGACAGAGCTTGATCTTGTAGAAGGTATGCAGTTCGATCGTGGATACATTTCTTCCTATATGGTAACAGATACAGATAAGATGGAAGCTGTGTTGGATGATCCATACATCCTGATCACAGACAAGAAGATCTCAAACATCCAGGAGATCCTTCCACTTCTTGAGCAGATCGTTCAGTCCGGAAGCAAGCTTTTGATCATCGCTGAGGATGTTGAGGGTGAGGCTCTTACCACTCTGATCTTAAACAAGCTTCGTGGAACCTTTAACGTAGTTGCTGTCAAGGCACATGGTTATGGTGACAGAAG
>CADCQT010000022.1 GCA_902803645.1 uncultured Lachnospiraceae bacterium | reverse complement strand
TCGCTTCTATCCTATCTGTATACGATATAAGCTATCGACATCCCTACGCCGGTATGATCCGGATCAGGTAATAAAGGTCGTGCTCACCTGCACCTCTCAGCCGTCTGGCTCCCTTTGTCAAATATTCCTTGTTTAGTTTAGCACTTTAACACAAGAATGCAAGGACTCTTTAGGATAACTTAAAGAAATCGATGGCATCTGTTACATTATCGTTTGCCTTACGCATCTTCTCGGCAGATTCCTGGGTATCCTCGCAGGCATCGGATACGGTCTGACAGGAAGCAGCCACTTCCTCAGCCGATGCTCCAAGCTCCTCTGAGATTGCACCAAGATCTGTGGTGGAGTTTGTAATAATCTCCTTGATCTCCTCTAATGCCACCGTCATATCACGGATGGATTCGATTCTTGCAAGAGAGTCATCCACGGACTCGGAAAGTACGGAGAACTTATCCTGTGTATTCTGGATATCCGCCTGCTCCTGGATGATGGTCTCAGAAACACGGTTGGAGATCTCCACTGCCTCCTTGGAAAGGTCCATGACATTCTCGATAATGGCCTTGATCTCCTTCGCTGACTCTGCGGAAGAATCTGCCAGATCACGGATCTCATCTGCCACCACTGCAAATCCTCGTCCTGCTTCTCCGGCTCTTGCCGCCTCGATCGAAGCATTCAAAGACAGAAGGTTGGTCTGGGAAGCAATTGCCTCAATGGCCTGGATTGCATTGCCGATTCCCTCAATGGCTTCATTGGTCTCTGCGATCTTCTCCGAAATATCTCTTACTGCATTTACACTCTGGTTCGCACCTTCGTATACAGAAGACATGCAGTCTGTTGCCTCTTCATTGGCTTCCTTAATGGCAGTGGAAGCAGAGTGAAGCTCACTTACATTGGTCTCAAGTGCATCCATTTCCTGACCCAGTTCAGAAGCCTTCTCAGCCATTACCTGTGCACTCTCTGCCACTGCCTGAGATGTCTTGGCTACATCATCAATAGCAAAATTGATCTGGCTGATGGACTCGGCATTCTGTGTGGTCATGGCATCCACCGATGCAATGGCGCTGTTCAACTGACCGGCTGACTGGTTCACATTACCCATAGAATCGTTAAGGGCACCACGCAACACATCCACTGCCTCTACTGCACTTGCGATCTCTGTAATACTTGACTTCTCGCTACATCCAGCGGTCACATCACCTGTACTAAGCCTCTTAAGTGTCTTGGCGATACCTGTCAGAGGCTTTGCCATCTTGGATGATACGAAAAGAGCAAGGGCGATAAACACTGCGATAAACAAAACACTGATAATAACTGTTGTCTTCACCAGGGCATTGGTATTCGCCATGATATCTTCCTTATTGGCAGTCAGCACCGCAATGTACTGTCCGGATTTGCCCACATAGTAGGCTGCATATTTTGCAATCCCTTCTCTTGTATATGCAATGAAGCCGGAGGTGTATTTCTTACCGTTCTTCAAATTCTCTGCCATATCGTTGATCGGCTTATTCTGTACTTTGCTTCCGATCTTCGACTTATCCGGATTGTATAGCATATTGGCATCCAGATCAGAAAAGTAGACATAGGCAGACTTGATATCCAGGGAGGATACATCGGCGATCTTACCCGCAACACTGTCTACGAACGTTCCGCCGCCTACATAACCCAGGATGTTCTTATTGTCATCATAGACCGGAGCATACATAGAGATAATGATCTTCCCGGATGCCGGTGACTTAATGATTCCCACGTTATAAACACCGTCGGTACTCTTCAGAGCGTTCTGTAACTCTGTTCTGCTGTCACCTTCACGCATAACTTTACCCACCACCTCTTTGTTGTTGTGGGTAACCAGCTGTGTATCCCAGCTTGCAGTATAGATACCTTCCCAGCCTTCCAGCTTACCATAGATATCTTCTGTATATGCCTGAGCCTGTGCAACAACCTTCTTATTCTCCGGATGCTGCAGAGCCTCTTTAATAATGGGAACCTGTGCATAATCATACAGAGTCTCTTCATTCCGCTCTGTCGCATAGTCAAAGGCCTCTCCTGTTTTCTCTATGAGAGACTGCATAGCATGCTCCGTTGACTTCTCCAGCTCCTTACTGATACTGATACTGAAAATCAGACTGATGGAGACAACGGATATCAATAACGGAATAACTGCCAGCATCAGCAATGCCACCCGTATTCCAAGCTTACCTGTAGACTTCTTATTCTTCCTTTTTTCCATAGGCACCTCTCTTACCATTTTATTACTGTTTTTAAACAGCATCGACTACTTTATCACGATTTGTTCATTTATTCAACTTTAAATTCGTCCACGCTGTGTCTCATGTCCCCGGTGCTGTTCTTCAACCGGTCAGCGATACCACTCATCTCATGGATGGATGCAGACAGTTCCTCTGCTGCAGCAGAGATATCCTGGGATGTGTTAGAGGCAAGGTTTGCCACGTTCGAAATCTCGTCTACGTTATCCACGATCACATCCTTAAGAGAGTCGACTTCTTTGATGGTCTCCTCTGCTGTATTGATCTTCGGCAATACATTATCAATGGATACAATGATATCCTGGAAGGAATCAATGGTATTACGGATTACTTCGCTCTGCTTATTCAGTTCGGAATCCATGGTGGAGGTCTCCTCGATGATCTTTCTTGTCTCATCAGAGATGTCCTTTACCAGCTCACTGATATTCTCAGAGGATTCCTGTGACTGCTCAGCCAGATGACCGATCTCTTCCGCTACCACGGCAAATCCCCTGCCGGCTTCTCCGGCTCTTGCCGCCTCGATCGAAGCATTCAAAGCCAACAGATTGGTCTGGGTCGCGATCTGATTGATCACACTGGTAAATTCATTAATGGAGGTGATGCTCTCACCCAAAGCATCGATCTTCTGACGGAAACTCTCAAAGAGTTCTCCCACCTTCGCCACAGAGGCATTGATCTTTGTCATCTCTTCACGGGAGGACATGGCCTGACCGGAAACAGAGGTAGACGCCTGATCCACATCCTGCATCTGCTGTACCACCTGACCCATCATCTGACCAAAATCCCGCAGGATCTCACTGATCCTGTTAAGATTCTCAGACTGTGTCACTGTTCCGTTAGCGATCTCTGTAATGGACTCTGCCACATTCTGAGATACCTGGCTGATCTCATCCGAAGTGCGGGAGAGGAGTTCGGACTGCTCATCGATCTCGGAAGAATTCCCCTTGATCCTGCAGATGGCCTTGGAGAAAGAACCGGACATATGATGCATAGCGCGGCTCATCTCACCCACCTCATCCTTTTTCTTAAGCAGATCATCGGCCACAGAAATGGTAAGATCTCCACCTGCCAGCAGTTCAAGGGCACTGGAAGATGCCTTGATTCCCTGGGCGATCCTTGATGCAATGATATAGGCCACAAGGATGCCTGCGATAAGTGCAAGGACAGAGATAAGGACTGTCTGATTCATTAAGGTATAAAGTCCGCTGAGGATCTCCGCCTTTTTAATTACCACCATAACTTCCCAGGAGGTTCCCTCTACCTGGGCAAATCCTGCGTAATAATCCACTCCGCCATAGCGATAGGTGGTAAATCCTTTTTTCTTGGCGATGGCATTGGAGACTGCCTCGGACCAGGAGGTATAGGAAGAATCACTCTTTGCCTTCTCGATAATATTGGTCTCATCCATGACAAGATCCGTATCCTTATGGGCAATGACGGTTCCCTGATCATTCACAAGGTAGGCAAACCCCGTCTTACCCACAGTGACCTCACCGGCAAGTGAACTTAAGTTATTACCGTCCCGAATCTCCTGCAGCACACCTACCACCTGTCCGTTGGACTTAATGGGGGCGCCGTAAAACACCAGCAGTTCTCCTGTGGACTTACCGATGGAGGGGTCTGTCACAGAGCTTTCCCCCGCCATAGCCTTGGTAAAATATTCACGGTCTGACAGATTCTGGCTCTTACCGTTGGTGCTATAGGATTCACCGTTGGTCTCAATATATGCCATACGCAGGCATCCGATACGCTCCACTTCCTTTGTCAGGATTGCGACCTTCTCCTCCGGAGTACGCTTCGTATCTTCTAAGTCTTCCCTTGCTGCAATTGCGTTGATCTCCTTCAGATTACCGGATACAAGACTTGAAATGGTACCGGAAGACTGCTTTGCGATCTCCTTCAGATTCGTCTCTGTTGTAGACTCAAGTACCCCGGAGGCCGCATAGTAGGATCCAATACCCATCACGAGACATACTGCCAAAACCAGCACGCCTACTGATACGATCAGTTTTTGTTTGATGCTTTTCATAGGTCTTCCTTTCTCAGTTTCTGAACATCAACAGGTTCGTTTATTTCTTCTTCGGTGACATTCCCAGTACGGTCCTGGCTTCTTTGTATTTTCCGGCCCGCAACAGATCGGATGCCCGAATTTCGGTATCGATTCTCTTACGCTCCGCCTCAAAAATATCGGCAGAAAAATAGTTCTTATAGATAGATTTACGGTAGGCTCTTCCGCTCATTTCCCGAAGGCTTCCATCCTCCAGGAGCAACACCCTGTCACAGACCCCTGCAACAGCAAAGAGATCATGGGAGACCATAAGGATCGTTCCCTTATATTTACGAAGAGCCTTCTCCAGTTCGATCTGGGCATAGATATCCAGATGACTGGTGGGTTCATCCAGCAAAAGCAACTTATGGGGCCTGCTGCACAGCTCCTGAAGCTGTGCCAGATTCCTCTCTCCACCGGAAAGCCTAAGGGCCTCATCCGCCTCTATGATCTGACGAAAATATCCCACGGTCTCCCCGTGCTCTTCCCAAAGCTTCTCATAGAGATCCCGCATCATGCTGGACTTACCTGTACCGTTGGGACCTACGATGGCCACCTTCTCACCGGGAGCAAGAGAGAAGAAAATCTGCTCTAAAAGGGGCTCCTCCCCCTCATAGGAGAGGGTATAATCCTGCACCTCAACAGGCAGAGCCTCTTCCTCCTCCGGAAGCCAAAGGGCAAATTCATGATGGTGCTCCTCCAGGAAGGGATCGTCCCCCCGCATCTTCTTCAAGCGCTCAATATAAGTAGCCCTGGCCTTAAGCTGACGACCGTACTGAGGCTCCGTGGTCATCTCTGCCATCCTGCGGACCTTCCTGACGATCTCCTGTTGCTTCTCGATAAACTCATCAAAATCCCGGACATGCTCGAAGATCTCCAGCTTCGTCTGAAGCATCCAGGTGTTATAATCTGCAAAATTCCCCGGGAATTCCCGGATGGACTTATTCTCAACATCCCAGATCTTATCGAAACAACCGGTGAGAAGAAGCCGGTTATGGGTGATGGTCAAAAGTGTTCCATCGTAGCTGTTGATCAGTTTGATCAAAGCCAGAAGATTCTCAAAATCCAGGAACACATCCGGCTCATCCATAATCAGAAGCTGGGGCATAAGCAGCATATTGCGCATTACAAAAAGCAGCTTATATTCTCCACCGGAAAGCTGTGTAACTTTACGGTCCGCCAGATGATCAAGGCCTGCTGCCGCCAGAGCCTTGGCAATATTACTCTGGTAGTTATAGGCATCCATGGCATCCATTTCATCACAGAGCTTCTGGTATTCCTCGTAGATCTGTTCCAGATCTTCCCCCTCGGCCATCTGACCACAGAGCTGGTCGTTCTTCTGTAAGATCTCTACAAAGGGCTTCTCTAAAAACTCTGTTACCGTTCCCTCTCTTGAAGATGCCTCCACAAACTGGCTGACATATCCGATCCTAAGATCCTTCGGGCGACGGATCCGTCCCTCATAGGTATATCTCTCCTCGTGAAGAAGGAGATTCACCAAGGTGCTCTTGCCACAACCGTTGCTTCCGATCAGGACAAGATGATCCCCTGTCTCGATCTCCACATTGATATCCTCGTATAGCTCCTTCTCCGGAAAACCAAAGGAAAAATCTTCAAATTTAATCACGTTATTACCTCGTATTGCGCAAACTTTAATACTTTATTATACCATGCGTCTTTATCTCTTGCATACTGTTAATAGCGAATTATCTAAAGCGAAAAAAGGAACAGGTGCCTTGGCACCTGTTCGTAATCCTAGGCGCTGTTAAATTGTAAAGCGCTCCAGATTATGATTGATCACATCAACTGCATCAGCAACGGATTTCGATGCCTTCAACACCTGATCACTGGAATTTGCAACACCTCTCGCCGCCTCTGTTACAAGGTCAACCGTGGAGGCGATCTCCTGGGTAGAGGCACTCTGCTCCTCAGAAATGGATGCCATATTCATAGCAACATCGTTCACCTTCTCCATCTGCTTCGCCATGTCATTCAAGGTGTCTGTTGCCTCGGAAAGTTCCGCTGTGATCTTCTCAAAGGTGACAGCAGCAGCACTGACATAACCAGCATTGCTGTTGATCAGCTGAGAATTGGCCTCTGACTTCTCGGATAAGAGCTGTACTCTGCTGGACATTTCCTGAATGATCTCCGCGATCTGGCTGGTCGCCTCCGCAGAGTTATTGGCCAGATTTCCGATCTCTGTTGCCACAACAGCAAATCCTCTTCCTGCCTCCCCGGCTCTTGCAGCTTCGATAGATGCATTCAGGGACAGAAGATTGGTCTGAGAGGAGATTGCAGAGATCATGTCCACAATGTCATTGATCTTCTGCGCCGCTTCATCCACGCCTCCAACAGCTTCCGCCATATCCGCCATGGATGCCACCACATGATCCATGCCTTCTGCTACGGATACCATATCCTTTTGACCGATCCGGGCTTTTTCCACCAGTTCATTCATGGAGGATTCGATCTTCTCCTCGCCCTCGGTCACTTCCTCTATGGTCTGGGCCAGTGTGGTAGCACTTTCCGCCACCTCTGTTACCGCATCCGCCATATTGGAGATATTAGCACGGATCTGCTCCATGGAAGAGGACTGATCCTGGGCCGCATCCTCTAAGGAACCTGCCGTATCCTGGGAAGTATGGGCATCCTCACGGAGCCTCTCGGATACATTCTTGATATCAGAAAGAGAACCACGCATACCGGTAATGAAATTTCCCATCGAGGAATTCATAAAAGCGATCTCGTCATTTCCTCTTCCCTGCACCTCTACGGTAAAATCACCGCCGGCAATCTTTTCAATGTTTCCGGTCAGCTCATCCACCGGCTGTTTGATCATTTTTGAAAGAACCCGGATCATGGTCACTAGAACAACAAGAACAGCCGCCACGGTTACCAGAACCAGAGTAAGGATCATTTTCTTAAGCTGGGAGAGAACTTCCCCTGTCTTCGCATAAATAATGACCTTCCAGTCCGTTCCGTCAATAGTGGAAGAGCTCATATAATACCTGTCTCCTGCACGAACGGTTCTGACCTGTCCGTCCTTCTGACGCAAAACAGTGGATACAGCACTTAAAAATTTATCCTTTTTCTGTTCTTTTATGTTGCTTCCGTTCAGCTTCTTATCTGAGTAGGAGAGGATCATACCCTCTGATGTTACCATCATGGCCTTACCGGAATCATAAAGCTTTACTTCACTTAAAAGCTTCTGAACATCGGACATCATAAGGTCCGCAACCACAACGCCTTCCCGGCCGTCCTTCAGATGAACATGACGCTGAACCGTAGAGCAGAGATCTCCCGTCGCCTTATCAAAGTAAGGCTTATCGTAGTAGTAATAGTAGGCATTGGTATACCCCATGGCCTCCTTATACCAGGGCTTCTGTGTGGCCTCAAATCCCTTCTCGATACTTGGATCCGCCGGATAAATGAAAGTATTATCCTCTAAGGCAACATACACACCTGTGGGGATCAAATCATACCGGCCTACGGTTCCCTGCAGATAGGAGCGAAGGTCTTCCTCCTTCTTAAAATCATTCTGTTCAATGGCATCTGCCACTCCATTCAGATAATAAAAGGTGGAATTTAATTCCTTATTTACCAGATCCGCATCTACCTTCACTTCTGTCTTAAGGGAAGCGTCGATGAGTCCTTTGATCATCCCATAGCCAAATCCCATGGCGATCAATTCCACAGCCACCATACTGATGATCAGCATAAGGGCTGAAATAACGGACAGCTTCCTGCTGACCGAGGTCCTGCCTGTTTCTTTCCTGTTTCGCTTACTCATAAAACCTCCTTGTTTCTATCAACACATTCTGCAAACACCTCAAATACGCAAAATGCGAGCGAACAGTTCAAGATTATAATAGGCAGATCCCTTTTTTTCAATTGTTATGTTAAATAATTTTTAATCTCCTGACCTTCTCTTCTTTGGGTTATAATTCACAATCACAACCCCCACGCTTACCAAAAGAAGGGCAGCAACACCTGCCAGACTGGCAGCCTCCGATGCTTCCCGGAGAAATACCACAGAGAGCAGAACCCCAAACACCGGATTCATAAATCCAAGAACGGTTACGGTGCTCACCGGATTGTATTTCAGCAATACGCTCCAGACAGTGTAGGCTCCGGCAGATATAAATCCCATATACAGGATCAGTGGAATTCCGGCAGGAGAGTGAAGCTGTAGCCGTCCTCCCATAAATACCGCCATCACCACCAAAGTCACTCCTCCGGTCAAAAACTGCCATCCACTCATGGTCACCGGATCCTCTGTTCTCGCGATCCTCTTAATAAGATTACTTGCCATAGCGCCACAAAAGGCGGAGAGCAGTAGTGCACCTTCTCCCTCCGGCCGCAGTCCTCCCTGAAACATCTGTCCGAAGGAACCACCGGTAACACAGATGAGAACCCCCAAAAAACCCACCAGACTTCCCAGTGCCTTGCGAAGGGTAAGCTTCTCAAACCGAAAGATCCATACCGCCAGGAAGATACTAAAGAAGGTTCCCACCGAGTTGATGATGGATCCCCGCACCCCGGAGGTGTAGGCAAGCCCCATATAAAAAAGGATATAGTGGACTGAGGTCTGAAACACAGACAAAATGGCCACCTTTCTCCAGGCGCCTTTCGCCGGACGACAGAATCTCCTTTTCTGCAAACTGTCATATCCTATCACCATGCCTCCTGCGATCATAAAGCGGATCCCGGCAAAGAGGAGCCTTCCTGCCGTATCTCCCGGGGCAATTCCAAAGATCTCATATCCGATCTTAATGGCCGGGGATGCGCTTCCCCATAGGAAGCAGCAGAAGAGTGCACCCAGAATCACCACCGGCTGTTTTTCCCAAATCGTCTTTTCCTTCATAGGTTCATCCTTATCTAATCTCAATTCCATTTATCGAATGGTATAATATCAGGATTATAGACCCTACCTTCAAAAATTGCAAAAAGCAAGATCCCTAAGGATCCTGCTTTTCAAAATTCATATTCTGTTCCAATTAGTACAGCTTAGCACCTGCCGGAATGTGGTTATCCACCATAAGAAGATGAAGCTCTTCCTCCTCGGAATCCTTCACATTATTAACTGCAGAAAGCAACATACCACAGGACTCGATTCCCATCATCTTCCGCGGTGGGAGATTGGTGATTGCAATCAGAGTCTTGCCTACAAGCTCCTCCGGCTCATAGTATGCATGAATACCGGAAAGGATGGTTCTGTCAGTTCCCGTACCATCATCTAAGGTAAACTGCAGCAGCTTCTTGCTCTTTGGAACCGCTTCACAAGCCTTGACCTTGACTGCTCTGAAATCACTCTTAGAGAAGGTCTCAAAGTCAACATCCTCCTCGAACAACGGCTCAACCGCTACATGGCTGAAATCGATCTTCTGGTTCGGTGTGAAGAAACCATTGTTATCTCCACTTGTCTCTGCAGTACCCTCTACCTTATCACTGTCAAGACTCTTCATAGTCGGGAAGAGCAGTACGTCACGGATGGCAGGGCTATCCGTCAGCAGCATAACCAGACGGTCGATTCCGTATCCAATTCCGCCTGTTGGTGGCATACCAACCTCAAGAGCATTCATGAAATCCTCATCGGTGTGGTTCGCTTCCTCATCACCGAGAGCAGCCAGCTTATCCTGCTCTGCAAATCTCTCTCTCTGGTCAATCGGATCGTTAAGCTCAGAGTATGCATTACACATCTCACGACCGTAGATAAAGAGCTCGAATCTCTCTACCTTGGATGGATCCGATGGCTTCTTCTTCGTGAGCGGGCTGATCTCAATAGGATGATCCATGATAAAGGTCGGCTGGATCATCTTCTCCTCGCAGTTCTCTTCGAAGAAAAGATTTAAGATATCACCAATCTTATGGTGTGCCTCATAAGCAATCTTATGCTCATCTGCAAGCTTTCTTGCCTCTTCAATTGTCTTGACCTGATCGAAATCAATTCCGGTCTCTTCCTTAACAGCATCTGTCATAGTAAGGCGACGGAATGGCTTACCAAGATCGATCTCTGTTCCCTGGTATGTGATCTTGGTGGTTCCACAAACCTTCTCAGCAAGATAACGGAACATAGACTCTGTCAGCTCCATCATACCCTCATAGTCTGTGTATGCCTGATAGAGCTCCATCAGTGTAAACTCCGGATTATGACGGGTATCCACGCCCTCGTTACGGAATACACGGCCAATCTCGTAGACACGCTCCATTCCACCTACGATCAGTCTCTTAAGGTAAAGTTCAAGAGAGATACGAAGCTTAACATCTTCGTTCAGAGCATTATAGTGGGTCTCGAACGGACGGGCAGCAGCACCACCTGCGTTGCTAACCAGCATCGGAGTCTCAACTTCCATGAAATTACGTCCATCCAGGAAATTACGGATTTCCTTAAGGATCTGAGATCTCTTAACAAAGGTATCCTTAACTTCCGGATTCATAATAAGATCCACATACCTCTGACGATAACGTGTGTCAGTATCTGTCAGTCCATGGAACTTCTCCGGCAGGATCTGAAGGCTCTTGGACAGGAGCGTAACTTCCTTGGCATGTACGGAAGTTTCTCCGGTACGTGTCTTGAAAACAAAGCCCTTGATTCCAATGATATCGCCTACATCATACTTTTTAAACAGAGCATAATCCTCATCCCCGAGATCATTTCGGGATACGTAGATCTGCATGTCACCCTTAAGATCACGAATATTCGCAAAGGATGCCTTACCCATAACACGCTTGAACATCATACGTCCTGCAAGACTTACGACTTTGCCCTCCGGAAGAGAAGACAACTCAACCATCTTGTCTTTGCCGTTCTCATCCTTATCCGGGATCACTTCAAGCGCCTCAAAGTTCTCTCGGATATCGGTTGTATGATGTGTAACATCAAACTTTGTAATCTGGAATGGGTCCTTTCCCTCTTCCTGAAGTGTGGTCAGCTTATCTCTGCGAATCTTAAGCAGCTGATTCACATCCTGCTGATTGTTCTGCTCTGCCATTTTTTTCTCCTCATTACTCTTGGTTAAATTTCATCAGGTCTCGACTGTTAGAAAAACATCCCAGAGTATTCCCTGGGATGCCATAATCACAATATAACACGATTGCTCTTAGGCACGTGATGCTTCCAGAATCTTATACTGGAATGTTCCTGCCTCGGTCTCAACCTCAACTGTATCACCGGCTACATGACCGATCAGTGCATGTCCAACCGGAGACTCATTGGAGATCTTACCGTTCAGACTGTCTGTCTCTGTAGAACCTACAAGCTTATAGGTAAGCTCATCATTGTACTCTAAATCCAATAACTTCACTGTGTATCCGATATTGATTCTACCGGTTCCGTCATCTTCATCAGCAACTTCCGCATGCTTTAAGATCTCTTCGATCTCAGAAATACGATCCTCAATCTTACCCTGCTCGTCCTTTGCCGCATCATACTCAGCATTCTCTGACAGGTCGCCCTGTTCTCTTGCCTCTCCGATCTTCTTGGAGATCTCTTTACGTTTGTTCTCTTTCAGATCACTAAGCTCGTCTTCCAGCTTCTTGAGACCTTCACGGGTCATAAGATTCTTCTTTTCCATAGGGCTGTACATCCTTTCGATTGTATTCGGATCCTGTCATTTTCAGCCGTCTCCATGATCCTTATTCCAATGCACGGCGCGTCTATTATAGTTATTTCAGCCGTTTTTGTCAATATGTGCAACCATTTCCCTCATAACGTTGTCAACATATTTCCAGAATGCCAAAGGTTTCTCTTTTTCCGTTATCTTCAGTCCCTTAACATAGATGATTGCAATTATCTTTATAATAAAATAGCCGATGCATCCTCCCAACGTATTACATATCACATCGCTACTATCGATAATCCTCATAGAAAACCAGTGAGACAATCCCGCCTCAACGAACTGTCCCCCTTCGATCAATATACTAAACAACAGTGCACAAACCGCTGTTGTAACCAGTTTCTTTTTACGCAATAAAAAAGGTATTCCGACGCCAAAAGGAAGAAACATGATAATATTTTCAACATCCGTCCGATTCAGCCCATCCCGGAACGGAAAGATACACACGCTC
>CADCQT010000021.1 GCA_902803645.1 uncultured Lachnospiraceae bacterium | reverse complement strand
TCTCTGGTCTTTTCGGTATGGAGGTTACAGGTGGACTTCATATCCTTAGAGGAGATGGCGTAAGGGCTGTCCTCGGTTCCGGAACTTCCTCCGATGATGAAGACTTTTTCTGTTACTTCATTTTCCGGACAGAATTCTCCGGCAGGAAGGTTGGAAGACTTACAGATGGTAAGCTTAACGTGGTGGTCACAGGTCTTGGTGGGAACCGTTCCTCTGGTAAAGTACTCGGTGTAGACCTGGCTGCCTCTTGGATCCATATTACAGATCCCTTCCTCGGGAAGCAGACCGGATTTGGCACAGACGGCCTTGCGGACTACGTCCTTGGGGACGGCAAATCCCGGATTTTCCTTACCCTGGTTGATCTGGCTCATAACGGCCCGCCAGATATTCTTGGGGTAGTAGGTCTGGTACTGATTCTGGGGGGCGTTATCATCATAGCCTCCCCAGATCACACAGGTGTAATAAGGGGTAAAACCTGCAAAAAGGCAGTCCCTGTTCTTGGTGGTGGTACCGGATTTGCCGGCAACTGCCATTCCGGAGAAGTTGGCTCTGATGCCGGTACCCTTGGTCATAACATCCTGCATGGCGGAGGTGAGAAGGAAGGCTGTGGATTCCTTGATGACCTTCTTACCCTCCTCCTTGGTGGTATCTAAGAGAACCTCGCCGTTGTTGTCCTCTACGGTAGTGTAGAAGATGGGGCGGTGGTAGGTGCCGTGGTTGGCAATGGTGGCATAGGCACCTGCCAGCTCGATGTTCTTGACACCTCTTGAGATACCGCCGAGGGCAAGGGCCTGGTTGTTATCTCCCTCATCTAAGGTAGTGATACCGAAATCCTGTACATACTGATATCCAAGGCCGGTACCGATGGCAGTCAAGGTCTTGACCGCCACCACATTAATGGAATGGGTAATGGCGGTACGGATATTGGTAAAGCCCCGGTAACGTCCACCGTTACGGATCGGCCTTCCGTTGGTGTAGGAAGTGGGGGCATCGTCCTGTACGGTTGCAAGGGTCATATTGCCTGCGTCAAGAGCCGGAGCGTAGGCGGCTAAGATCTTGAAGGTGGAACCGGGCTGACGGGTGATGTCCGTCACACGGTTTAAGGTACGACTGCCCTTTTTCTTGCCACGGCCTCCCACAATGGCTTTTACCTGACCGGTGGACTGGTCCATAATGGTCATGGCCACCTGGGGCTGAGGGGTATAGATGATGTTCTCTCCCCCCTCTGGGATGGTATCCCCGTCCTTGACCACTTCGCTCTTATATTTCTTGTAGGCGGCCTTGGCGTTGGCCTTGGAAGAATAATTGATGGAGTAGTCCGGATTCTTGGCCTGGTAGTGGGCGAGCATGGTATGTTCGCTGTAGTTCTCCTGCGTTCCGTCTGCCTTGTTGACAGTGAGACGGAAGGAAAAGGAGTAGGAAGGCTCGTAGCCGTAGTTGGCCTTGTTGTTCACTTCCTTATTGGCAATCTTCTGGACGGTGGGATCCTGGGTGGCGTGAATGGTAAGTCCGCCGGAGTACAGCTTCATATAAGCCTCGGTCTCGGACATCCCCTTCTTTTCCATAAGGTCCTTCATGACCTGCTGGGTCAGAGCATCCACAAAATAGGAAGTGGAAGAGGAATCCAGATCGTTGTTTACCACCTTGATCCGGTCATAGACATCATCATCCATTGCCTCCTTGTACTGGCTTTTGGTGATATAGCCCTGTTCGAGCATATTCCCCAGGACCTTCTCCCGGCGCTGGGCGTTGTATTCCGGATGGGTAATGGGATTGTAACGGGCAGGATTCTGGGTGATGCCTGCAATGACAGCGTCCTCGGAAAGGGTCAGCTCGTTGGTGTCCTTATTGAAATAGCGCTGGGCGGCAGCCTCCACTCCTAAGGTGTTCTGTCCCAGATTAATGGTGTTAAGGTAGTTCTCCAGGATGGTGTCCTTGCTGGTGACCTTCTCTAATTCCAGGGCCAGATACTGTTCCTGGATCTTACGCTTGAGTTTGGATTTTAATCCGTTCTCTTCGGTCCAGCCGGTAAAGAAATTATTCTTGAGAAGCTGCTGAGTGATGGTGGAAGCACCCTGTGAAAAATGTCCTCCATTGGCAAGTCCTGTGAAAGCGGCACGGATAATACCCTTCACATCGACTCCGTTATGTTCGTAGAAGCGGGAGTCTTCAATGGCCACAAAGGCGTGCTGCAGATCCAGAGGGATCTCGGACAGTGAGACATAATCCCGGTTCGCACCGGAGGCTGCCAGGGTCTCGATTTGGTTACCGTCGCTGTCAACGATCTTGGTCTGAAACCCGGAGGGGGAAATATTGACTTCGGAAATATCCGGAAGATCTTTGATCTGCTCTTTGGCATAATAGGCAAAACCGCCAAGTCCCACGGCGATCAGTACCAGAATCAGGACCAGAATGGATTTTAAGACGGTAAGACCGAATTTCTTTCTGGCGCTTCGCTGGGTCTTGGATCGTCCGGATTTGTGACGGCGAACGCTTTGTTTACTGTAATTCATGTTACCTCCTGTACACGCTAGATGCATATCTACTTTATTATAGCAAAGATTTCCTATATAATAAACACAGTTTCTATCACCGGAAAGGAGAGCATATGTCAGAGTGTCAGCTTCTAGAGGAAGGCCATAGTGAGATCGTGGCGAAGAAATCCCGCTTTATCGGACGGGCGATTCCCATTACTTCGGAGCAGCAGGCCCAGGATCTGATTCGGGGGATCCGGAAGCAGTACTATGATGCCCGCCATGTCTGCTACGCCTATCAGGTGGAGGCGGTTACCAGAAGCAGTGATGACGGAGAACCTTCGGGAACAGCCGGGCGTCCCATTCTTGATATGATCGGCTACAGCGGACTTACCAATGTTCTGGTGGTGGTCACCAGATATTTTGGCGGAGTATTATTGGGAACCGGCGGACTGACAAGAGCCTACGGACAGACTGCTAAGGAAGCCATAGAGCATGCCTCTAAGATGGAGATTCTTTCCGGCCGGCAGATTGATCTGGTCTGCGACTATAATGACTATGGTAAGGTGGACTATCTTCTTAGGCAGAACCAGATTCCGGTTTTCTCCTCGGACTTTGGAGCCGAGGTGGCACTTTCTGTTATGAGGGAAGAGGATTCTTATGAAGATTTTGCAAAAGAGATAACAGATCTTACCGGAGGACGGACGAGGATACAGGTGTCAGATCCCCTAAAATACGGGCTTGTAGCGGGGGAAGTAAGACTTTTATAAAAAAATATAATTTTTTTTAAAAAAGTGCTTGCATTAAAATCTGATTCGTGTATAATATTCATTGTTGACGCGGGAAACACAAACAACCGAACAACACAATGGCCCATAGCCAAACGGTAAGGCAGCGGACTCTGACTCCGTCATTTCAAGGTTCGAATCCTTGTGGGCCAGCTATTAAGCAGCAGGTGAGTGACACCTGCTGTTTTCTTTTTATCTTAGACGAGGAATTGAGAATTGGAAGACCTAAGAAAGTGAGACTTGAAAGGGTGGCGGCGTTATGTATGAAATGCGGGAGCGGATTCGATTTAGTGAAACAGATGGAGATCTCAGGCTGACCTGTACAGGGCTTGTGAACCTGCTTCAGGATTGTGCCACCTTTCATTCGGAGGATGCGGGCTATACCTGTAAGATTCTGGGAGAACAGGATCTGGGCTGGTTTGTGACCAACTGGCAGGTGCACCTGAGGGAGATGCCCAGCATCGGTGAGAGAATCCTTCTTCGGACCTATCCTTATCATTTCCGAGGTATGATGGCGTACCGTTACTTTACAATAGAAAGTGAAGACGGAAGACTTCTTGCCACGGCCAATTCCATCTGGGTCCTTATGAATATTAAGACCAACAAGCCCCAAAGGGCTCCGAAGGAGATGATCGAAGCCTTTGTGGAGGAGGAAGAGCCCCGGGAGACGTTTGAAAAACGTAAGATCCCGGTGGAGGAAGGCCTGTCTGAGGTGACAAAGGTAGTGGTAGACCAGACCTTTTTGGATACCAACGGACATGTGAACAATGGGCGTTATGTGCAGCTGGCAAGCCATGTGCTGCCGGCAGATGTGAAGTACTCAGCTTTTTTTGTGGAATATAAGCAGCAGGCAAGGCTGGGAGATACCATCACCCTTCTGAAGAAGGAAAGTGAGGATCATATCCAGGTGCTCCTTGCAGATGATCAGGGAAATCCCTATGTGGTAACCAGCTGGAAGAAATAGGAGAAGGAATGTTTCGATTAGGAGAATATCAGAAGTTAAAGGTAGCCAAGGCAGTGGATTTTGGCGTGTATCTGTTTGATCCGGAGGGAGGAAACGGCGGAGAAGATGCGGCAGACCGTGTACTTTTGCCCAGGAAAGAGGTTCCTGAGGATCTTAAGGTGGGAGATGAGCTTAAAGTCTTTTTGTACCTGGATTCCGATGACCGTCTCATTGCGACAACAGCGGCGCCGAAGATCACCCTGGGGACTGTGGCTTCCCTTACGGTAAGGCAGGTGACAAAGATCGGAATTTTCCTGGACTGGGGACTTTCCAAGGATCTTCTTCTTCCCTATCATGAGCTGGTAGGTAAGGTTGAAGAAGGAGATGAGATCCTGGTCCGTATGTATCAGGATAAAAGCGGCAGACTGGCAGCTTCCATGCGCCACCTCTATGATGTGATGTCCACAGATTCTCCCTATAAGACAGGAGATCAGGTGGTGGGACGGATCTATGAGTTCGGTCATGATTTCGGAACCTTTGTGGCAGTGGATGACAGGTTTTCGGCCATGATCCCGGCCCATGAGGATGTGTCTGACTGCAGAATCGGCCAGGTCCTTTCCCTCAGGGTGACCCATGTGAAGCCGGACGGTAAGCTGGATGTAACGACAAGAGAGGCTTCTTATCTGCAGATGGATGAGGACGCCGAGAAGGTCCTTGGGATCATTCGATCCTACGCCGGAGTGCTTCCCTTTACAGAGAAAGCATCTCCCCAGGTCATTAGCAGAGAGACCGGACTGTCGAAGAATGCCTTTAAGCGTGCCATTGGAAGATTATATAAAAAGAGACTTATCACCCTTGAGGGCGGCAAGATCCGTCTGGTCAGGGAATAAATATTGACGAATGCCCCCGCGTTTCATACAATGAGATGCGAGGGCGTTTTTTGCTTCAGTTGGAGAAGTCCTCTCAAAGATTATTCACATTATATATAGAAAGAAGGCTGTTTATTTATGAAAAAAGTAATCGCAACGGATCAGGCACCTGCAGCAATCGGACCATACTCCCAGGCAATTGAAGTCGGTAATCTGGTATTCACATCCGGCGTAATTCCGGTAAATCCGGCTACCGGTGAGATCCCGGAAGGTTCTGCAGCACAGGCCGAGCAGGCATTTACCAATCTTAAGAATCTGGTGGAAGCTAGTGGAACTACAATGGATAAGGTGATCAAGACCGTTGTTTTTATTAAGGAAATGAATGATTTTGGAGCGATCAACGAAGTGTATGCCAAGTTCTTCCCGGAGCCCTATCCGGCAAGAAGCTGCGTGGAGGTTGCACGACTTCCCAAGGATGTTATGCTTGAGGTTGAGGCTATCGTAGAGAAATAAAGATTACAAAAAAAGCCCGGAACCGATAGACAGGAGCTATGGTTCCGGGCTTTCCTATCCCGTCTATGGCCTGACGTCAGGTCAGGTTAAACGCTCACGTCAATATTACTGCCGATGGCAGGATTGACAGAAGTCTCCAATGCAGCCCGGGGCATTGCATCCATCATGGCAACTTCCCCTGCGGCCATCTCCTTGGCGGTATCTAAGGTCTTATCCAGAATAAGAGTACCGAGTTCGGATAGAGACTTGGAGCGGCTCATAGAAGTGGATAATGCGGCGATGTCCATCATATCCATGGTGTCACATCCTTTCTTACTACATGGTTTCTTCTTATATATTATCTCATGAGAAAAAAGAGCTGACAACAGAAGAATATTCATCTTAATTTTTGTTGACAAGAAAGAAAAGAGACGATAATATAGATTGCGTACAATCTAATTGTGGAGTTATAAATGGAGGAAGTTTTTATGATCTACGATACAGTCATTATTGGTAACGGCCCCGCAGGTCTTACAGCAGCGATCTATGCCAAGCGAGCCGGACTTGTAACCCTTCTGGTGGCGGAAAGCCCGGTGGATGGCGGTCAGATCGCCACCACGTATGAAGTGGATAATTATCCCGGAATGAAAGGGATCGGAGGAATGGAACTGGGAATGAAGTTCCGGGACCATGTGAATCAGCTGGAGGTAGAGGTCTTAGAGGATCGCCTGGTTGCCATCGAAGAGGAGGGGGATCTTAAGCGGCTTCGTCTTCTTCATTCCGATCCGGTGGAGACAAAGACCCTTGTCCTGGCTTTGGGGGCAAACCACAGAGAGCTTGGAGTTCCCGGAGAGAAGGAATTGATCGGAGCCGGGGTATCTTACTGTGCTACCTGTGACGGAGCCTTTTACCGCAATAAGGTGGCGGCTGTTGTAGGTGGCGGAGATGTGGCGTTAGAGGATGCGCTCTTCCTTTCACGTTTTGCAACGAAGGTCTACCTTATTCATAGAAGAGATGCCTTCCGTGGTGCGAAGGTGCTGGTGGATCAGGTCCTTGCAACGGAGAACATTGAAGTGATCTATGATACGGTGGTTACAAAGGTGAACGGAAATATCAAAGTGGAAAGCCTGGAACTTAGGAATAAGGTAACAGAAGAGACATCGACCCTTGTGGTAAACGGAGTCTTTATGGCAGTCGGAACCGTGCCGAACACCGATGTGGAGGGACTGCCCCAGCAGGATGAGAAGGGTTATATCCTGGCTGGAGAGGATTGTGTGACAAAGACGCCGGGAATTTTCGCAGCAGGAGATCTTCGTACCAAGCAGCTTCGTCAGGTGATCACAGCGGCAGCAGACGGTGCCAATGCGATTACCAGTGTGCAAAGATTCTTAACAAATCAGTAAAAATGTAACATCGTAATGAAATATTAATAAATGCTTAAAAGAAAATTCAAGGTTTCTTCAATCTTCCTTGACAAGCCTGTAACTGCTTGCTATAATGGCAAAGTAATAATTGTAACAAATTCGTAATAAACGTGTTCGGGAGGATTAGTTCCACAATGAATCGTAATCGTAAAGTGCAGGTAGCAGCATTAACATTAACAGCAGGAGTTATGATGGGAAATGCAGGAATGGCCGTTTCCGCTACTCCATTGGCTGGCGCTACCGCAATGGTATCCACACAGGAAGCATCTGCTGATGTTACATCCAATTCTACACTGTCAGGCGTGAATCTGGCACTTGCAGATATGGTGACAGAGGCATCTGCACAGGCAGACGAGACCGTTACAGAGAAGACAACAACAGCAGTTGCAGAACAAAATACTGCAAAGCAGGATAGCAAGTATAATAATCTTGCAGTAGGTAATGTAAGAGATTACGCAAATATTCGTAAGCATGCATCAGCAGATTCTAAGCTGGTAGGTCATTTATCCAACGGAGATCTTTGTGCCGTTGTTAAGAAGAAGGGCAGCTGGTATAAGATCGAGTCTGGTGATGTTGTAGGTTATGTTAAGGCAGATTACCTTACCGTAGGTTCCGAGAAGGCAGTGAAGAAGGCCAGCAAGGTCGTAGCCAAGGTTCAGACACAGACCCTTAAGATTCGTGCCAAGGCATCTACAAAGGCAGAGGTGTTAGATCTTGCAGCCAAGGGAGACGCTTTGGTTGTTAAGAATTTCAGCAGTACAGATTCAGACGGCTGGATTAAGATCAAGGCCGGTGATGATACAGGATATGTATCCACAGATTATGTTAAGCTGACACGTAGATATCACTACGCTGAGTCTATTGCTTCCATCAAGGCAAGAGAGAAGGCTAAGAAGGCTGAGGAAGAGGCAGCCCAGGAGGCACAGCAGGCAGCATCCGCTGACAGCAGCCAGAGCTCATCTAACAGCTCAAGTAGCTCCAGCTCCTCCAGCAGCCAGAGTTCCTCCAGCAGCCAGGGTAATTCAAGTAGCTCCAGCTCCTCCAGCAGCCAGAGCTATAATGCACCGGATAGCCAGAATGGTGGTGCAGTAGCACGTTTTGCTTGCCAGTTCGTAGGTAATCCATATGTATGGGGTGGTTCATCCCTTACAAACGGAGCAGATTGTTCCGGTTTCGTAATGTCAGTATATGCTCACTTCGGTAAGAGTCTTCCTCATTCTTCATCAGGAGACCGCAGTGTTGGTGTGGCAGTAGATCCATCCAATATGCAGGCCGGAGATATCGTATGCTACAGTGGTCACGTTGCCATCTACATCGGTGGTGGCCAGATCGTTCATGCATCCAATGCAAGAGACGGTATCAAGATTTCCAATGCACACTATCGTTCTATCTTAGCGGTACGTCGTGTACTTTAATTCCAACCTATAAGATTTTGACAGGATTTTTCGATAGCTGTGGTCTGGGGCGCCGGATCACAGCTTTTTTATATCTGTCGGATATAAACGCTCCGTGGAACGAGACTTGAAGGGCGTTAGGGTTACAATCCTTGGTTGAAAAAACGACGAAAAGTTTTCACATAGTTATCCACAATTTTGGGGATAAAAATAGCGAAAAATCAAGTTATACACGGAGTTATCCACATTATCCACAAAAAACGCAAATCTTCTGTGGAGAAGAAAGCCCATAAATACGTTTTTGCCGAACATAGTTTTTGTTAAAACCATACAAAGGGTGGAAAATTCGCTGTTTCGAAAGAAAAATCCGGGGGATAGGGATAGACAAAAATAATGTGAGTAAATGTGCATAATAAAACGCAACTTGGTACTTTCCAATTATGGCATTTTGTATTAAACTAGAAAAGAGTGATAGGAATATTGCGCAAAAACGAGTCCTGATTTTGGTATAAATTGCTCAAAAATAAAGAATCAGGACTAGGGGGTAGGATTAACATGATTTCAAACCAAATTCTGCAAAAGACAATTGATGGACTGAATTCCATTGCAAAGGTCGATCTTGCTGTTACAGATCAGGAAGGAAGTATTTTAGCAGCTACCTTCCAGGATGCTGTTCAATACTCACAGCCGGCGGTGGACTTTGCCGGATCACATGCGGAAAGCCAGGTGATCTTCGGCGGACAGTTCTTTAAGGTGTTTGACGACCAGCAGCTGGAGTTTGTGGTAATTGCACTGGGCGAGGATGATAAGGCTCAGATGATTGCCAAGGTGGCATGCTTTCAGATTCAGGAACTGATCGTGGCCTATAAGGAGAGATTTGATCGGGATAACTTCATCAAGAATCTTCTGCTGGATAACCTTTTGCTGGTGGATATCTATAATCGTGCGAAGAAGCTCCACGTGGATATCGATGCACACCGTGTTGTTATGATCGTGGAGACCGGAGGCCATAAGGACGGAGATGAGCTGGATCGTGTCCGTAGCATCTTCGGAGGTAAGAGCCACGACTTCGTTACAGCTGTTGACGAGGATAATATCATTGTGGTGAAGCAGCTGGATGTAGAAGATGATTACGAGGACATCGAGAAGACCAGCCGGATGATCATCAATGCCTTTGCAGATCATAATGAGCATGAGATTCGTGTATCCTACGGAACCATTGTTTCTGAGATCAAGGATGTATCCCGCTCCTATAAGGAAGCGGCCATGGCGCTGGATGTAGGTAAGATCTTCTTCAAGGAGAAGAATGTTATCGCTTATTCTGTATTGGGAATCGGACGTCTGATTTATCAGCTTCCTCTTCCTCTCTGCAGAATGTTCATCGGGGAGATCTTCGAGAAGAAGTCGCCGGATGACTTCGATGAGGAGACCTTAAGCACCATCAATAAGTTCTTTGAGAACAGCCTGAATGTTTCAGAAACATCAAGACAGCTCTATATCCATAGAAATACTTTGGTCTACCGCTTAGATAAGATCCAGAAGAGTACAGGACTTGATCTTCGTGTATTTGAGGATGCAATCACTTTCAAGATTGCATTAATGGTGGTAGAATATATGAAGTATATGGAGGAACAGGACTTTTAAGATATTATGATCAAATTAGAACATGTCAGCAAAACATATGAGGCGGGTGTCCAGGCACTTAAGGATGTCAGCCTTCATATCATGCCCGGAGAGTTTGTCTTCATTGTGGGAGACTCGGGTTCGGGCAAATCTACCCTGATCAAGCTTCTTCTTAAGGAACTATCTCCTACAACAGGCAAGATCACGGTGAATGGTAAGGATCTAAGCCGCATTTCCCATCGGCATATTCCGGACTACAGGCGTAAGATCGGATGTGTTTTCCAGAACTTCCGCCTGTTGCAGGATCGCAATGTCTATGAGAATGTGGCTTTCGCTATGCGTGTTATTGAGGCGGGCAAGCGTAAGATCAAGAAGCAGGTACCTTACATGCTCTCCCTGGTGGGATTGGCAGCCAAGTACCGCTCCCTTCCCAGACATCTCTCCGGCGGTGAGCAGCAGCGTGTTGCTATTGCCAGAGCGCTGGTGAATAAGCCGAAGATCCTTCTGGCGGATGAGCCTACGGGTAATCTGGATGGCCATAATGCCTGGGAGATCATGAAGCTTTTGGATCAGATCAATAAGGCCGGAACCACCGTTGTGGTGGTTACCCATAATATGGAGATCGTTAGAGCCATGAACAAGCGTGTCATTACCATTCGTAAGGGCAGTGTGGTGGACGATCAGAAAGGAGACGCAGATGCGATTTAGTTCATTTCAGTATAATCTGCGTCAGGGACTTAAGAATATCTGGCGCAATAAGATGTTTTCCGTGGCTTCCGTTGCGACCATGACAGCCTGTATCTTTTTGTTTGGCCTCTTTTATTCCATCAGCGTGAACTTTTCCGGTATGGTGAAGAATGCAGAGCGTGGTGTGGCAGTGACCGTCTACTTTGATGATAAGGCTACCCAGGATGAGATCGATCAGATTGGAATTGCCATCGGCAAGCGCAAGGAAGTGGCAAGGTACAACTTCGTATCGGCAGATGAGGCCTGGAAGCGGTTCCAGAGTGACTACTTCAAGGGACACTCCGATGCGGCAGAGTCTTTTGCAGATGATAACCCTCTTGCGGATATGGCCAACTATGAGATCTATCTGAAGGACGTCAGTAAGCAGGCCGGCCTGGTATCCTATCTTCAGGGACTGGCAGGGGTCAGGGAGGTACATCAGAGTGCCACCACCGCCAGGACTTTGACGGATTTTAATGCACTGGTCCGTTGGATTTCTCTTGGTATTATTTTTATTCTGATTGCAGTTGCAGCCTTTTTGATCAGTAATACCGTATCCGTTGGTATTTCCGTCCGAAAAGAGGAGATTGCCATCATGAAGCTCATTGGAGCCAGGGACGCCTTTGTCAGGGCGCCTTTCGTGGTGGAGGGAATCCTTATCGGATTGATCGGTTCGATCATTCCCCTGGTGATTCTGGCAATTGTATATAACAATATTATTCATTATGTGGCAGAACGATTTGATGCCTTAAAGAGCATGTTTTCCTTCGTCAGTGCGGGAAACATCTTCCATGTACTGATTCCGGTATCGCTCCTGTTAGGGGTTGGAATCGGATACGCAGGCAGTCGTGTTACACTGAAGAGACACTTGAATGTATAACAAAAGGGGGCCGTTGCAAAACAGCTCCCTTTCTTACGGTAAGGACATCATAGTATGGATGAGGAATTAAAGAAAAAAAGAAGAAAAAGTTTTTGGCTGGGAATGATCGTGGGAGTATGCAGTGTGTCTGCCATCGTTATGGCAGCTGTCATTTGCGGCTTCTTCTGGTTTAAGAATAACAGCTCTGAGGATTTTTTAGGAAAAAAGGAACAGACAAAGCTAAAGGTCATTGAGTCCATGATCAACCGTTTCTATTATAAGGATGTAACGGATGAGCAGAAGGCTACGGGGCTTTACAAGGGGCTGGTATCCAGCATGGAGGATCCCTATTCCGAGTATTTTACGCCAAAGGAATACAAGCAGCAGAAGGAAGAGACCAGCGGTAATTATGCCGGTATCGGAGCTGTGCTTACCAGAGAAGAGGGAACCAACAACACTCTGATCACAAGAGTCTATGAGGGATCACCTGCTGCAAAGGGAGGCCTTGTAAAGGGGGATGAGATCGTATCCGCCAATGGATACCGTTCCCAGCAGTACGATTCCCTCTCCGGATTTGTCAGCCATATCCGAGGGGAAGAGAGTTCAAAGGTACAGATCGTCTACAAGCGGGATGGCGTAGAGAAGACGGTAGATCTTGTGCGAAAGAACATTACGGTTCCTTCAGTGGTTCATTATATGGTAGACCGGAAGAAGGGAATCGGTTATATTGGGATCACGGAGTTTTCTGAGAATACTCAGGAGGAATTCGAGGCTGCCCTTAAGGATCTGAAGAATCAGGGACTTAAGGCGGTGATCTATGATGTGCGTCTGAATCCGGGGGGACTGGTCAATGAGGTGACCGGGATCCTTGATGATCTCCTTCCCAAGGGAACCACCGTATATATGAAGGACAAGAAGGGAAGGGAGATCGACTATACCTCCGATGATAAGACCCAGGAGAAGATCCCCTGTGTGGTACTTACCTCCGGACAGTCTGCTTCTGCGGCAGAGATCTTTGCAGGGGCCATCCGTGACTTTAAGTATGGAACCCTGATCGGAACCAAGACCTTCGGAAAGGGCATTGTACAGCAGACCATGCCTTTATCCGACGGAAGTGCGGTTAAGCTTACGGTGGAGACCTACTATACACCTTCCGGTGACTGTATCCATAAGAAGGGCATCAAGCCGGACATCGAATTAAAATACGAATTCAAGGGAGATAAGAATCGGGCAGATCTGTCCACGGACACCTACGACTATCAGAAGGACAATCAGATCCAAAAGGGAATTGCTGTCCTGACCAGGAAATTATCTCAGTAAGGAGAAGATATGTTAGAGTTTGAACAGATGAAATCGGAGTTATCCGGATATGAAGAGACACTGCGGGAGGTTCTTGCATCACTGGATATCGAAGGCAAGGAGCACAAGATCGAAGAGATGGAGCGGGAAATGGAGGCTCCGGACTTCTGGAATGATCCTGAGAAGGCGACTGCCAAGAGCCAGAATCTCAAGAGCTTGAAGGATGACGTGGCAGGAGCCGAGGAACTGCGGCAGCAGTTTGATGATATCGGAGCTTATATCGAGATGGATGCGGAGATGGACGAGGACGATCCGGATATGCTGGCAGAGGCTCAGGAGATGTTCGAAGACTTTAAGAACAAACTGGAGAATATCCGGGTGAAGACCCTTTTGTCCGGAGAGTATGATGCCAATAACGCGATTGTTACCCTTCATGCCGGAGCCGGTGGAACAGAGGCTATGGATTGGACTTCCATGCTCTATCGTATGTATACCCGCTGGGCAGACAAGAGAGGTTATTCAGTGGAACTTCTGGATGAGCTGGAGGGAGATGAGGCAGGCTTAAAATCCGTAACCTTCCAGGTGAACGGAGAGAACGCCTACGGATTCCTGCAGTCTGAGGCGGGGATTCACCGCCTGGTTCGTATCTCCCCCTTTAATGCCAACGGTAAGCGTCAGACATCTTTTTCCAGCTGCGATGTAATGCCGGAGCTGAATGAGGATGTGGATGTGGAGGTAAGGGATGAGGATATCCGAATCGATACCTACCGAAGCTCCGGAGCCGGCGGACAGCATATCAATAAGACATCATCCGCAATCCGAATCACCCATTTCCCCACAGGAATCGTGGTGACCTGTCAGAATGAGCGTTCTCAGCATATGAATAAGGATAAGGCGATGCAGATGCTCAAGGCAAAGCTGTATCTTCTCCAGATGCAGGAACAGGAGAAGAAGGCGGCAGAGATCCGGGGAGACGTCAGCGATATCAGCTGGGGGAACCAGATCCGCTCCTATGTCCTTCAGCCTTATACTATGGTAAAGGATCTTCGGACAGGAGAAGAGAGCAGCAATACAGATGCTGTGTTAGATGGTGCATTGGATCCCTTTATGAATTCCTACCTGAAGTGGGTATCTCTGGGAAGACCCAAAAGAGGTGTCTCCGATTCAGAGTAGAAGATAAACGGATTGTATAAAAATAAAAAATAAAGACAAATGTCCTTGCACGGGATACTTTGATGTGTTAAAGTATTCCGAGTAAGGACATTTGTTTTCCACGGAAAGACAGTTGGAGGCTAATATCTAATATGGAAGAAAAGAATGTCTACTATGTATTGAAGGAAAAGGCGGTTCCGGAGGTGCTTCTTCGGGTAGAAGAGGCGAAGCGTCTGCTTGAGTCCGGCAAATGCCAGAGTGCATCCGAGGCAGCAGAGAAGGCGGGGATCAGCCGTAGTAGCTTTTACAAATACAAGGACGAGATATTCCGTTATCACGAGAATCGGAAGGGAAGGACCATTACCATGGTGGTGAAGTTAGAGGATGAACCGGGACTTCTTTCCCTGATTCTTAAGATCCTGGCGGATTTTCGGGCCAACATCCTGACCATACATCAGGCGGTGCCGGTGAACGGAATTGCAGCTCTCACCCTTTCCATGGATCTGCCACAGACCCTTGGAGATATAGCGGAGATCATTTCTATGATCGAGCGGGTGCCGGGAGTTGCTTATGCGAAGGTCTTAGCCGAGGAGAACTGATCCTCGGACTGGATATAGGAAAAAGAAAGGAAGATCAATATGAAAGTAGCAGTAATGGGTTACGGAACCATTGGATCCGGCGTTGTTGAGATTCTGCGGGTCAACCGGGACGTGGTGGCAAACCGTGCAGGCGAGCCCTTAGAGGTCACGAAGATCCTGGATCTTCGTGATTTCGAGGGAGATCCGGTGCAGGATCTTATCGTACACGATTACAAAGAAATCGTGAATGATCCGGAGATCTCCATTGTTGTAGAGACAATGGGTGGTGTTGAGCCGGCATATACTTTTGTGAAAGAGATGCTTGAGGCCGGAAAGCATGTTACCACCAGTAACAAGGCTCTGGTGGCTGACAAGGGAGCTGAACTGATTCGTATCGCAAGAGAGCATAAGGTCAATTTTATGTTCGAGGCATCCGTAGGTGGCGGGATCCCAATCATTCGTCCGCTTCAGTCCTGCCTCACCGGCGATGTGATCGAGGAGATCACAGGAATTGTCAACGGAACCACAAACTACATGATGACCAAGATGACAGCAGAGGGTTCCGAGTTTGCGGATGTCTTAAAAGAGGCACAGGCTAAGGGCTATGCAGAGAAGGATCCTACAGCTGATATCGAGGGATACGATGCCTGCCGTAAGATCGCCATCCTGACTTCACTGGTAAGCGGATCCCAGGTAGACTATAACGATATTCCAACCGAGGGAATCTCCCACATTACTGCTACGGATATCAAGTATGCCAATGCCATGGGAAGAGCCATCAAGCTTCTTGCGACCAGCAAGGCTAGTGGTAAGACCTATTTCTGTCGGGTGGCACCGTTCCTGCTTCCGCCGGAGCATCCGCTTTACAATGTCAATGATGTGTTCAATGCGGTATTTGTACACGGTAACATGTTAGGAGACGGAATGTTCTACGGTTCAGGAGCCGGCAAGCTTCCTACCGCATCCGCAGTGGTAGGAGATCTGGTTGCCATTGCAAAGCATATCGATAAGAACATCTACCTTGAGTGGAAGGAAGAGAAACTGGTACTGGCTAATCCGGGACAGCAGAACTACCGGTTCTTTGTCAGAACAGGTAAGAGCCTTGATGAGGTTGAGAAGGTATTCTCCAAGGTAAGTCCTGTAGATGCAGGTGTAGCTGGGGAACTCGGATTTATTACAGAAGAGATGACCCAGAAGCAGTACGATGCGAAGGCACAGGAGCTTGGAGATGTGATCCAGATGATCCGTCTGGCATAAGATATTTTTGGAGGAAAAAAGATGCTGATCGTTAAAAAGTTCGGTGGCAGCTCCGTTGCCAACAAAGAACGAATCTTCAATGTGGCAGAGCGCTGCATCGAAGAGTACAGAAAAGGTAACAAGGTGGTTGTGGTCCTGTCTGCAATGGGAGATACAACAGATGATCTTTTAGCCAAGGCTGCTGAGATCAATGAGGATGCACCAAAGCGTGAGATGGATATGCTCCTGGCAACAGGAGAGCAGGTCTCTGTAGCTCTTATGGCCATGGCTATGGCAAAGCTTGGTGTTCCGGCGGTATCCCTGAATGCGTTCCAGGTACCTATGCACACATCCAGCAAGTATATGAATGCCCGCTTCAAGAAGATCGACGGCGAGCGTATTACAGCAGAGCTTGAGCAGGGGAAGATCGTTATCGTAACCGGTTTCCAGGGTGTTAACAAGTATGATGATGTTACCACCTTAGGCCGAGGTGGTTCCGATACAACAGCAGTGGCTCTTGCAGCAGCTTTGAATGCGGATGCTTGCGAGATCTACACCGATGTAGAGGGTGTATATACCGCTGATCCACGTGTGGTTCCAAATGCACGTAAGATGAAGGAAGTTTCCTATGATGAGATGTTAGAACTGGCAACACTGGGTGCGAAGGTTCTGCATAACCGTTCCGTAGAGATGGCAAAGAAATATAACGTACCTCTGGTGGTACGAAGCAGTTTAACCAAGGCAGAAGGAACTGTCGTAAAGGAGGTAACGAAAGTGGAAAGCATGCTTGTAAGTGGAGTTGCAGTTGATAAGGACGCAGCCAGAATCGCTATTGTAGGTCTTAAGAATCAGCCGGGTATCGCATTCAAGGTATTCGATCTGTTGGCAAAGCACAACATCAACGTTGACGTGATCTTACAGTCCATCGGACGTGATGATACCAAGGATATCTCCTTCACAGTGGATCAGACCCAGGCCAAGGAGTGCGTACAGCTCCTTAAGGATAACCAGGAGCGTCTGACCATTCAGAACATCAAGGAAGAGGAGAATGTGGCAAAGCTTTCCATCGTTGGTGCAGGAATGCAGTCCAATGCCGGTGTAGCGGCCAAGATGTTTGAGGCTTTATATGATGTAGGAGTTAATATCCGCATGATTGCCACATCCGAGATTCGTATCACAGTTCTTATCGATCTCGATGATGTGAAGGTGGCAATGAAAGCTGTACATGACAAATTTCTTGACGAGTGATATAATCCTAAATTGAGAGAGAAATAATATTGCATTTTGAGCGAGGGGGCCAGTTCCTGATGAAGGGCATTGGTTCTCTCGCTTTTTTGATTTTTGGATAGATATTGTTGAAAACTGACAAAAAGACGGAAAATCAGCCTTCTATTTCGGTGGAAATTCGTCGTTTTTTCACAAGAATAAAAATCATCCATAATTGATCAGGAAATGTAATTGACAATTCGGTCAATCTCTCCAAAAAATCATCTTGTTTTTGTGCAATCTATACAACGAATGAGCGAATTTGCACGATAATAAAAGTAATTGACTTTGAAAAATGAGATGATTAAACTACGATACGGATTTAAACATCCGCAAGTATTTATTAATAAGAAGAAAGGAAGTGAGTATGAAGTGGAAGCGCTGGTTGAAGCGCTGACGGAAGAACTGAACCTGCAGACTGTGTTTAACATTCCACTCTTCGGAGGCATACCGGTTTTTGAATCCGTGGTTGTTTCCTGGATGATAACAGCGGTCATTCTGGTTCTTTGTTTACTTCTGACGCGCAGATTAAGCGTCGAACATCCAAAGAGAGGACAGCTTTTCTTAGAGCATTGTGTCGAGTGGTGCTATAAGTTCTTTGGAGATACGGTGGGAGAAGAGGCGAAGCCTTTTGTACCTTACTTGTCAGCCGTGCTGTTCTACATCGGAATTGCGAACCTGATCGGATTATTGGGTTTCAAACCACCAACAAAAGATCTGAATGTAACGATCGCCTTAGCCGTAATGAGTATCATACTGATCGAGGGCTCAGGAATTGTGTACAAAGGACCAAAGAGGTTTATCAAGAGCTTTGCAGAGCCAATGGCCATTGTAGCCCCAATCAATGTATTGGAGATCTTTATCAGACCACTTTCTCTCTGTATGCGACTGTTTGGTAATGTGCTTGGATCTTTTGTCATCATTGAACTGATCAAGCTGGTAGTCCCTGTCGTGGCTCCGGCGGTAGCATCATTGTACTTTGATGTGTTCGACGGCCTGATTCAGGCATATGTATTTGTATTTTTGACATCTCTGTTTATCAGAGAATCCATTGAGTAATTTTATAACATATTATCGGAGGAAATTATTATGACAGCATCTTTATTTGTAGCAATCGGAGCAGGAATCGCAGTATTAACAGGTATCGGAGCAGGTGTAGGTATCGGTAAGGCAACAGCAAGCGCAGTAGACGCTATCGCTCGTCAGCCAGAGGCATCCGGTAAGATCCAGTCTTCCCTTCTTCTTGGTGCAGCTCTTGCCGAGGCAACAGCGATCTATGGTTTCGTAGTTGCTCTTCTTATCATCCTTCTTGTAAAGTAATTTTTGCAAATTTTCTTACAAAGGGAGATGAGAGCCTATGTTACACATTAGTTTTTGGAACATCCTGTTCGTCGTTATCAACATGCTGATCGACTACTGGATTATGAAAAAGTTCCTGTTTGCTCGTGTTGTCGCAGTCATCGACGCCCGTGAGAATATGATCAAGGATCGTTTTAACGAGGCAGAGACCAAGGCAAAGGAAGCAGACGAGAAAAAGGCTGAGTATCAGGAGAAGATGAAGACAGTCCATGAGCAGGCTGATCAGATCCTTGCCGATGCTCATACAGAAGCTGACCATCTTCACGAGAGACGTATCGCAGAGGCAAATGCCGAGGCAGATCAGATTCGTCAGAAGGCTAAGGAACAGATCGAAAGAGATCAGAAGAAGGCCGAAGAGGAGACAAGGGAGCAGATTGCTACTCTTGCTATGATGGCGGCTAAGAAGATTATGGAGGAAGGTCATGAGGGAGTGCTGCATAAGTAATGCCAAAGCGCTGCTTGAACTTGAGCTTCCCTCCGGACAGATCGAGGATATTCGGACAATGCTTCAGGGCTCCAGAGAGCTTGTAACATTTTTGAATGATCCTGTGATCACCGCTCGCCAGAAGGAACATGTTATGGAAAAGATCGGAGAAAAAGCCGGCCTTGATCCAAAGCTTGTGAACTTTTTAAAACGATGCTGTGTGGTAGAGATCCCGGATCAGATCCCGCAGATTGTAGAGTGCTATCAGGAACTTCTGGATCAGAAGGAGGGTATCATAAATGGTACCCTGTACTATGCAGGAGACTCTGATCCGGATCAGCTGATCCGTCAGGCAACAGAGGATATTACCCGTCGGGTGAGCGGGGCGAAGGTTAAGCTTACGGCTGTCAGGGATGACTCCTTACTGGGAGGTTATCTGGTAAGAGCCGGCGGCGTAGAGTATGACAAGAGTTTCAGCGGACAGTTAGATCGTCTGCTTAACAGGATAAACAACAGGAGGTGAGGTAATGGCAGCCATTAGTGCTACAGATATTATCTCGATCATTAAAAGCGAAATAGAGAACTTCGATACCACCTTCGAAGCAAAAGAGGTTGGTCAGGTTATCTCCGTAGGTGACGGAATCGCGCGAATCTATGGTATTGACCACGCTCTCTATGGTGAGATCGTTGTATTTGAAAATGGTGTAAAGGGAATGGTTCTGGATATTACCGAGCGTGAGATCGGTGTTATCCTGTTTGGCCGTGACGATGACATCTTTGAAGGAAGCCGTGTGGCAAGAACCGGTAAGCGTGCCGGAATTCCTACCGGTGAAGAATTTCTGGGTCGTGTCGTAAATGCATTGGGAGAGCCCATAGATGGTAAGGGTGAGATTCACGAGAGTGATTACCGTGCCATTGAGGAAGATGCTCCCGGTATCATCGATCGTAAGAGTGTAGATACACCAATGGAGACAGGAATCCTTGCGATTGATTCCATCTTCCCCATCGGTCGGGGACAGCGTGAGCTGATCATCGGAGACCGTCAGACCGGTAAGACATCCATTGCAACCGATACCATCATCAACCAGAAGGGCAAGGGTGTGATCTGTGTCTATGTTGCCATCGGACAGAAGGCATCTACCGTAGCCCGTGTTGTGAATACATTAGAGCAGCACGGTGCCCTGGATTACACCATCATTGTATCTGCAACTGCTTCTGATCCTGCAGCATGTCAGTATATTGCACCATACGCAGGAACAGCGCTTGCAGAGTATTTTATGTATAAGGGTCAGGATGCTCTTATCGTCTATGATGATTTGAGCAAGCATGCCGTTGCATACCGTGCGATCTCCCTCTTACTTGAGAGATCACCGGGACGTGAGGCTTACCCCGGAGATGTATTCTATCTCCACTCCAGACTTCTTGAGAGAAGTTCCCACTTAAGTGATAAGTTAGGCGGAGGATCTATTACAGCTCTGCCAATCATCGAGACACAGGATGGTGATGTATCTGCATACATCCCTACCAACGTTATTTCCATTACCGATGGTCAGATCTTCTTAGAGTCAAATCTCTTCTTCGAGGGTCAGCGTCCGGCGGTCAATGTTGGACTTTCTGTATCCCGAGTAGGTGGTGCTGCACAGACAAAGGCTATGAAGAAGGCTTCCGGTTCTGTACGTATCGATCTGGCTCAGTATCGTGAGCTGCAGGTCTTCACCCAGTTCTCTTCTGACCTGGATGATGCCACCAAGGCACAGTTGGATCATGGTAATGCCCTGATGGAGTTGTTGAAGCAGCCTCTGAATCATCCTCTGTCTATGGAAGAGCAGGTCATCACATTAGTACTTGCAAACAACAATTACTTCGATAACGTTCCTAAGAAAGAAGTGAAGGCACGTCAGCAGGAAATCCTTACAATGTTCCACGATCAGAAGTCTGCTATCATGGGAGAGCTTCATGATAAGAAGACGCTGACCGATGAGCTTGCACAGAAGATCCTTGACGCTGTAAAACAGGAGGGTGAAGCTTAATGGCAGGAACCAAAGAGATCAAAGAACGTATGGGCAGTATCCGTGATACTTTAAAAATTACCAACGCCATGTATATGATCTCCTCCTCCAAGCTGAAAAAAGCCAGGAAGGAACTGGCGGAGACCGAGCCGTTTTTCTTCGGTCTTCAGCAGGAAATGAGTCGAATCTTAAGACACGTTCCGGATATGAACAGCAATTACTTCGTTGAGAGGGAAGAGCTTGAGGCAAAAAAGGATAAGGTCGTAGGTTACCTTGTGGTTACTGCGGATAAGGGTCTTGCCGGTGCCTACAACTCCAACGTTCTTAAGATCGTAGAAAAAGAGCTTGCCCAGTGCGATAACTATCGCCTGTATTGTGTGGGTGAGCTGGGCCGTCACTATTTTGAAAGTCATGGAATTGAGATCAATACCCAGTTCCGTTATACAGCCCAGAACCCATCGTTGAACCGGGCAAGAAATATCGGTGAGACACTTTTGGATGATTATTTACATCATCGTGTGGATGAGGTGCATATTATCTATACCCGTATGGAAAATGCAGCAGAAGAGACTGCCCAGATGGAGCAGCTCCTTCCACTTCATAAGTCAGACTTCACCATTGAAGGTCTGCCTGCCGATATTTTCATGGAGACCATTGCGTTTGTTCCATCCGCCGAGGCGGTTATGGATCGCGTGGTTCCGGAGTACGTGGTAGGATTTATTTATGGTGCGTTGGTAGAGTCTTTTTCCTGCGAGCAGAATGCAAGAATGATGGCAATGCAGAGTGCAACAGACTCCGGTCAGGAGATGTTGCGTCAGCTTTCCATCCAGTATAACCGTGCTCGTCAGGCGGCCATCACACAGGAGATCACAGAGATCATCGCTGGTGTTCGTGCCCAGAAGAAGAAAGGATAGATTATGGAAAAAGGTAAGATCATTCGGGTCAGTGGACCTGTAGTGGACGTGACCTTTGAAGGAGAGAAACTTCCTCCCATCCGTCAGGCTTTGACGGTTGAAAATGAGGGAAAGACCTGTGTCATGGAAGTAGCTTCTCACCTGGGTAACCATGTAGTTCGTTGCATTATGTTATCCCCAAGTGAGGGTCTGTATCGTGATATGGAGGTTACAGATACCGGAAGCGGAATCAAGACTCCGGTAGGTGAGAAGACCTTAGGTCGTCTGTTTAATGTATTAGGTGAGACCATCGATGATGGTGAGTCTTTAGATTCAGTAGAAAAGTGGGTCACCCACAGAGAGCCGCCGAAGTTTGAGGATCAGAATCCGGCAGCTGAGATGCTTGAGACAGGTATCAAGGTTATCGACCTTTTGGCTCCTTATGCTAAGGGTGGTAAGATCGGTCTCTTCGGTGGTGCCGGTGTAGGTAAGACCGTCCTGATCCAGGAGCTGATTAGTAACGTGGCAACAGAGCACGGTGGATATTCCATCTTCACCGGTGTCGGTGAGCGTTCCCGTGAGGGTAATGACCTCTGGTCTGAAATGAAGGAAAGCGGTGTGTTGGATAAGACCGCTTTGGTTTTCGGTCAGATGAACGAACCGCCAGGAGCACGTATGCGAGTTGCAGAGACTGGACTTACCATGGCGGAGTATTTCCGAGATGAGCAGCATAAGGATGTGCTTCTTTTCATCGATAATATTTTCCGTTTCACACAGGCAGGTTCTGAGGTCAGCGCCCTTCTTGGACGTATGCCTTCAGCGGTAGGTTACCAGCCGACCCTTGCCAATGAGATGGGTGAGCTTCAGGAGCGAATCGCTTCCACAAAGGAAGGTTCTGTAACATCTGTACAGGCTGTTTATGTGCCCGCAGATGATCTGACAGATCCGGCTCCTTCCACAACCTTCGCTCATCTGGATGCGACCACGGTACTTTCCCGTAAGATCGTTGAGCAGGGTATCTACCCGGCAGTAGATCCTCTTGCTTCTACATCCCGTATCCTTGAGCCGGATGTGGTAGGTCAGGAGCATTATGAGACAGCCCGCCGTGTACAGGCTCTTTTACAGAAGTACAAGGAACTGCAGGATATTATCGCAATCCTTGGTATGGAAGAACTTTCCGAGGAGGATAAGACCCTTGTATACCGTGCCCGTAAGGTACAGCGTTTCCTGTCACAGCCTTTCCATGTGGCAACACAGTTTACAGGAATTCCGGGTGCTTATGTGCCGGTTGACCAGACCGTTAAGAGCTTTAAGGCCATCCTGGATGGTGAAATGGATGAGTATCCGGAGAATGCATTCTTTAACGTTGGAACAATCGAAGACGTTAAGAAAAAAGCTGAGAGCCTGAAGAGATAAGGAGGCATTATGGCTGATACAAAGATGTTCTATCTTAGGGTCATTGCTGCCGACAAGACGTTCTTCCAGGGCTTTGCCGAGAGCGTTAAAGTTCAGCAGTTCGATGGTGAGAAGGAGATCCTTTCTCACCATGAGAACATGGTCATTGCATTAGATGAAGGATATGTTCGCATCAAGCCGGCAGAGAATGCCGGCAACGGTGAGAACTCAGAAAAAATGATTGAAGGCCTTGCAGGCATGGGATTTGCTGAGGTTATGAATAACCGTGTGAAGATCATTGTGGAATCCATTGAGAGACCGGAGGAGATCGATGTAGCCCGTGCAAGAGAGGCGAAGGAACGTGCAGAGGAGCAGCTTCGTCAGAAGCAGAGTATGCAGGAGTATTATCACTCCCAGGCATCCCTCTCCCGTGCCATGGCTCGACTTGCGGCAGCAGGCCGGGGTGGAGCCGACTGGAATAAATAAATATGTGTATGTGAAAAGCCGCGTGAAGATCAAAGAATCTTTACGCGGCTTTTTTAGAAAAAGATTATTCGTTATTCGGGAAGAATCCGATAATAATGGCTCCCGGTCCGGAATGGGTACCGATGGTGCTTCCAATCTGGGAATAGATCAGAGCATCTTCATGACCTTCATAAAGCTCTTTGTTATCGGATACATACTGGTCAAGGAGGTCGCGGCTGGTGCCACTGTAAGCCAAAACAACAGGCTCGTCGAAATTGATGCCTCCGCATTCGTTGGCCAGTTTCTTGATAAGGTTATTGGCGTTTTTAGATCCACGGGCCTTACCGACCACTTCGATCTTACCATCTCGGGTAGTAAGGACAGGCTTAATGGATAGAACGTTTCCGGCAACAGCAGCGGTAGCGGAAATACGGCCACCCTTTTTTAAATATTCTAAAGTATCTACAAGAGCAAGAACTTTGACCCTGGAAGCAGCCGCACGGACCTTTTTGGCGATCGTCTCCGCATCAAGGCCTTGATCCCGAAGCCGGCAGGCAAGGCGGACAAGACACTGGATGGCAACAGAGCCGGTTCTTGAATCCACCACATAAATGTGGGGATAATCCCTGGAAGCAAGCTCTGCATTGGAACAGGTTCCGGAAAGCTCTGAGCTTAAAGTGATGACAACAGCAGTGTCTCCGTTGCGCTGGGTGTTCTCAAAGGCCTTTTCGAATTCGTAAGGATTGATCTGACTGGTGACAGGAAGATCGTCATAGCTGACCAGTAGTCGATAGAAGTCGTCAGCTTCCATTTCATATCGATCCTTAAAATCACGATCACCGAAGGTGATTGTCATAGGGACCAGGGTAACACCAAGTTCTTTAGCCTGTTCTAAGCTTAAGTCACAGGATGTATCTGTAATAATCTCTACCATATTCTCTCTCCATATAATATCAATAACAATCTTTACCATCATAGGTTATCGTGGTAGGACTTTCAATACGAGGAAAATGGCAATATTTTCATTGCTAGGTGAGCAGAATTCATCTCACGATCAAAAAATCAACAACTGTATTTTATGTGCAATTTGTTGACCCGTCGGTTTCTATGGAAGGAAGATCGTGGTATAATTCTAATTTGTATGGTATTGTAATACATTTATCTTTATACTTTAATGCGACGCATCGGCGATTGAGTAACGTGTATCATGTGTGGAGAATAAGTGAATTTTATTCATGGATTGATGAGAAGTTAAGGTTAAGTAGATGTGCTACGGTATTAATAGAATATCCACAGTTAGAGAGGGAATTAAGATGAATAACAAAAAAGAATTCAAGCCTTATATTCCTGCTGAGAAGATCGTTCCGGAGATGACCGTTGTTGCGGTTGTATTCGGAATCTTTTTGGCTGTTGTATTTGGCGCGGCCAACGCATATCTTGGACTTCGCGTTGGTATGACCGTATCTGCTTCTATTCCGGCGGCAGTACTTTCCATGGGATTTATCAGACTGATTCTTAAGAGAGAATCCATTCTCGAGAACAATCTGGTACAGACCATCGGTTCAGCCGGAGAGTCGCTGGCAGCCGGTGCCATTTTCACATTACCGGCCATCTTCCTTTGGGCAAAAGAGGGTAAGATGGATAAGCCCGGCATTTTTGAGATCGCTATCATCACCATCATTGCCGGTGTACTGGGAATCCTGTTCATGGTTCCCCTTCGTAATGCTTTGATCGTCAAGGAGCACGGTGTTCTTCCTTATCCGGAGGGACAGGCCTGTGCTGAGGTCCTTCTTGCCGGTGAAGAGGGTGGAGAAGAGGCGAAAATCGTATTCTCCGGACTTGGAATTGCAGCAGCGGTCAAGTTCTTCTTAGACGGCCTGAAGATTTTTCCGTCTGAGATCAATACTCCGGAGCGGGGAATCGGAAGCTTTAAGGGTGAGATGGGAACCCAGATCTATCCTGCGGTATTCTCTGTTGGATACATCTGCGGACCGAAGATCTCCTCCTACATGTTTGCCGGTGGAATCGTGGCATGGCTTGTGATTATGCCACTTATTGCTCTTTTCGGGGCTGATGTGGTAATGTATCCTGCAACGGATACCATTTCTACAATTATCAGTGAAAGCGGACTTGGTGGAATCTGGGGAAGTTACATTCGTTATATCGGAGCCGGTGCTCTTGCGGCCGGTGGTATTATCTCCCTGATCAAGTCACTTCCTATGATCGTGTCTACCTTCCGTGATTCCATGAAGGATCTGGCCGGTGGACAGGGGGGAAGTACCCTTCGTACCGATAAGAACCTGAGCATGAAGACGGTTGTTATCGCAATCGCTGTTTTGATCCTTGTGATCGCAGCTCTGCCACAGATTCCAGTGGGACCATTCGGAGCGATCCTGATTACTTTGTTTGGTTTCTTCTTTGCAGCAGTTTCTTCACGAATGGTAGGTCTGGTAGGATCTTCCAATAACCCGGTATCCGGTATGGCCATTGCTACTGTATTATTCTCCACAATTCTTCTGAAGGTGACCGGAACAGACGGTGTACCCGGAATGAAGGCAGCCATTGCCATTGGTACCGTAATCTGTGTAATTGCCGCCATTGCAGGTGACACATCCCAGGATTTAAAGACCGGATTTTTGGTTGGTGCGACTCCTATGAAGCAGCAGATCGGTGAGATCATCGGTGTTGTTTTCTCAGGTGCAGCCATTGGATTTGTACTGTATCTTTTAGATAATGCCTATGGCTACGGAACCAAAGAGATCGGTGCGCCTCAGGCAACCCTTATGAAGATGATCATCGAGGGCGTTATGGGAGGTAAGCTTCCATGGAACCTGGTTATTATCGGTGCTGTTCTTGCCATTGTTGTAGAGGTCCTTGGAATCCCTGTTCTTCCTTTTGCTATCGGTGTTTATCTCCCAGTACAGCTTTCTGCCTGCATCATGGTAGGTGGAATCGTTCGCTGGTTCTTCGATCGCAAGAAGTATAAGGATGAGAAGGAGAAGACAAAGACCGTTAACCGCGGTATCCTTTTCTGCTCCGGAATGATCGCAGGTGAAGGTCTGGTAGGAATCCTACTGGCACTTCTTGCCATTGCAGGAGCAACAAAGGCCATCGATCTTAGCGGTATCTTTGCAGACAATATGGCAGTATCTCTGATCGGATCTGCTGTTGTATTTGCATTCGTTATTCTGATCACAGCGAAGTTTACAGCAGGTAAGAAGAATAAGGCATAAAGAATGAAAAAGAAAAAGCGTTTATCAAGAAGTGAGGCACTGGCCCTCTATAAGACCTATGTTCCGGTGATCTCAGAGAAGATCCACCACTATCATATAGCTGACAATGGTGATGTTACCCTGTTTGTTGAGAATAAGGGCATCATGAATACTATTATGCAGAAGATTGCGGCAAAGCCCCGGTTTTCCCAGATCCATTTGGATCCCATCGGAAGCTTTATCTGGACTAGGATGGACGGGCAGACCGATGTAGAGGCCATTGCAGAAGCGGTAGAGGGAGCGTTCGGCGAGAAGGTGCATCCTCTTTATGAACGCCTGTTGAAGTTCTTTGAGATCGTAGAAAGTTATGATTTTATTACCTGGAAAAAGCCTGAATAAGGCTGGGTAAAAGTGAAAAGGAGTCACGAAAATTCGTGGCTCCTTTTCTTGTATAGGAAGAATTTGAAAAAATAGCCCCTACAGGGAGATGGGGCTTTTGGCAACCTCTTCAATGAGCCGCAGGACACGGGTGGTGGTACCGCTGCTCCTTGGACTGTGGTGCTCCATAGATCCTGCCATGGAACGATAATATTCCTCCTTGATCCAGAGTCTGCGATCCGGAAGGAGACTCTCCCTTGGATGGAGATAGTCGACCTGACGGGTGAACAGATCATGGAACTGGGGAGTGCCGGCGATCACATGCCGGTACAGATCGCATGCACGTCGGTCGGATCCCTTCTGGTCGATTAGATCCGAGGCAATATAGGTGGCAAGGATATTGTAGGCCACCGCCATGAGAATGAAGTGTTCCTTGTTCTGGATGTCATGGAAGCGGCTGGAATAATCCCCGGGGCTGATGCTGGAGAAAAAATGACGTCCAAGGTCACTTTTCGCCAGGTGGATCAAAAAGATCTCCGGATGAATCCCTAAGTTCTCCTTTGTCAGTGTCATACGGCTGGTGGCATATCCGATGAGCATCCCCCGTTGGGGGAGTGCGGCAAGGGCATGTACAAAGGCATTCCGCTGCATCCTGCGCTCTGATGCAAATATAGCAGGGGCAACGTCCTGCCTTTGGGCAAGGTACTGTCTGCCTATCCTGGCAATGGAAGTAAACTCCCGGGTCAGAAGATCGGAGCGAAGGTCAGCCATCGCTTCAGGGGAAGCGGCCTCATCCTTAAATTCAGTGACGGTCACATAGGCCCTTCGTAAGCTTTCGCCGATCTGTTCCCATTCTTTGCTGTTGCGAACAAGTCCCCTGTCTTTGGTGTATTCCCGGTAGATCATGGTGTCATCCTTAAGCATGTGGAAAAGTGCCTGTTCTTTTGCTAGACGCAGGTCCTTGTATTCAGTTGTTGTAAGGATATCTTCACCTGCCATAGAATTACCCCGTTACTCTAAGGGAAATGCTACCAATCGTGAGGTTATTATAAAATGCAGCCGGTCACAAAATGGTTACAGCCTTTTTATAATATTGCTTAATACCTTGGTGCGGTTTAGGATAAAGATCCAGGACAGCAGATACAGGTGCCCTAAAAAGAGATTGAAGACCACTCCGTTTGCATGGATCAGATATCCGCTACCGAAACCGAAGTGGGCTATGAGCCCGGAGCACATCAGGGCCAGAGCCAGTAGGGGAAGGCTGTCAAAGGCATTTTTCATAGCCGCCTTAAAGTCTTTCATGGAGGCATCAAAGTAGATGAAACGACCGATAACCAAGGTGATAAAGTACATAATGATGGAGTCGTAGTTGCTGTCCACATAGATGTATTTGATGTAGAGAAAGATTACCATCATGTAGATCATACCGATGAGTCGCATGGCAGACCGGTCTCCGGGGCGCAGGTATTTCAAGGGAATGATATGGTTATCCATCCAGGAGTTTAGCATGACGGATATCAGGATGAAAATCAAAAGGATGATGCCGTTATACTTTTCCCAGAATTCTTGGAGGGTTGCGCTGTTGACCCCGAAATAGCTGAACATAAAATACAGCGCCACAAACAGCAGAATGAAGGTGGCGGAGAAGATCAGTTCAAAGAGCCGTTCGGAAAGGTTTAAGATCTCCAGTTGGGCAAAGCGGATCTGTTCTTCTTTGGTTTTGTATTTTTTACCCATAAGAAGGGAGGTTATGATGATAAGCCCCAGGGAGAGTACAATGGAAGCAAGTCCCACCAGTAGCATAAGGAAAATGCCCCTTGGGGACAGGTATTGTGTTGCAAATTCTGTTGATGTCATGTTGTCACCTCGTTTTTATTTTTTCAGTCGGAGGAGCTGTAAGCAGTACCCTCTTGACCGTATGGAAGTCTATCATATATTTATGAAGATTATGTGTTTTTTCTGTTTTTTAT
>CADCQT010000020.1 GCA_902803645.1 uncultured Lachnospiraceae bacterium | reverse complement strand
TCCTGATCCGGAGCCTTCTTCAGATCCAGCATGCCGGTAAAGTCCGCGTCATTTGAAAAGCCAAGGTTCATCCCCATATCCTGTAGCTGTTTCTTAAGAGATGCACTGTAGTCATACTGAAACTCAGGCATTTTCGTGATCACTCTCTCATCTTTCCTGTTCTTATATGCATTGATCAGCTCCTTGCCTGTAATCTCTGACAGATATTCATCCACAGTCATTCCTTCCGGTGGAAGATATGCAAAAAAGGCAAAGTCTCCATCGCTATAATACTTAAGGAATCCATGTCCACCCTTTAATGTCAGATAGACACTTCCTTCCTCTATGCCGGAGAGCATGGTCACCTTCTGCTTCTCCCGGGAAGCTGTGGTAAAAAGTCCGCTCTTATCAATCTGATCCTCTCCATAGGGCTCACTCCACTGTCCCTCAAAACCTATGGCATTGATCAGTAATGCGCGGTCATCCTTCTCCAGTTTGTCAATGATACCGGGAATCATACCCTTCGTGTTCTTCTCCACCCAGGAATTGATCTGGGATACCGCCTTGTCATCAAAGGGTATACCCTTGATCTCTGCCCCAAAGTTCGCCTTGTTCTTCTGAATGAAATCCTCTGACAACGTCACCTCATCGCTATTGGTCCAGATAGAATTGGCCACGTTATAGGATACCTTACTGTCCTTATCCCTGTTGAGGGATGTTAATCTGTCATGCTCGCCCTTCCAGAAGGCTGAATAGTCTGCGATATCCTTTACACCGAAGACACCCTTCATCTCTTCTAAGGTATCCCCCTTTGCTCCGTTTGCTGTCATGGTAAGAGCTGAGAGAATGGAATCCGGTGAAATCAGTGTATTGGAAGGATCCTTTGCCGATGCCCTTAATCCCCTTAACATGGTAAGGGCAGAATCTGCAACTTCCAGGGAGTATACCCCCGGAGCCTTTTTCACCCGGATCACACAGGCCTTCTTCCTGCTTCCGATGGTGACACTGATTCTGGCACTTCCAACCTTCTTCCCTTTTATGGCCACCTTATTCCTCTTCTTATTCAAAGTGATGGATACGATATTCTTACCCTTTTCGATCTTCCACTTTGCCTTCCTAAGCTGCCCTTGGGTGGCATTTTTCACTGCGATATTCTTCGAAGAACCACTTATGATCGTCCTCTTGGTATGACTTAGGCTCCATACCCCTTTCGCCTCAGTGCTGATTCCACTGATAATACAAATTCCAGACAGCACCAGAATCAGTGCCAGACTGGCAATACAGTTTTTCATTTTCTTCATCCTATACCCTCCCTTGGTATCTAAGAAACATTTTACTTCCTCTTGTTACATATTATCATAAACCGCCCTTTTCTACATCAAATATAGCGTTAATTGTCACACAAAAAACCTTTTTTCCCCCTTACTATCTCCTAATTCATGCCCTCATCTGCTGTCCAAAAATCCTTACGACTCTCTCCTTTTTTTCCTTCGAACCCGGTTGATATGCCGTTCAAATTCTCCGCTGTCCAAAAGATCTGCAATGACCAGCTGTTCAAAGGTGGGAACGGTACAGGAAAAAAATCCCAGTTTCCTTTCAAATATCTCCACCAGACATTGGGGGATCACCATATATCCCACTCGAAAGGAGGGGGAAAGGGTCAGAGTAAAGGTATTCATATAGATAACATTATCCTCACCGGACAGGGCAAACATGGTTTCCTCCGGCTTACTGGACAAAGAAAATTCCGACTCAAAGTCGTCTTCGATAATGAAATGTCCAGGCCTGGATGCCCAGCGGATGTACTCGTACTTTTTTGAAGCAGAGGCTGTTACCCCGGAAGGGAAACTGCGGTACGGAGAGATATGAAGAATACTTGCATTTGTCTCCGTCAAAGCCTTGCTGTCGATTCCGTCCTTACCAAGAGGAAGGAGTTCACAGGTCACTCCTGCATTCCGATAGACCTGTTCGATCTTCTTATAGGATGGGGATTCCAGCGCAAAAACCAGGTCTTTTCCCAGCATTCCCACCAGAAATCCATAGAGATATTCTGCTCCTGATCCTACTATGCTCTGCTTGATTCCCACATGAATATTTCGGTTACGGGCCAGATATCTTCCAATGGCCTCCCGAAGCTTAACACTCCCCTTTCCCGGTGTCTTTTGAAGGATGTCCTCCCCGTAATCACTCATCACCCGTCGCATCCGCCTGGATAAAACCGTAAAGGGAAAGGTAAGGGAAGACTTCTCCTGTACCTGTTCGATTGGTTCCTCCCACGGGGAACTTTTGACTCTGGCAGTGGAAGCAAAACCGTCTTCCTTCCGAAAAATAACATAATATCCGCTTCTCTCTCTGGCCTCTACATACCCTTCATCACATAATAGCTCATAGGCATGCTTTACGGTAATGACACTGACATGCATTTCCGCTGCCATGGTCTTTCTGGAAGGCAGACGCTTTCCGTATGGATAATCCCCATCCACAATATTCTTCTTTAATTTGTCATAGATCCCGATGTACAGTGGCACATTCCTGGCGGAATCGGATGAATGTTTCTTTTGCATATATACCTTCTATCTGCTTTTTATAGGGCCTTTATTTTTACAGCCCTTTACCTTTGTATTCATTGCATAACCCAGGATTCCCGGCATAACATCCCCCGAGTCTTTTGTGTACAGGCTTCCGGTATTGATACAGGAACGAATCCAAACCTTCGGACCTTTCACAGCCCAGTTTCCGGACATATTTACGATTCCCTGTACCCATCCGTCCCCTGCAATGGTTCCAGAATTACGGCAATGAACAATGGTACTGGTATGTGATTTCGTCTGTCCCAGCCAGTTTACGATACCGGCTGCCTCATAGGCATGCCATTTTTTGCTGTCCGCTGTGATCTTACCACTGTTTGAGCACTTCCTGATCGTAACATTTCTTTTGTCCGTGTCCCCACGATTTACAATACCGGCAGCTCCTCCGCTGTGATCATAGTGGATCTTCGTCTGACGAACCTTTATCTCCCCGGAATTAAAACAGCCGGATACCTTTTTCATTGCCGTATTAACAATACCTGCAAGAGAAGCCGTATCAACCGCCTCTATCCTTCCTTTGTTTTGGCAATTCACAATAGAACCGTCCAGATCATTTACGATCCCCGCCGCAGCATAGGCATTCCTTGTAGTGATCTTTCCGGAATTTTTGCAGTTTTTTACATCTCCGTCTGTGTAACCTGCAGAGATCCCGGCTGCATATACCATTTGCCTTTCCTGCCGGTTTAACTTTGAGCTGATATGAATATTTCCCTGATTCCTGCAGTTAACATACCGATAGCCCTTTTTCTTTTCATCCACACAGCTTCCCTTACCGGAAATTCCGGCAACACTGCAGCTTACATCCTTTGCCGGCAGATTTACCGAGATCTTTGCCCGGTTAAGGGAATTGCTTACACGGCCTTCATTATTCCCGATCATACCGCCGATCAACGTATTCTTATGATCTTTATCATAGAGCACAGTCGCCTTAATTTTCCCCGAAGTCTTGCATCCCTTCGCCTCACAGTCCTGCCGTGCAAATCCGTAAAGCATGCCGTAAAAACCATAGCCATGAATCTTCATCTCACCATCCACGGTTATATTTGTATTTTTCGTTGCATAGGAAAAATTTGCCAGTCCTCCGTAATTTAACGTCCCGCCATAGGCATCACCGGAATCTTTCCAGTTCCTGTGATCAAAAACAAACTGACTCTTTGTCACCGTAATATTTGATAATCTGCTATTACTAATGTCTTTGGAGATTAGAGGGGTATTCTTAAGAACACAGTCTTTGAACCCAATGTTTGTGATCTCTGTCTCATCGACACGATAAAAAAGAGGATTATCCGTCGAACGAATACCACTTACCGTGTGTCCCTTTCCATCGATATGACATCTTGCAAATCCCCACTGCGAAGTAGACGGTAATACTTTCCCGTGGTAATGGATATCCTTTGTCAAAACAAAATAGGTATTCAAAAAATCACAGCGGTCGTAGCCGTCATCGGATTTACCGTTACCTCTCAAGATCTCAAACTCCTCCACCGTCGCAATCTGGTACGGATCCTTCGCCGTTCCCTTACCACCATGAAATCCTTCGATCACATCCGCAGCCTTCCCCTCCATCGGGCAATAAAACAGCGAAACAAGTAGCAGGGCTGCCATCCCCAAGACCGCCGAATTTACTCTCTTTTTCATTTTCCCTCTCCTCTCAGCTTAAAAAGAATGATATCTCTGGTCGATGTCACATCTCGACACCACAATGATTATACAATAGAAAAGGCTGCTGTCCCACATCTACATGCAAAACAGCAGCCCAAAAGAGAGACTTCCCTATTTACTTTCCACCTTTACAGGGTGAACAGGATACAGATGATTCCACCGATCACCGCATAGATCGCCACATACTGAAAAACAGCGCGAATCACCTTATTCTCCTTACCGCCAATTCCCGCTGCCGCACAGGAAAGTGCAACGTTGGAGGGAGCTATCATCTTACCGATTCCTGCACCTAATGCATTGGCAGCGATCAGCCACTCCGGGGTGGTACCGACCCTGACTGCAGCTGCCGACTGAAGAGGTCCAAAGAGCACCGCGGTGTTCGTTCCCGATCCGGTTACAAATGCCCCTAGCACACCAACCCAGGTTGCAAAGAAGGGATAGGCCGGTCCTGTGACCTTCGCAAGAACATCTGCCACATCCGTTGTCATTCCACTGTGAACCATGATCTTAGCCGTTGCAAGGACAGCACAAATAGTAACAATGGTCTTCACATTCTTCGTTATGGTGGAGATAAAGATACGAAGAATATCTGCGATCTTTGCTCCCTGGATCATACCGCCAATAATGGCTGCAAGAATGATCCACACTCCCGGGGTATTGATCCAGCTAAAGGATGTCTGGGCGCCGCCTTCTCCGGTGTAGATCAAAAAAGATGACTTTATTGCAGAGAGTGGCGCATTAATAACCGGAACAAGCTTTGACGTAAGGATCAGGAGAAGAAAGATAATGATAAAGGGACTCCAGGCTTTTACTCCCTCTTTGGCTGTCAGATCAAGCTTCCTACTCTCTTCCTCATGGATCCTGTATTCCTCCGGAACTTCTCTTTTCTTCATGACCAGAGCAAGGAGGATCGTAATTCCCATACTACAGATAGAACCTATAATATCCGGAAGCTCCGGTCCCAGGAAATTCCCGATCAAAAAGTTCGGCAGTGTAAAAGCCGCTGCAGATACGATCAGTATGGGCAAAATTCCCTTAAAGGCCTTAAAGCCCTTGCCGATCACAAAAATCAGGAAGAAGGGGGATAAAAACATCAGCAGAACTTCGATCCTGGCTGTTCCTGCCGAAATGGTATTAACAGCAAGACCTGTTGCCGAGGCAACCGATGTTGTGGGAACTCCCACGCTACCGAATGCGGTGGGTGTGGAGTTGACAATAAGAAGCGCAACCACTGTTGAAACCGGCTCATATCCCAGTGCAATCAGTATACTAGCCGGAATCGCAACAGCTGTTCCAAAACCGGCCATTCCTTCCATAAAGCAACCAAAGCCCCATCCAATGATCAAAGCCAGGATCCGTTTATCTGTAGAAACACCAGTCAGCATCTTTTTGATCTTTTCCATGGCACCGGTCTCAAGAGTAAGATTATAAGTAAAAAGAGCCGCAATGATGACCAGAATAATCGGCCACAGCGCGCTTAACACACCTTCCAGAAATGCCGATGCCGTATCCACAGGCCGCATCCCCTTATAAAAGATGGCAACCACTGCAGATAAAACAATTGCTATACTACAGGCCTTATAACCCGGCATTTTCATTGCACTTAGAGCAATGATCAACCATATGATAGGTACAAGACCAAGAATAAACTTCAAAAGCATCATCGATCCATCCTCCTATACAAAAAAGGCGGCCCAATACAACCCTGCATTGAAAAGCCGCCTGCCTGCGCATCCTTACGGAGCGTTTCCTCAGCCTTCCCGGATCTTTCTGATCTCTTCTATCATGACCGGGAGAACTTTCATAGCATCACCGACAATTCCCACATTTGCCACGGAAAAGATCGGTGCATCCTCGTCCTTATTGATCGCTACGATATAATCTGAACCTGTAATTCCAGAAAGATGCTGGACTGCACCGGAAACGCCAGCCGCAATGTAAAGCTTCGGTGCAACCACCTTGCCTGACTGGCCGATCTGATGGTTCTTAGTGATCCACCCATCTTCGATTGCCGGTCTGGTAGCTCCAACTTCGCCTCCAAGGATCTTGGCCAGTTCTTCCACCAGGCCAAAATTCTCTTTGCTTCCCATTCCTCGTCCACCGGATACAATGATCTCTGCATCCTCAAGATTTACTGCTTCTGTGATCTCTTTGACTGTATCGATCACTTTTGTTTTCACAACACCATCACTTACTTTTAGATCTGCTGCCTCAACACTGCCACGACTCTCACACTCCGGTTTCTTAAATGCTCCGGAACGGGTGGTGGCAATTCCGGGTCTTGCTTCTTCGATCAATACATCAGAGTAAATGGCACCGCTGTACTCTGTGGTTACGAATACAGCATCCTCTCCATCCACCTTGATATCTGTCACATCTGCAGCTGCAGCCGCATCGAATATCGCTGCAAGCTTAGGAGCAAGGTCCTTGCCGTCACCTGTCCCTCCTAATAAAACAACATCCGGTTTTTCCTTTTCGATAATCTGTCTGAGAATATCAGCGTAGGCGTCCAGATCATATTCTGCCAGCTCCTCGGAATCTACTGTAATCACCCGATCAGCGCCTGCTGCAGCCACAAGGCCTGCTGCATCAGAAATGCCCTTGCCAAGAACAGCTGCAATGACGTCTCCGCCGTTTTTTTCTGTCAGCATATGTGCCGGTGTAAGCGCCTCAAGTCCTGCCTTGACCGGAGCACCATCAGCCAATTCAACATACACCAGAACATTACTTGTTGTGTCTTCTTTTCTCATGATGCCCTCCGTCATAATACCTTCGCGTCTACCATCATCTGAATGGCTTTTACAGCGGACTCCTCTTCCGACTCTTCCTTGATCTTCACACCGGCAGCCCTCCTGGGCGGCTCATACTCTGATACTGTCCTGATCTTTGCTGTCAGCTGATCCATCGCCACCAGATCCCCTAACTTTAACTCATCGATCGGCTTACGGCGCGCCGCCATTTTATTCTTAATGGTGGGATATCTGGGATCATAGGCCGGCTTGGTCACAGTCAAAACCACCGGCAGAGGAGCCTCGATCACACGATGACCCTCCTCTGTTTCATGCTTTACCGTAACGCGATCTCCCTTGACCTCCAGATCCATTGCATCGGTTATCACAGCAGCTCCAAGCTTATAAGCCAGATAGATTCCTGTATGGCCCAAAGCAACATCCGTAGCCTCCTTACCTGTAAAGATCAGATCAAACTTGCCTTTTTCGGCAACAAGCTTTTCAACGGCACCTTTCAAAATATGTGCGATGCCCATTGCATCCGTTTCATCCACAGACTCGTTGTTTACCAAATATGCATAATCTGCTCCCACAGCAAGACAATTCTTCAGAGAATTCTTCGCACTGTCCGGTCCAATACATAAAGCGGTTATCTCTGAGCCGTCATCCAGTGTCTCCTTAAGCCTTGTTGCCATTTCAAGTGCATATGTATCAAATGCATTTACTACCGGTGTTATTCCTTCAACTGCAGGCTTGCCATCTGCTCCCATTGTAACCTCAACAGAATCATCCGGCACCTGCTTGATGCATACCAAAATATTCATGCCCTTCTCCGTTCTGCAACTGGGTTAAAATCTGCCAATTGTGTTATTTGCTGTTACGATCCTCTGCACCTCATTGGTTCCCTCGAAGATCTGGAAGATCTTGGCGTCACGCATAAGCTTCTCTACCGGATATTCACGGCTGTAGCCATAACCGCCAAACATCTGAACAGCCTCTGTGGTACACCACATAGCAGCATCGGATGCAAAGCACTTGGCAATGGCTGCTTCACGGGAATGAGGCTTACCCATATCCATAAGATTTAATGCATAGGCGTTCATCTGTCTGCTGGCCTCGATCTTGATTGCCATATCTGCGATCTTAAACTGCATTGCCTGGAATTTAAGAACCGGCTTGCCAAACTGCTTACGCTCCTTTGTATAAGCAATGGCCTCATCCATAGCACGCTGGGCAAGTCCTGTAGAAACCACGCCCATCCATGCGCGGGCCTGATCTAAGGTCTTCATGGCAATCTTAAAACCTTCGCCCTCTTTGCCCAGCAGATTCTCTGCAGGAACTCTTACATCCTCAAGTACAACATCTGTTGTATTGGAGAGGCGAATACCCATTTTATCTTCCTCATGACCTACAGAAAGACCCGGAGTTCCAGCATCTACAAGGAAGATGGACATGCCCTTGGCTCCGGCTTCCTTATCTGTCAGTGCCGTTACACAATAAAAGCTTGCAACACCTCCATTTGTAATGAAGCATTTCCGTCCGTTCAGGATATAACTGTCACCATCCTTTACTGCTGTGGTCGTTCCTGAACCCGGATCAGAACCTGCTCCCGGCTCTGTCAATGCAAATGCACCAAAACCACCGTCTAACAGAAGGTCACATACATGTTTCTTCTGCTCATCATTACCCGCAATAAGAACAGGCTTTGTACCAAGTCCGCTTGCTGAGATGGTGGTGGCAAATCCTGCATCTGCCCATGCCATCTGCTCGATCAGTGCAGCCACATCCACACGGCTAAGTCCCGGTCCTCCATACTCCTCAGGAACTTCAAGGGTGGTATACCCCTGCTCAATTGCCTTGTCATAAATTGCCTTTGGGAATTCTCCGCTGCGGTCATACTCTTTTGCCTGTTCTACCACTTCCTGGTCGCAGAATTTCTTAAGATCATTCAACAGATCCTGTGCTTCGTCTGAAATAATATAAGCCATATGTTAATACCCTCCTTGTTCTAAAACACTTATCACTCGTTTGTATAATCTTCTTCCGGATCAAAACATACCTTCCCCGGATTCAGGATCATATTCGGATCAAATACCTGCTTGATTCCTCTCATAAGACGCATATTGACAGGTCCTACAAAATCCTTGAGATAGTTCATCTTACCGGAGCCAATTCCATGCTCACCGGAAATAAGTCCTCCAAGCTCTACCGCCTTGACATATACCTTCTTCATGAAATCATCCGATTCCTTCATGAAGGCTTCCCTGTCATCCCCATTGCTGCAAAGGTAGATGTGAAGATTTCCGTCTCCTGCATGTCCGAAATCCTTAATGGTATAGGAATGACCTTCCTGTAGCGACTTAGCATAGGTGAGGAATTCCGGGATCCTGGTAATAGGAACTACCACATCACACTCATCTAAGAGCTTCGTATTGCCCTCGATGGACTCAAGAAGAGAACTTCTGATAGCCCAGGCATCTCTCAGCTGCTGAGGTGTATCTGCCACAAGAACATCCACAGCTCCTGCTTCAAGAACCACCTCGGAGGCTGCCTCTATGGTATCCATAAGTCCATCCTCATCGTTTCCGTCAAAGGTAACAAGCACATAGGCATTGATGTCCACGCCTTCCATTGTCTTCGGGTAGACCTCCTTACCCAGAAGCTTTTCTGTATCGATCACCACATCCTTCTCCATAAATTCCAGTGCCTGTGGATTCAGATGCGCTGCGAAAAGCTTTGGAACTGCGCCGATGGCCTCTTCCAATGTAGGGAATGGTACGATCATTGACATGGTTGCCTTCGGTGCAACGATGAGCTTAAGGGTAAGTTCTGTAATGATTCCAAGCGTACCCTCGGAGCCGATCATAATATCTTTGATTCCATAGCCAGAACTGCATTTCGAAACGGTAGCACCTTCATGAACAACTTCACCGGTAGGAAGTACCACGGTCATAGCTCTTACATAGTCTCTGGTGGTTCCATACTTTACCGCACGCATGCCCCCTGCATTCGTGGATACATTACCACCTACCGTCGCAAACTTCTCACCCGGATCCGGCGGATACATAAGCCCCTTGCTTAATGCATCCTGTGCAAGATCATTCAGCAGAACACCCGGCTGGATCGTCACCACCAGATTATCCACATCATAGCTGAGTATCTTATTCATCTTCATTGTTGAAAGGATGACTCCGCCATACTTCGCCACCGGTCCCCCTGCCAGATCCGTACGGGCACCGGATGGTGTAACCGGGATCTTATGTTCATTACAGATCTTCATAACGGCAGCGACCTCTTCTGTCGTCTCCGCCTCAACAACCACATCCGGCATAGCGGTTCCATAAATTCTCATCTCATCATGACAAAAATCGTCGTTGATCTGATCCCCCGTAAGAACATGTCCATTACAAGCTTTACTTAATTGTTCCACGATGTCTTTTGTTACTTTGTTATAAGAAATCTTGTCCATGCGACCCTCCTTTGTATATTTTCTACAATCAATTATAAAATTGGTCAGACCAATATGCAATCCTTTTGGAACAATAATACTACCAAATTTACAATATCCTTTTTGTGAAGAATGCTTATTTTGTGTATTTTGCACAAACAAATGCACAAACTGTGTTATACTGATATTCTAGGGGGGATCATAGCCATAAACAGGGGAATATCTTTCCGAGGTGTTGTATGAAAAATGAAAATAATGAAGTGATCTTAGAAGGTAAAAGCGAACGCATCTATAAAACTCTCATGGATTCAATTCTTGAAGCATTAAAAAACGGCACATTGAATCCGGGGGACCGTCTTCCCCCCGAACGTAAATGGGCCGAAGAGATGAAGGTATCCCGTTCCGCTGTCCGTGAAGCGGTCCGGGCTCTTGAGATGATCGGTCTGGTCAGCTGCCGACAGGGTGGTGGAACCTTCATCAATGAAAATTATCGTCTGACCATGTTTCAGCCCATGACCATCTCCCACCGGCTAAACCATGGAACCCTCTCCGATATTCAGGAATACAGACAGTGCCTGGAGATCCAGGCTGCAAAGCTTGCTGCTCTCCATGCAACCGATGAGGATATCCGGATACTTGAATCTCTGGTTCGTAAAATGAACCGTGCAGACAATACCTACGAGGGCTCCATCTATGACCGGAATTTTCATTCAAAGATTGCTGAGATCTCCGGAAACTGTCTCATTCGAGACAGTCTCGCTTCAGTAGAAGCACTTTTAGATGAGATCATTGATGACGTCCGTTCCATTATCTTTCAATCCGAGAGAAATACCCGGCTCCTCCATGATCAGCATCAACAGATCATCGACAGCCTTCGAAACCACGATGCCGCTTCCGCCGGGAAATACATGTCAGAACATATGGAATTGATCGTAAGACTTCTGAAGTAGATGTTGCAACCGCAGCATAGCATAAAAAGCCCTGTGATCTTGCAGTTTTTTGCAAGATCACAGGGCTTACAATATGTTCTTTTGATTGGTTTTGTATCTTATAACAGATTCTTTACTTCCGCCACAAGCTTTTCAACAGACATTCCATGCTCTGCCAGAAGCTGCTCCGGTGTAAATTCCGTATGGAACCGACGGGAAATTCCATGGTTTATCACCTTCATATCCTTATCGCCATAGAAGGAGGCAATATTTTGTCCATATCCTCCAAGGAGTTCTCCGTCTTCCATTGTAATAACCGCTTTGTGACCGGATATAAGATCTTCTAAGAGTTCCTCATCAATACCGCTGACAAAACGGGGATTAATAACGGTAATCTCTTTTCCTTCGGTCTTCTCTATTTCTTCTGCCACCTTCATCGCCATAGGAAGAAGCGGACCGACTGCAATAAGAGCAACCTCTTTTCCCTGCTTTTCAACCTTATTCTTTAAGACTGCATAATCGGTATCATCCTTCTCTCCTGTCGCTGCAAACGACGGTAAAACACGGATGCCCACCGGATGGTCCTTCTGATTTGTCGCATAATGAAACATCTGCTCAAATTCTTCCCTGGTAGTCGGGGCAAAATAAACAAAGTTTGGAATATGAGCAAACATTTGAATATCACAGAGCGCAATATGTGTATTGGAATTCATTCCATATACACCGGGAGCAAGGACAAGCATGGTAGCCGGACTATTGTTAAGAGCCACATCATGGGACAGCTGGTCATAGGTCCTCTGGAAAAACGGAGCAAACGTACCAAATACCGGAGTACCGCCATTCTTTGCAATACCTGAACTCATGGCTACCGCATTTTCCTCTGCAATACCAACATCAATAAACTGCCCTCTTTTCACATATTCCTCACGAACACCCTGAACAAATCCAAGCCCCATAGGTGTTCCGGCATTTAATACGACCGCCCTTTCATTCTGATCAAGCAGTTCCTTCAAATTATCAAACACCGTTGTATCCGGATTTCTGTTCTCTCCCTTTGGAGATCCGTCTTCTACGTGGAAGGGGCCTCCGGCATGCCATGCCTCACGGTTTGCCTCAGCATAAGCAAGACCTTTGCCCTTGATCGTATGAATATGAAGCACGATGGGATGATCCATATCCTTTACACTTTCAAATAGCCCAACCAGCTTTGTCATGTCATGCCCGTCCTCAAGATAACGGTAATCGAGACCAAAGGCCTTGAAAATATTATTCTCAGAGGTACCATTGGTTTCCCTTAATGCTTTCAGCGACTTATAAATACCGCCGTGGTTTTCTGCAATACTCTGGTCATTATCATTGACAACAATGATAAGATTCTTATCATATTCTCCCGCGTAATCCAAAGCTTCCAAAGCTTCTCCGCCGGACAGTGAACCATCTCCAATCACAGCGATGATATTCTCATCCGTCTTTTTCAAATCTCTTGCCCTGGCAAGTCCAAGGGCCAAAGAGATGGAGGTTGAGGTATGGCCTACCGTAAAAAGATCATGCTCACTTTCCAAAGGATTGGTATATCCGGTAACATCTCCAAAATGCTCTGCATCCATATAGGCTTCTTTTCTTCCTGTCAGGATCTTATGTGGATAGCTCTGATGGGATACATCAAACACAATCTTATCCTTTGGGGACTGAAATACATAGTGTAATCCAACCGTTGTCTCAACGATTCCAAGATTGGGACCCTTGTGTCCTCCCACATTGGATATCCGATGGATCAGCGCCTGACGAGTCTCATCCGCAAGCTGCTGTAGCTGCCCCACTTCCAGCTTCTTCATATCCTGTGGTCCATTTATATTTTTCAAAATATCATACATTTTTGTTCTCCTAACCAGATCATACAAACAGCATTTCCCTATGCCTCCCAGGAAAGGACGCCTGTCTTCATCGCCTCTTCATATCTGGAAATTTTGAAATTCAGCTTATCCATTGTTTCCTGATATTGACAGAGTTTTTCCTGAACACCCACGCGAACCTCCATAAGAAGATTTCTTCTTGCTTCGATCGTAGAATCTCCTTCCTGAAAAAGCTTCACATATTCAATCAGCATTTCCACCGGAACTCCAGCGCTTCTCATGCAGATGGCATTTTCAACCCATTGTATATCCTCTTCCCTGTAATCCCGGATTCCACTTTTCGTCCTGGTTACTTCCGGGATAACACCTACTCTCTCATAGTAACGAAGGGTGTCTGCTGTAATGTCATATCGTTCACACACTTCCTTGATGGTCATAAGGCTTCTCCTTCAAATCGATTTGTTTATTGCACCTTATATCTAAACTATACTCCCTGGAGTCAACTCCAAGTCAATACCCGAAATAAAATTTCCGGAATCTTTTTTCTTATGTTGCAACCGCAACATCCTTTTAGCAGAAAACATCCTATGATGTACCTATAACCGATTAAAATATTCACCGTACAAAGGAAGGTCAACCATGGAAAACAAAATGGATGATAGAACCCTATTATTAAAGAGCTATATTGAACGTCTTAGTGCCGGCGAAGACCTTGCATCTGTAAAACATGATTTTGTCGAAAACTTCTCCGAAGTGGAAGCTAGCGAAATAGCAAAAGCCGAACAGGCACTGATTGCCGAAGGAACTCCTGTGAAAGAGGTACAAAGACTGTGTGATGTTCACTCTGCTTTATTTCACGGCACAACAAAGGCCGAAAAAATTGCAAATGCCGAGAAATCTGTTGCTGAAACACTGAGAAACGAAAGCTTTGGTATGGGAATCGGCTCCAAGATCAAGGCCGCACCCCTAATAAGGAAGGACGGTGCCGATGAACAGTACCATGCTCTTAAGATGATCGAAAATCATCCCTTGCAGATCTTTGCCCTTGAAAACGAAGCCATCGCCAAGGCTCTGAAAGATCTTCGCATGGCAATGGATACAAGAGAAAATCTCCTTGCGGTATTCGATACAGCCAGAGAACTCTCCATTCATTACGCAAAAAAGGGAGATCTGCTCTATCCTCTTTTAAAGCTGAAGTACCATTTTGTAGGTCCCTCGGATGTGATGTGGTCTGTGGATGATGAAATTCGGGATGAAATGAAAGCCCTTTCAAACAGCGCTCATGCATTTGCCTCTCTTTTGGAAGACGAGCAGTGGAATGATCGTCTGGATGCTGTGGTTACCCGAGCAGAGGAAATGATCTACAAGGAAGAAAACATCCTCTTCCCTCTCTGTGCCAAGAACTTCTCAGAAGAAGAATGGCAGGATCTGGCAAGAGACTTTGACGATTATAAACCCTGCCTTATTAAAAAAAGCCCGCTCTGGGAGAATGCCACACCTAAAAAGCTGGCAAAAGATCTCCCGGGGGCATCAGAAGAGATCACGCTTCCCTCCGGTCACCTGACACCATATCAGCTGGATGCCATGTTAAACACCATTCCCATGGAGCTTACCTTCATTGATGAAAACAGTGTGAACCGATACTTCAATGACGGTGATGATATGAAACTTTTCAAACGACCTTTTATGGCTCTTGACCGGGAAGTGTTCTCTTGTCACCCGCCGAAGATCGAGCCCATGGTCCGCTCCATTATCGAAGACTTCCGAAGGGGAAACCGTGACAGTGTAGATGTGTGGAACAGCCGTGACGGACAGCCCGTCCTGGTTCGCTATATGGCCGTTCGCGATAAGGAAAACAATTATGTCGGCACCCTTGAATGCGTTCAGCCCATGGGGTTTGCCGAAAAGCATTTTTGTTCTCCCTAATTAGTGATGGCAATTTCCATGACCATGTCCATGGCAGCTGTGTCCTTCCCCATGCTCCTCATCGTGATGGGAACAGTTCGCTTCTCCGGAAGCTGCAAGTGTACCTG
>CADCQT010000019.1 GCA_902803645.1 uncultured Lachnospiraceae bacterium | reverse complement strand
GGAGAAGTACTCAAGAGGCCGAAGAGGTGCCCCTGCTAAGGGTATAGGTCGGGAAACCGGCGCGAGGGTTCAAATCCCTCCTTCTCCGTATGGCGCCATGGCCAAGTGGTAAGGCAAAGGTCTGCAACACCTCTATCCCCGGTTCAAATCCGAGTGGCGCCTCTCTTATAAGCTCTCATCCATCAGGATGAGAGCTTTTTTTATCATTTAGAGAAGTTTCCTTTCATAAAGAAATATAAGATTAAATTAAAACTTAAATAAAGAAAAAATCAGAAAAGTCAAAAAAATAACAAAAAACACTTGCACTATAAAGCATGAAAGCATATAATGACAACAATTTATGAAAGAAACCGTTGAAGCGGAGATCAAAGTTATGGAGCGCGCACAGAGAGTCCGGGCAGCTGAGAGCCGGATCGTATGCACATAGCCAAATGGACCGCGGAGGGCGCAGGGAAATGAAGTGATTCAGAGTATTCTGCGACGCGAGGGCATGCGTTAGTTGCCAGGGATATGATAGTATCCTGCAGAGTGTGCGGATTTCCGTAAAGCAAGGTGGTACCGCGGGTGTTTTGTGTATGTAAAGACTCGTCCTTGGTGAACTGTTTTTATAGTTCCCAAAGGACGGGTCTTTTTATTTGGGAACCCAAAGGAAATGTGGCGGAGGAAATTATGATACCAACAATGGAAAGCATTAAGGAAATAAAGGAAAAGACAGGATGCAAAAGGGTTCCGGTATATGAGACCATTTACTCTGACAGTATTACACCGGTGGAGGTCATGCGAAGGATAAGAGCTGTCAGCAAGCACTGCTATCTCCTGGAAAGCGCCTCTCAGACAGAGAGCTGGGGCCGCTACTCCTTTCTGGGGTATGAGCCTTCTATGGAGATCACCTGTCAGGATGGTAGGATGATCATCCGAAAGCTTTTATCTGACGGCTCCCAGGATCTGGTGGAGGAAGAGGTCACACATCCGGGAGAAAGGCTACGGGAGATTCTGGCAAGATATAAAAGTCCAAAGATGGCGGGACTACCTACATTCACCGGTGGACTGGTAGGGTATTTTTCCTATGACTATATCAAGTATGCAGAGCCGAAGCTGAAGCTATCCTCGGATGCAGACTTTAAGGATCTGGATCTGATGTTGTTTAATGATGTGATCGCCTTTGACCATTATAAGCAGAAGGTTTATCTCATTACCGGTGTGATGACAGATTCACTGGAGATCAGTTATTCCGTGGCAAAGCGTAAGATTCAGGAAATGAAACAGATCCTCTCTTCTACTTCCGGCTATGAATTCACGCCCATAAAGCTGGAAAGTGAGATCACACCGAAGTTTCCGGTAGAACAGTATGGAAAGATGGTGGAAAAAGCGAAGAAGTATATTCATGAGGGAGATATTTTCCAGGTGGTTCTCAGTAATCCCATGAAAGCAAAGGCTTCCGGTAATCTTTTTGATACCTATCGAGTATTACGGGCCACAAACCCATCCCCCTATATGTTCTATTTTACCAGTGATGACATTGAAATCGCCGGTGCATCGCCGGAGACTCTGGCCAAGCTGGAGGATGGAGAAATATCCAGTTTTCCACTGGCAGGTACAAGACCTAGGGGAAAAAACAAAGATGAGGATCTGGCACTGGAGGAGGATCTTCTGGGAGATGAAAAGGAACTGAGCGAGCATAACATGCTGGTGGATCTGGGAAGAAATGATGTGGGTAAGATTTCAAAGATCGGAACGGTTAAGGTGACAGATTACATGAGTATTCAGCGATACTCCCAGGTGATGCACATTGGATCCACTGTGATCGGTCAGATTCGGGAGGATCGTGATGCCATTGATTGTGTAGATTCCATCCTGCCGGCAGGAACCCTATCCGGAGCTCCCAAGTTTCGAGCCTGTCAGATCATAGAAGAACTGGAACAGAGTCAGAGAGGCATCTACGGAGGAGCCATCGGTTATATCGATTTTACCGGAAATCTGGATGTATGTATTGCCATCCGGCTAGTATACAAGAAAAACGGAGAGATTACCATTCGTTCCGGTGCAGGAATTGTAGCAGATTCCGTTCCGGAAAAAGAATTCAAAGAATGTCAGAACAAAGCAAAGGCAGTGATACTTGCCATTCAGGAGGCAGAAGGAGGCTTACAATGATACTACTGATCGATAATTATGACAGTTTTTCCTATAACCTCTATCAGTTGATTGGATCCGTAAGAGACGATATCAGGGTTATTCGAAATGATGAAATGACAATAGAGGAAATCGCGGGATTAAATCCACAGGCCCTTGTCTTCTCTCCCGGACCGGGAAAGCCGGAGGATGCAGGGATCTGTATTGAAGCCATCCGGTATTTTGCAGGCAAGAAGCCGATGTTTGGGGTATGCCTGGGTCATCAGGCCATGTGTGAGGCCTTCGGTGGTAAGGTGACCTATGCGAAGAATTTGATGCACGGCAAGAAAAAGCCCATCCGGAAAACAGGAAAAGGAAAGCTGTTAGAGGGAATCACGGAGGTCTTTCCAGCTGCAAGATATCATTCCCTGGCACTGGATCCGAAGACATTGCCGGCGGAACTTGTTGTAACCGCTGTCAGTGATGATGAGGAGCAGGAAGTCATGGCAATCGAGCATAAAGATTATCCTATTTACGGAGTACAGTTTCATCCTGAATCGGTTATGACACCGGATGGAAGAAAAATGATCGAAAATTTTATTCATATCATAGAGGCATAGAAAAGGAGAAAAGATATGATCGCAGAAGCAATCAAGAAGGTAGTAAAAAAAGAAAATCTAACATATGATGAGGCTCGTCAGGTAATGGACGAGATCATGACAGGAAATGCAACTCCGGTTCAGGAGGCAAGCTATCTGACAGCCATGGCAATGAAGGGTGAGACCATTGATGAGATCACAGCATCAGCTGAGGGAATGCGGGCAGCAGGAACAAAACTGCTAAATGATATGGAGGTACTTGAAATCGTAGGAACAGGTGGAGACGGTTCCAATTCTTTTAACATCTCGACTACTTCTTCTATCGTTATAGCAGCTGCAGGAATTCCGGTGGCAAAGCACGGAAACAGGGCAGCTTCTTCTAAATCCGGTGCAGCGGACTGTTTAGAGGCATTAGGGGTCAAGATTGACGTGGAGCCTGCAAGAAACTATGAGATCTTAAAGAAAATCAATATCTGTTTCCTTTTTGCCCAGAGATACCATTCTGCTATGCGCTTTGTAGGACCGGTGCGTAAGGAACTTGGGATCCGAACCATCTTCAATATCTTAGGACCTTTGACCTCTCCGGCAGGAGCATCCTATCAGGTTATGGGTGTATATGATGAAAGTCAGGTGGAGCAGCTGGCAAAGGTACTCCAGAATCTGGGTGTAAAACGTGGCATGGTGGTATACGGAAAGGACAGCCTGGATGAAATCTCCATGAGTGCTCCTACTGCTGTCTGTGAAATCAACGGTAAGAATTTTGGAACCTACGAGATCAAGCCGGAGGATTTTGGATATAAGACCTGTGACAAGGCAGAACTTGTAGGAGGAACACCGGAAGAGAATGCCAGAATCGCACGGGATATCTTAGAAGGCAGAGATAAGGGACCGAAGAGACAGGCTGTTTGTCTGAATGCGGGAGCAGCACTGTATGTCGGTGGAAAAGCCGAAAGTATGGAAGAAGGTGTTCGTCTGGCAGAAAAGCTTATTGATGAGGGAGTAGCTGCCAAGAAGCTGGAAGAATTTATTGAAGAATCCAATAAATAAGAGATGCATGAGAAAAGGAGGAAGTATAAATGGATATTCTGGAGAAAATTGCAGCAAAGACAAGACTTAGGATCGAGGAAGCAAAGTCTGTGATCTCCTATGAGGAGATCCTAGAACAGGCAAAGATCAAGGCAAGTGCAAGTCAGGTTCCTTCTTTTCTGGATGCCTTAAAGAAACCGGGAATGTCATATATCTGTGAGGTAAAGAAGGCTTCCCCTTCCAAAGGACTGATTGCAAGAGAGTTTCCCTATCTTGAGATTGCACTCTCTTATGAGAAGGCAGGAGCTTCTGCAATCTCCTGCCTGACAGAGCCATACTATTTTAAAGGGAGTGACAGATACCTGCAGGAAATCACGGATGAGGTACGGATACCGGTACTGCGAAAAGATTTTACAGTTGACCCGTATATGATCCCACAGGCCAGATTACTGGGTGCATCGGCAGTACTTTTGATCGTAAGTCTTCTGACAAAGGAAGAATTACAATCCTATCGGGAGTTGGCAGAAGAATTGGGGATGGATGCGCTGGTTGAGGCACATGATGAAGAGGAAATCCGCGTTGCTCTCGAGAGCGGGGCAAAAATTATTGGAGTAAACAACCGGAATCTCAAGGATTTTACCGTGGATCCCCATAACAGTGTGAACCTTAGAAAGCATGCGCCGGAGGATATTGTCTTCGTATCAGAGTCAGGAATCAAGACCCATCAGGATATTGAACTGCTGCTCTCTAACAACATCCAGTCGGTGTTGATTGGAGAGACCCTGATGCGTGCGAAGAACAAAGGGAAAATGTTAGAGGAGCTTAACGGAGGAAAGCTATGTTAAGCAGGATTAAGATCTGCGGATTACAAACAGAAGAAGACATAGCGATGGTAAATGAACTAAAACCGGATTTTGTTGGTTTTATCGTAAATTTTCCAAAGAGTCACCGCTCTAAGATGGAGCAAGAGGTGAAAATTCTTAGGCAAAAACTGGATTCTTCCATCAAAGCAGTGGGGGTTTTTGTGAATGAACCGGAGGAAACTGTGATCCGGATGCTAAAAGAAGGCATAATTGATGTGGCACAGCTCCATGGAGATGAGCCGGAGGACATGATTTGTAGAATTCAAAGAAACACGAATCAACCAATAATCAAAGCCTTTTGTTTGAAAGAAAAGAAGGATCTGGAAGCGGCGATGAAAAGTCCTGCGGATTATATTCTGCTGGATCAGGGGAAGGGAGAAGGAAAGACCTTTGACTGGTCTCTCATCGAAGAAGAGATCAAGCGCCCCTGGTTTCTGGCTGGAGGACTTGGACCGGATAATTTAGAAGATGCCATTGCAAGACTTCATCCCTGGGGAGTGGATCTCTCCAGTAGCGTTGAGACAGAGAAAAAGAAAGATCGTGACAAAGTTAAGAAAGTCATAGAAATTGTAAGATCCAGCAGATAAAAATGGTTGATAAAAAGATCAATTATAAAGAAAACAAAACTTGGTATATACATATCTGCGTTAATGTGTTAAAGTGGTACAGATGAAAAGCCACCACACTGATGCATGATGAATATGTGTGCTTTCATTGGGAAAGAAAAGGAGCTATATATGTCAAAAGGAAGATTTGGTATTCATGGAGGTCAGTATATTCCGGAGACCCTTATGAATGCTGTCAATGAGCTTGAAGAAGCTTATAACAGGTATAAGGATGATCCGGAGTTTAAAAGGGAACTAAAGGACCTTTTTAACAATTATGCCAATCGGCCTTCTCTTCTTTACTATGCAGAGAATATGACAAAGGATCTTGGGGGAGCCAGGATCTATCTGAAGCGTGAAGATCTGAATCATACCGGAGCTCATAAGATCAATAACTGTATCGGACAGTGCCTTCTGGCCAAGAAGATGGGGAAGACAAGAGTCATTGCCGAAACCGGAGCTGGCCAGCATGGTGTTGCTACTGCTACTATTGCTGCTCTTATGGGATTAGAGTGTGAAGTTTTTATGGGCCGTAAGGATTGTGAACGTCAGGCTTTGAATGTATATCGTATGAAGCTCCTGGGAGCAAAGGTCCATCCGGTGGACAGCGGTACTGCTACTCTTAAGGATGCGGTATCAGAGACCATGAGGGAATGGACCAATCGAATCGAGGATACTCATTACGTTCTTGGATCCGTAATGGGACCTCATCCTTTCCCTACTATTGTTCGTGATTTTCAGGCTGTAATCTCAGAAGAAATCAGAGAACAGATTTTGGAAGTTGAAGGAAGACTCCCTAATGCTGTTATCGCCTGTGTAGGCGGAGGTTCCAATGCAATTGGTACATTTTACCACTTTATTCCTGACAAAGAGGTAAAACTTATTGGCTGTGAAGCAGCTGGTCGGGGCATTGATACCAACGAAACAGCTGCAACAGTCAATACCGGAAGCCTTGGAATTTTCCATGGAATGAAGTCCTATTTCTGTCAGGACAAGTATGGACAGATCGCACCGGTCTACTCCATTTCTGCAGGATTGGATTATCCCGGCGTGGGACCGGAACATGCAAATCTCTATGATCTTGGACGTGCAGAATATGTACCGGTGACAGATGATGAAGCGGTTGAGGCTTTTGAATATCTCTCCCGAATCGAGGGAATCATTCCGGCCATTGAAAGCGCCCATGCTATTGCCTACGCTAAGAAGCTGGCGCCGACCATGGGAAAGGATGAGATCATGGTAGTAACTGTTTCAGGTCGCGGTGACAAGGACGTGGCAGCTATCGCCCGCTACAGAGGGGAGAAGATCTATGACTAATCGTATAAAAGAGGCATTTCTTAAAAATGCAAATAAGAAGGCTTTTATCCCGTTTATTACCAGTGGAGATCCTTCTCTTGAAGTAACAGAGCAGCTGGTATATGAAATGGAGAAGGCGGGAGCTGATATTATTGAGCTGGGAATTCCCTTTTCTGATCCGACAGCGGAGGGTCCGGTGATTCAGGAGGCTAATATTCGTGCTCTATCCAAGGGAATCACCACAGATGATATCTTCGAGATGGTGGAAAGGATTCGTAAAAACAGCCAGATTCCACTGGTGTTTATGACCTACGCAAACGTAGTATATCATTACGGGACAGAAGTTTTTTTGAAAAAATGCCGTGAGTTGTCTGTAGATGGTATTATCCTGCCGGATGTTCCTTACGAGGAAAAAGAGGAATTCGCAGAGGTTTGCCGCGAGAACGATGTAGCATTTATTTCTCTGATCGCTCCTACCTCCCATGACAGGATCAAAATGATTGCAAGGGAAGCTGCGGGATTTGTATACTGTGTATCTTCTCTCGGTGTTACCGGTACCAGAAGTGAGATTACAACAGATATCGGAGCAATGGTAAAACTGGTTAAGGAAGCGAATTCTGAGGTTCCATGTGCAGTAGGTTTTGGAATTTCCAATGCTGCTTCTGCTGCTTCCATGGCAGAAAAGTCCGATGGGGCTATTGTGGGATCGGCTATTGTGAAGCTTTGTGCAGCTCATGGAGAAAATTGCATTGGGCCTGTTTCTGAATTTGTCAAGGAACTGGCGGATGCTGTTCACTCAGCTTAATCGTAAAGATTAAACATAACAACATGGAGAGGTCGTGCCATATTCTGGCACGGCTTTTTCATGGAAAAATTTGACAAAAGGATCTGTGAACTTTATAGTAATTAAGAATTGAAAAAGACGAAGAAGGGAATTTTAGTAGCAGGCAGAGTACAGTGTAAAGAGAGCCGGCGGGGCTGCGAGTCCGGTCACTGCTGCAGGTGAAGTACATCCTGGAGTTGCATACTGCAGTTTGTGGATGTTTGATGGTGATTGTGGATAACCTGCCATCGGCTTCTAACAAGTGCGTAGGATATGTCGGGTTCGCCCGTTACAGCGTCAAATGAGGCAACATAAGAGGTGATGGAAACCTTAATGTTGTGAAGTTAAAGGTGGTACCGCGAGACATTCGCCCTTTATCCCTCTAAGGGATAGAGGGCTTTTTCTTTGGTCAAAACAGATCTAAGAATAAAAGCCCTCTTCCTCGGAGTGACACTGCAAACATGCAAAGGAGGTAATTATGACACTTTATGATGAACTGGTTGCCCGTGGGCTGATTGCTCAGGTAACCGATGAAGCGGAGATCAAGGAGCTGATCAACACAGGAAAGGCTGTATTCTATATTGGATTTGATCCTACAGCAGATTCTCTTCATGTAGGTCACTTTATGGCATTGATCCTGATGAAGAGACTTCAGATGGGAGGAAACAAGCCTATCGCTCTTGTAGGCGGCGGAACAGCAATGATCGGTGATCCTTCCGGACGTTCGGATATGCGTAAGATGATGACAACAGAGATGATCGATCATAATGTGGAGTGCTTTAAGGAGCAGATGAGCAGATTCATCGAGTTCGGTGAGGGCAAGGCACAGATCGTCAATAATGCAGACTGGCTGAGAAATCTGAACTTCCTGGATTTTATGAGAGATATCGGACCATGTTTTTCTGTTAATGATATGCTTCGTGCTAGATGTTATGTAAACCGTATGCAGACAGGACTTTCCTTCCTGGAATTTTCCTACATGCTGATGCAGGGATACGACTTCTACCGTCTGTACCAGGATTACGGCTGCAATATGGAGTTTGGTGGAGATGATCAGTGGTCGAATATGCTGGCAGGAACTGAGATTATTCGTAAAAAGTTGGGGAAGGATGCCTATGCCATGACCATTCAGCTTCTGTTGAAGCATGATGGAACCAAGATGGGTAAGTCAGCCGGTGGCGCCGTATGGCTGGATCCGAAGAAGACTTCACCCTATGAGTTCTACCAGTACTGGAGAAATGTGGATGATGCAGATGTACTCTCCTTCCTTCGCAAGATGACCTTCCTTCCTCTGGAAGAGATTGAAGCGATGGAGAAATGGGAAGGCTCTCAGTTGAATACGGCAAAGGAGATCCTGGCCTATGAGCTTACCAAGATGGTTCATGGTGAGGAAGAGGCTAATAAGTCTCAGGCAGCTGCAAAGGCGATATTCACCAGCGGATCAGCAGAGAATATGCCGGAGGAAAAGATCACAGAGGAAAGCTTCCGGGATGGAAGCATTGACATTGTAGGTGTTCTTGTAGCCGCAAAGCTTGCAAATTCAAGAAATGAGGCCCGCCGTGCGGTTGAACAGGGTGGTGTTACTGTGAATGGTGAAAAGATCACAGATATCCACACATCCTATACAGCAGATGACTTCAAGGAGGAGTTTGTACTTCGTAAAGGTAAGAAGAAATTCTGCAAAGTTACAATGTAAAGAATACACCGGAGGAATATATGGCGTGGGAATTTGATCTTTTATACTGGTTTCAGGGATTACACCATCCGGTTTTGGATCAGGTGGAGAAACTGATCACCAGATTTGGAGATAAGGGGCTGTTTTGGATCTTCCTTACTCTTTGTATGCTGATCTTTGTAAAAGATAAGCGGGTGGGAATGACTGCTGCCCTGGCTCTAATCACCGAAGCCATTATCTGTAATCTGCTCCTTAAGAATACAGTGAGAAGAAGCAGGCCGTGTTGGCTGGATACAGAGATCGGGCTACTGATCAAAAGTCCAAAGGATTATTCCTTTCCTTCCGGACACTCCAGCGCGTCCTTTGCTGTTGCTGTTTCAATCCTTTTGTATCATAGAAAATGGGGAATTGCAGCTGTTATATTTGCAGCCCTGATAGCAATTTCCCGTCTGTACCTGTTTGTGCACTTCCCTACGGATGTGTTGGCAGGTATTTTGATCGGAACGGTAATGGCAGTGATCAGTGGAATGATCGTAAAGAGGAGTGTTGAGAAACATCCGGAGTTAATGGATTGGAAATTACGTAAATAAAGAATAAAAGTACCGTGTTATCATCTGATAAGCGGTACTTTTTTATTTCAGTAGAAAATAGAAGCTTCAAGTAAAATGGAATTTTATTAGTATAAATTATAAGAATAAATATATGTGCTTGAAACTAAATATCACCTAAAACATCCCGTATGGTAGCCAGCTTTTCCCGGGTCAGTTCATTGACAGAAGAAAGAGCGGAAGGATGTACCCTTTCGATATAGCTGCGCATGGCTTCCAATGCGTCTAAGGTGTGCTCAGCCAAACGAAGAAATCCCTCCTCTGTCATATTATGGGATAAGGAGGTATCGTAGATATAGTAATGATACAGAGGCTGATCCACAAAGATAAACCGGGGGTCTTTAAGAAGATCCAGGCATTGCAGCGTCCAAAGCTTATCCTCAAAATGATGAAGATCCTGGGGAAATTCTGGAAAAACCAGAGAGGATCGTCTCCAGATCTTGTTCCAGGGATATCCTCCTCCACAGAGATAGGGATCTCGTAGGATCATTTTATAGAGGGCTTCCGGGGAAGCCTGCTTTTCCTTCTCTTCAAACACATAGGAAAAAAGACCTTCTGATTGGTGTATATACCAACCAAAAATACCCACATCTGCACGGCACTTCTCCATATTATGAAACAAGATTTCAAGCGTATCCGGTTCAAGCCGGTCATCTGCATCAAGAAACATCAGATACTCTCCTGTTGCCACCTTAAGACAGGCGTTGCGGGCAGAAGATACGCCGGCATTCTCCTGATGAAGAAGGCGGATATGATCTCCGAAGGCCTTACCCTGGTCCTGCAGGATATGATAGGATTCATCGGTGGAACCGTCATCACAAAGGATCCATTCATAATCAGGGAAGGTCTGATTCCTGACAGAGGCCATGGTATCTTTCAGGTGAGGGGCAGCGTTATATACAGGTGTAATGATACTGATTTTGGGTGTAAAAGCCATAGGTTTGCCATTTCTATCCCTGATAACCGGGAGATAATATTCTGCGCTACTGTTTCATATAAATTATATAAAAAATTACCTTGACGTGCCACAGTTCTTCGCTATATACTAAAGATTGTATACATTACCGATGTGGCATAATCGGAAGGGTATATATCCTAATAGAGAATGTGTGTGAGGGAGTAATTCGCGTCCCCCAAGTAGGATGTGATTTGTCAACAATCTCGGATTATCCTGTGGATAACTCCCAGGATCCTGGCAAATCTTAAAGAATGAGACTCATGCAGGAAGCCCCGTGTTTAGCGGGCTCGTCCTGCATGGGTCTCTTTTTTTATCCGGGTGGATTTCACTGTTGAAAACTCTACTTCATTGTGGATAACTTTTCCTTACACCGTAAAAACATGCAAAGGAAGGAAGACAATGGACGTTATATCATTTTTCCTGCTGGGTGTAGGCCTGGCAATGGATGCTTTGGCGGTCTCTGTATGCAAGGGGCTGGCTATGACAAAGGTGAACAAAAAGCAGTGCCTGGTCATTGCATTGTATTTTGGAGGGTTTCAGGCATTAATGCCTTTTATAGGCTGGAGTGTTGGAATGACTTTTGCAAAATATATTATGAAGTATGATCACTGGATTGCTTTTCTGCTATTGCTCTATATTGGAGGAAAAATGATCGTGGAAGCCATTCGGGAGTGGAATGAAGAGATCAAAGTAGATAAAATGGATGTATCATTAGATCATAAGGAGATGCTGATGCTTGCCATCGCAACGAGCATTGATGCTTTAGCGGTAGGTGTTACCTTTTCTTTTGAGCCCCAGACCAATATCTGGATTGCAATCTCCATTATTGGAGTCACCACTTTTTTTATCTCCGGAGCCGGTGTCTTTATCGGTAATATCTTCGGAGCAAAATTTGAAAAGAAGGCCCAGGTGATAGGAGGTTCGATTCTGATCTTTATTGGAGCACGTATCTTAGTGGAAGGATTGTTAGGATTATAAGGAGGAGCCTATGATAGTGCAAAATATGTGGATGGCAGTTGGCATGCTGGTGGTGGGATTTGTTCTGCTGATCAAAGGAGCGGATTTTTTTGTGGAAGGAGCTTCTTCGGTGGCAAAACAGTTTAAGATCCCCGCTCTTATTATTGGAATGACTATCGTTGCACTGGGAACATCCCTTCCGGAACTGTCTGTATCGGTATCTGCATCTCTTAGGGGAAGCAATGCCCTTGCCATCAGTAATGTATTGGGATCGAATCTGTTTAATCTCATGGTGGTATTAGGCGCTTCTGCTCTTATTATTCCTCTTGCCGTAGATGATGATGTGGTAAAAAAAGATCTTCCATTTTCCATGCTTGCTGCTCTTCTGCTCCTTGGCATTGGTGCAGCAACGGGAAAGATCGGATTTGTGGCTGGAGCTATTTTCCTTGGACTTTTTATCTTTTTCATTGGAAGTATGCTGCGCCGTGGTATGAAGGCAAGGAAGGAAGGCAGAGAAAGTGAAGCTCAAAGAGAGGAAGAGGAGGAAGCCGAGGAAATCAGGATCCTTCCTGTATGGCTCTCTTTGATCTTTATTGTCGGAGGTGCAACGGCGATCAAATTCGGAGGAGACTTTGTAGTAGATTCAGCTGTTTTTATTGCGAAATTTTTCGGAGTATCCGAGACTTTGATCGGTCTGACCATTGTAGCCTGTGGAACCTCCCTTCCGGAACTGGCAACCTCTCTTGCTGCAGCCAAAAAGAATGAGCTGGATATGGCCGTAGGAAATGCTGTGGGTTCGAATGTATTTAATTTGCTGGCGATCTTAGGTGTTGCTGCCGTTCTTTCACCGGTGGCGATGACGATGGAAAATGTGATCGATGCTATTGTCCTTCTGGTAAGTTCTGGAATTGTATGGATCTTTTCGAAAAAACAGGGAAAATTGGATCGAAAGGCCGGTGCCTTAATGATAGGTCTCTATATTATATATCTGGTTTATATCTGTATCCGATAAATGATAGTGCAAGAAAAAACTATATCTGTTAAAATAGATAAATACTAGGAGTTATAATCGGAAGGAGGAACGCTATGGGAATGTTCGATGATGTGTCCGATACACTTTTAAAGGCGGGAACCGATGCTGCGAATTTTGTGAAAGATACAGCCAGCACGGCGAAGCTGAACCTGGATCTGAAGGGCAAGGAGAATGCTCTGAAGAAGGCCTATGAAGGACTTGGCAAGAAATACTATGAACAGCATAAGTCAGAGGGAGATCCGCTGTTTGCCCAGATTCGTGAGCTGATCGTTGATATTGATGACTTGAAGGAACAGATCGCAGAGATTCGTGGACAGGAAGTTTGTCCCAAGTGCGGAGCATATGTTCCAAAGGATGCCCAATATTGTAACAAATGTGGTGCTGCCATCTTCCCATTTGAAGAGGATGTCACTACTGAAGATTAAGGAGTAACTATTTTGCAGAACAAAGGACCTTATTACATTACCACTGCCATTGCTTACACATCCGGTAAGCCTCATATTGGCAATACCTACGAGATTATTTTAGCGGATGCCATTGCACGTTTTAAGCGCAAGGAGGGCTACGATGTACACTTCCAGACCGGATCGGATGAGCATGGTCAGAAGATCGAGACCCGTGCCATTGAGAACGGAAGTACACCTAAGGAGTTCGTAGACGAGACAGCTGCAGAGATCAAGCGTCTCTGGGATATGTGCAATACATCCTATGATCGCTTTATCCGTACCACGGATGAGGATCATACCAGAGAAGTACAGAAGATCTTCAAGAAGCTGTATGACAAGGGTGATATTTATAAGGGTTCCTATGATGGACTGTACTGTACCGAGTGTGAGGCTTTCTATACAGAGTCTCAGTTGACAGAGGACGGTAAGTGCCCTGTTTGTGGTGGAGAAGTACACAATGAGTCAGAGGAGGCTTACTTCTTTAAGATGAGTAAGTACGCTGACCGACTGATCGAGCATATCAATACACATCCGGAGTTTATTCAGCCGGTATCCCGTAAGAACGAGATGATGAATAACTTCCTGCTTCCGGGACTTCAGGATCTGTGTGTATCCAGAACTTCCTTTAAGTGGGGAATTCCTGTGGATTTTGATCCAAACCATGTGGTATATGTATGGCTGGATGCTCTTTCCAACTATATTACCGGTATCGGATATGATACAGAGGGAGAAGGATCCGATCTGTATAAGAAGTACTGGCCGGCAGATCTTCACCTTATCGGTAAGGATATCGTACGTTTCCATACCATCTACTGGCCGATCTTTTTGATGGCACTGGATCAGCCTCTTCCGAAGCAGGTCTTTGGTCATCCATGGCTTCTTCAGGGTGGGGAGAAGATGAGCAAATCAAAGGGTAACGTGATCTATGCAGACGATATGATCGATCTCTTTGGCGTAGATGCAGTCCGTTACTTCTGCTTACATGAGATGCCTTATGAGAATGACGGCGTTATTACCTGGGAGCTGCTTTGCGAGAGATATAATTCCGACCTTGCCAATATCCTTGGTAATCTTGTGAACCGTACCATTGCCATGACCAATAAATATCTTGGTGGTGTTGTGGCTGACAAGGGTGTAAGTGAAGAGGTTGATGAGGATCTGAAGTCTGTATGCATTGAGGTTCGTGATAAGACGATCCTGGCTATGGATACCCTTCATGTTGCGGATTCCATCAGTGATATCTTTCAGTTGTTCCGTCGTTGCAATAAATACATTGATGAGACAGAGCCTTGGGTACTTGGTAAGGACGAAGCTAAGAAGGATCGCCTGTCTACGGTCCTTTATAACCTGGTAGAGGGAATCACCATTGGTGCTTCTCTCCTCTTCCCATTCCTGCCAGAGACAGCGGAGAAGATTGCAGAGCAGTTGAATACAAAGCTTCGTGATTTTGATGAGCTGGATCAGTTCGGATTATATCCCAGTGGCAATCAGGTAACGGATACACCGCAGATGCTTTTTGCAAGAGCGGATGTGAAGGATATTCTGGCCAAGACAGCTGCCATTGAGAAGAAACAGAAGGAAGACTTCAAGGCACAGCAGAAGATCGCATACGAGAATCTCAAGAAGGCCGGCAAGCTTACAGCTGCCAATATGGCCGGAGATAAGAAGACAGGCGCTGTGGTAGATGATGGTGCTATTTCAGAGGATGCAGAGGGTAAGGACGCAGATCCCATCATCCTGGAGAAGAAGCCGGAGATCTCTTACGAGGATTTTGCAACCATGCAGTTTAGAGTCGGTAAGATCTTAAGCTGTGAAGAGGTCAAGAAGTCTAAGAAGCTTCTCTGTTCCCAGGTACAGGTTGGAGATGAGGTTCTTCAGATCGTATCCGGAATCAAGAAGTACTATTCTGCAGAGGAGATGGTAGGCAAGCGTGTTATGGTTCTTACGAACCTGAAGCCGGCTAAGCTTGCAGGCGTTCAGTCAGAAGGAATGCTTCTGTGTGCAGAGGATGCAGAGGGTAATCTTGCACTGATGACACCGGAGAAGACCATGCCGAGTGGAGCTGAGATCTGTTGATTTAGCTGAATAAAGATACTTCAGGGCAGGCTCTACCAGGGTCTGTCCTGTTTTTACTAATAAGAAGAGAACTATGATATTTGAAACCCATGCACATTTTGATGATCACGCGTTTGACGATGATCGTGAGACCCTATTGCAAAATCTGCCGGATCAGTTGATCGAAGGGGCGGTAAATGTTGGGTCCTGTATTAAGACAAGTGAACAGAGCATTGAACTGGCTCACCGGTATCCTTATATTTATGCCGCTGTCGGAGTTCATCCGGAAGAACTACAGGATTTTGAAATTCCGGGAGAGATGGTTATTGAGACCAACGAGGATGACAGAAGCATACAAGTATGGCATCCGAAGGAATATCCGCCGGAATTTTGTGATGATAAGGATGCACTTTGGAGAAAAAATCCGGCCATTCAGAAGTTATATCAGTTGGCCGGGGAGGATAAGGTGGTGTCCATTGGAGAGATCGGACTGGATTATTATTGGATCAAGGACGATAAGGCAAGAGCCTGGCAGAGATATTTTTTTAAGGCTCAGCTTGTTATAGCAAGAGAACTGGATCTTCCGGTGATCATCCACTCCAGAGATGCAGCGGCCGACACTATGGAAATCATGAAAATGGCAGCAGCCTGGGGAATCCGGGCTGTGATCCACTGCTACTCCTATGCTTTGGAGCAGGCGATGGAATATGTCAGGCTGGGATTCTTTATCGGAATCGGTGGGGTGGTGACCTTTAAGAACGGCAAGAAGCTGAAGGAGGTTGCGGCCAATATACCTTTGGACCGCATCCTGGTGGAGACCGATTGCCCCTATATGACCCCTGCACCTTTTCGGGGAATGCGCAACGATTCTTCCTATCTACCCTATGTGATCCGTGAGATCTCGAAGCTTCGTGAGATCACAGAGCATAAGGTGATGGAGCAGACGAGGGAGAATGCCTATGAATTTTACGGAATAAGAAGCGGAAGGAAAAAATAATGCCGACACTGGACAATATAGTGGCCACGAAGGCCATACTTGCAAAATATAATTTCCACTTCCAGAAGAAGTTCGGTCAGAACTTTCTTATCGACCGGTCTGTTTTATCCGGCATTGTGGAAGCGGGAAATGTAGGTCCGGAGGATTTTGTAGTGGAGATCGGACCGGGAATCGGAACTATGACACAGTATCTGGCAGAAAGTGCCGGACAGGTGTTGGCGGTGGAGATCGATGACAAGCTGATTCCTGTACTTCAGGAGACCCTGGGAGATTATGATAATGCATCTGTTCTTCATCAGGATGTTCTGACGGTGGATTTTGCCAGAATTGCAGAAGAAAGACACGCCGGCAAACCATTGAAGTTTGTTGCAAATCTTCCCTACTATATCACCACACCCATCATCATGCAGCTGCTTCAAAACCAGGTTCCTTTTACATCCATTACAGTTATGGTGCAAAAGGAAGTGGCGGAGCGGATGCAGGCAAGGCCGGGGAGCAAGGATTACGGGGCACTCTCCGTTGCAGTACAGTATTATACCGACCCCCATCTGGATTTTATTGTGGGCAAGGGATCCTTTATTCCACAGCCCAAGGTGGATTCGGCAGTGATTACCTTAAGCCCCAAGGCAGAGGCCTTAGAGCCACAGGTGAAGCCGGAGCACATGTTTACTGTGGTCCGGGCAGTATTTAATCAGAGGAGAAAGACGCTTTTGAATGCTCTGGCAAACGGAGGCGTATTAGGTGGAGATAAAGAAGCAATTACAGAGGCGATCCGGGAAGCAGGATTTGAACCCACATTAAGGGGAGAGGGTTTGGATCTGGATGGATTCGCTCGTTTGACAGCGGCACTATACCATTCATAATAAGGACAAAAGGGCAAGAAAATGGACATTAGAGAGTACAGAACAGAAATTCAAAAACTGGTGGGTCAGATTCAACAGAAGTTTGAAGCTCTGTCTGAGGATACGGTGATCCTCTGTGAAAAGCTTGAAAAATACGGAGAGTTACAGAGGGAAGATGCACTGATCGGATATGCATGTTTCGTACGTGGTCAGTATTATTACATAAAAAATGATATGCTGAACTTCTATCGTGAGATGCTTCGGTGTATGCGTCCATTTGAAAATATCGGAGAATGGGGATATCTGGCGGTGGCCAATAATCTCCTGGGTATTATGTCGTTAAATCGCGGAAATGCCCCCTTTGCCATGGATTATTATTCCAGGGCACTTACCCTTTGCAGACAGTATAAGCTTCCGGATATTGAGTGGCAGATCCATATGAATATGGGAGCACTCTTTATCAATGTTGAAAGCTTTGAAAATGCATTAAAGCATTATGATCTGGCTTATCAGTATATTTGTATGCATAAGGAGCTGCCGGAGTATCGGATCTCCATGACGGCTTCCCTGGTGGGGCTTGGAAGAGCCCATTTATCCATGGAACACATGGAAGAGGCGGAGGAATGCAGACAGAAGCTGGAAAGAGAATGCCTTCCCTATTTAAGGGAGATCGATCAGTTGCCGGTCTACTGCCTTCTGGCCAGATTCTATCAGAAGACAAGTGCATTGGAAAAATGCCAGAATGCATTGAAAAAGGTTTCGGATTTGTTCAGTGAGGATCTTCCTATCATGGATGTCTATGATGACCTCTATGACTATCTGATGATCCTTCTGGAAACAGAGGATTATGATCTTTTTTCAAAAATGATCACTCCCATTACAGAATTGACCCGTAAGACAACGATTCGGAATCTGGAACAAAAGCAGGTCAGGCTTTTGCTTCGGTATTACAAGATGCGTGGGGACGATAACCACTATGCCCAGGCAGCCGTGCGTTCTGTGGCCTTGGATGAGATGATGGAGCAGGAAAATAAAATGATGGTAAAGAGTATGATCGGGCTTCGTCTCGAGTTCAATGAGCTTGCCATCGTGAATCATCAGATTGAAGAAGAGAACAAGACCTTACAGATACGTTCCCAGACCGATCCTCTTACGGGAATGTACAACCGTTTGAGACTGAATTCCTACGGCGAAACTGCCTTTGAGCGTGCAGAGAAGAATCAGGTGGGGCTGGCGGTTGAAATCCTGGATATCGACTTTTTCAAGGAATATAACGATAACTACGGCCATCAGGCCGGTGATAAAGTGATACAGTTTATTGCCGCCTCTATTAAGAAAATGCAGCTGGGGAACCGGGTCTTTGCAGCCCGCTACGGTGGGGATGAATTTGTTCTAATCTATGAGGGATATACGGATGAAGAGGTGTTTGAACTGGCAAAAAGGCTAAAGACCATTATCAGTACCGAGAAAATGCCCCACCGCTACTCTCGCACCGAGACAAAGTATATTACCATCTCCCAGGGCTTGTATTGGGGTGTGCCAAGGGAAGGGGCTTCCATCTGGCAGTATCTTCATGAGGCGGACAATATGCTGTATAAGGTAAAGAGCAGATCCCGCAACAGTATCATGCTGGGACATGCTAATGAGGAGGAGATAAAACGGAACTCGGATTACCTGGACCGTAAGAATCTGGTGGTGCGTTCCGCCACGGATGAGGAGATCTTCCATGACGACTAACGTTTTTTTTACTTACATGGTGGAATGTGCGGATGGAACATATTATACTGGATATACAACCAATCTGGATCGAAGGATCCGGGCTCATAACGAAGGGAAGACCGGGGCGAAGTATACCAGGTCCCGTCGCCCGGTAAAGCTTGTATATTACGAGGAATATGATAATCGTCATGATGCAATGGCAAGAGAGGCCATGATTAAGAAGCTCTCCCGCCAACAGAAAGAGAAGTTACTTCAGGGAATCGACCCATCAAAGCAGGCATAAAGTGCAAAACTCTTCTTAAGAAGAGATGCAATATTGTTAGAGACATGTTGTAATGGTAAAGGAGGAAATCAAATGGCGAAATGGGTATGCAGTGTTTGTGGTTATGTAGCAGAGGGGGAACAGCCGCCTGAGCAGTGTCCTGTATGTAAGGCACCGGCTGAGAAGTTTGTGAAGCAGGAAGGTGAGATGACCTGGGCTGCTGAGCATGTTGTAGGTGTAGCATCCGACGTACCAGAGGATATCAAGGCAGATCTTCGCTCAAATTTTGAAGGTGAGTGTTCTGAGGTTGGAATGTATCTTGCAATGTCCCGGGTGGCTTTCCGCGAGGGATATCCGGAGGTTGGACTCTACTTTGAGAAGGCAGCTTACGAGGAGGCAGATCATGCAGCCAGGTTTGCGGAGCTTCTTGGAGAGGTCGTTACCGATTCCACCAAGGAGAACCTTCGTGTTCGCGTAGAAGCTGAGAATGGAGCAACCATGGGTAAGACAGACCTTGCAAAGCGTGCCAAGGCTCTGGATCTGGATGCCATCCATGATACCGTTCATGAAATGGCTCGTGATGAGGCTAGACATGGCAAGGCTTTCAAGGGATTATTAGATCGTTATTTTAGCTAAAGGTATAATAACAAACAGTAAATTAGGATGGGAAGAGTGGCTGAACAGCTGCTCTTCTCTTTTTTTTGAAAAAAAATAAAAAAATAAGAAAAAACACTTGCATTCCGAGGAAGAAAAGAGTAATATACATATTGTTCGCGCGATTAGCTCAGCTGGCAGAGCACCTGACTCTTAATCAGGGTGTCCAGGGTTCGAACCCCTGATCGCGCACTAG
>CADCQT010000018.1 GCA_902803645.1 uncultured Lachnospiraceae bacterium | reverse complement strand
TATGGTGTAGAAGGTGAAGAGTTACCCCAGATAGAAGAACATCCTGTTGCGTTAGCGATGTACATTCTATCACCGAAGAGCTGAGTGATCAGCTTAGCATATGGTGTCTCACCACATCCGCCACAAGCACCTGAGAACTCAAGTAATGGCTGCTTGAACTGAGAGCCCTTAACTGTGTTAGCCTTGAACTTCTCGATAACGTCTGTCTTCTCTGGAAGAGATACAGCGTAATCGAAGCCTGCCTGCTTATCCTCGTTCTCCTCGAAGGAAGCCATAGAAAGAGCATCAACAGGACATACGTTAGCACAAGAACCACAACCAGTACAATCCATAACGGATACAGCGATTGCGAACTTGTTACCAGGCATACCGTTCATATCCTTAGAAGCAAGAACTGCAGGAGCTGCAGCTGCCTCTGCCTCTGTCATAGCTACCGGACGGATAGCTGCATGTGGGCAGACATAAGAACACTGGTTACACTGGATACACTTATCAACATTCCATGTAGGAACATCAGTTGCTACACCACGCTTCTCGAATGCAGCTGTACCGGATGGTGTAACACCATCAGCGTACTTCTTAACAACAGATACAGGGATTGTGTTACCTGTCTGTCCGTTAACCTTCTGCTGGATATCCTTAACGAATGCAACAGCATCCTCACGACCCTCAGCAACGGTAGAAGTAAGATCTGTATCCTCTGCGTTCTTCCATGACTCTGGAACCTCAACCTTAACATATGCTGTAGCACCAGCATCGATAGCGTCGTGGTTCATCTTAACAATATCATCACCCTTAGCAGCGTAAGACTTGGTAGCTGCATCCTTCATTAACTGAAGAACCTGCTCCTCTGGGATGAGCTTTGTAAGAGAGAAGAATGCTGACTGAAGTACAGTATTGATTCTCTTACCAAGACCGATTTCCTTACCGATCTTAACACCGTCGATGATGTAGAAGTTGATGTTGTTCTCAGCGATATAACGCTTAACCTGTCCAGGAAGCTTCTCATCTAACTCATCAACAGACCACTGTGTGTTGAAGAGGAATGTTCCACCCGGTACAAGATCCTGAACCATGTTGTACTTGTAGATGTATGCAGTACAGTGACATGCTACGAAGTTAGCCTGGCTGATCAGGTAAGTAGAACGGATCGGTGTATGACCGAAACGAAGGTGAGAAATTGTAACACCACCGGACTTCTTGGAATCATAGTCGAAGTAAGCCTGTGCGTACATGTCTGTGTTATCACCAATGATCTTGATGGAGTTCTTGTTAGCACCTACTGTACCGTCTGCTCCTAATCCCCAGAACTTACAGTTTGTAGTTCCCTCTGGAGTTGTAACAGGGTTCTCCTTGATCTCAAGAGAAAGGTTTGTAACATCATCGATGATACCGATTGTGAAACGCTCCTTCTCTGTGTTTCTGAATACAGAGATGATCTGTCCAGGAGTTGTGTCCTTAGAACCAAGACCATAACGACCTGTAAATACAGGAATCTGATCGAACTTGCTGCCCTTAAGAGCTGCAACTACGTCTAAGTATAATGGCTCACCGATAGAACCTGGCTCCTTCGTACGATCAAGTACAGAAATACGCTTAACAGTGTCAGGAAGAGCTGCGATTAATGCTTCCTTAACGAATGGACGGTACAGACGAACCTTAACTACGCCGACCTTCTCACCCTTAGCTGTAAGGTAATCGATGGTCTCATCGATGGTCTCACATACAGAACCCATAGCGATGATAACGCTCTCAGCGTCCTCAGCACCATAGTAGTTGAAGAGCTTGTAATCTGTGCCAAGCTTCTCATTGATCTTATCCATGTACTCTGTAACGATTGCAGGGAGATTATCATAAGTCTCGTTGCAAGCCTCACGAGTCTGGAAGAAGATATCCGGGTTCTGAGCAGATCCCATCTCAACAGGGTGGTTAGGATTCAGAGCCTTCTGACGGTATGCTGTAACTGCATCCATATCGCAAAGGTCTGCAAGATCCTTATAATCCCATGTCTCGATCTTCTGGATCTCGTGTGATGTACGGAATCCATCGAAGAAGTTAATGAAAGGAACGGAACCCTTAAGAGCTGCAAGATGTGCAACCGGTGTAAGGTCCATAACTTCCTGAACGGAGGACTCACAAAGCATAGCTACACCAGTCTGACGGCAAGCATATACATCGGAGTGGTCACCGAAGATATTAAGTGCGTGGGAAGCTACGCAACGTGCAGATACGTTGAATACTCCCGGAAGTCCCTCACCAGCGATCTTGTACAGGTTAGGGATCATCAGCAGAAGACCCTGAGAAGCTGTAAAAGTGGTTGTTAATGCACCAACAGCAAGAGATCCGTGTACAGCACCTGCTGCACCTGCCTCGGACTGCATCTCTGTGATCTGTACTGTCTGACCAAAGATGTTCTTACGACCAGCGGTTGCCCACTCATCAGAAGCTTCAGCCATAACAGAGGATGGTGTGATAGGATAGATAGCCGCTACATCAGTAAATGCATAAGATGCATGAGCTGCTGCATGGTTACCATCCATGGTTTTCATTGCTCTCTTCATGAATTTTCCTCCTACGAATACTTTTTAAAACAGACAGCGCCTCTCATAACGCTGTACATAAAAAATGATAGAATTTTTTTTGGAAAAAATCAATAAGACCAGTGTCCTTTTTCTGTTCTTAATTGGGGACAATTCCTAACAATAATCCGATGGTGGTAAATCACCTTGAAAAAATAGACATATGTCTGTAAAATAAATATGTTTGCGTATTTTACGCAATTTTATAATAGAAATAATTTTTTAGGACCTTGGTCCGGAAAGGAAACCCAACATATGATTCAGGCGTCTAACATTTCTCTTCGTTTTGGCAAGAAAGCCCTTTTCGAAGAGGTCAACATCAAATTTACCGAAGGTAACTGCTACGGTATTATCGGTGCAAACGGAGCAGGTAAGTCCACCTTCCTTAAGATTCTCTCCGGACAGCTTGAGCCCACCAGCGGTGATATCATCATCACCCCTGGGCAGCGTCTCTCCTTCTTAGAGCAGGATCACTTCAAATACGACACCTTCTCTGTCCTTGATACTGTTATCATGGGTAACCAGCATCTGTACGATGTTATGAAGGAGAAGGATGCCATCTATGCGAAGGAGGATTTCACCGACGAGGATGGCATTCGTGCCAGTGAACTTGAGGCTGAGTTTGCGGACATGGATGGATGGAACGCTGAGACCGATGCCCAGCAGCTTCTTAATGGTCTTGGTATCGCTCCGGAATTCCACTACAGTCTCATGAGCGAGCTTCCTGGTGCCCTCAAGGTCAAGGTCCTTCTTGCCCGCGCCCTTTTTGGTAATCCGGATATTCTCCTTCTCGATGAGCCTACCAACCATTTGGATCTGGATGCCATCGGCTGGCTTGAGGAGTTTTTGATCAACTTCGAGAATACAGTCATCGTTGTATCCCATGATCGTTACTTCTTAAATAAGGTATGTACACATACTGCCGACATCGACTATGCCAAGGTTCAGATCTACGCCGGTAACTACGATTTCTGGTATGAGTCTTCCCAGCTGATCTTAAAGCAGCGTAAGGAAGCGAATAAGAAGAAGGAAGAGCAGATTAAGGAGTTAAAGGAATTCATCTCCCGCTTCTCTGCTAATGCTTCCAAGAGCAAACAGGCGACTTCCCGTAAGAAGGCTCTCGAGAAGATCGAGTTAGAGGAGATCCGTCCTTCTTCCCGTAAGTACCCTTATATCGATTTCCGTCCACAGAGAGAGATTGGTAACGAGGTTCTGACCGTAGAGGGTATTTCCAAGACCATCGACGGCAAGAAGGTCTTAGACAATATCTCCTTCGTTGTAGGTCACGATGACAAGATTGCTCTTGTCGGCGGCAACGAGCTTGCCAAGACCGTTCTTATGGAGATCCTTTCCGGTGAGATGGAGCCGGATGAGGGAAGTTACAAATGGGGTGTGACCACCTCTCAGTCCTACTTCCCCAAGGACAACACCAAGATCTTTGATAACGATATGATTATTGCCGATTGGCTGACCCAGTTCTCAGAGATTAAGGATGCCACCTATGTTCGTGGTTTCCTCGGCCGTATGCTCTTCGCCGGCGAAGACGGTAATAAGAAGATGAAGGTCTTATCCGGAGGTGAGAAGGTTCGTGTCCTCCTCTCCCGTATGATGATCGAGGCCAGCAATGTTCTGATGCTGGACGAGCCTACCGATCACCTGGATATGGAAAGTATCACTGCTCTGAACGAAGGTCTTAAGAAGTTCAAGGGTGTTCTGATCTTCTCCTCCCGTGACCATCAGGTAGTTCAGACAACGGCCAACCGTATCATGGAGATCCTTCCGGACGGAAGTCTTATTGATAAGGTTACAACCTACGACGAGTACTTAGAGAGCGATGAGATGGCTCGTAAGAGAACTGTATATAACACAACAGAAGATGAAGAGTCTGATGACTGATCCTTCTGATCCTAAAAAGCCCCTCTGAGCATTGCTCAGAGGGGCTTTCTTTGTCTTACTAGTTCTTAAAGGAATGAACCGGTGCCGGAATTCTACCGCCTCGATTTACAAAGGCACTACAATCAAATTCATTTACCGGCATAATGGGGGCATATCCAAGTAATCCGCCGAACTCAACCACATCTCCTACATCCTTTCCGATAACAGGGATCAGACGAACCGCTGTAGTCTTCTGGTTGATCATTCCGATGGCCATTTCATCTGCAATGATTCCGGAAATGGTCTCAGCCGATGTCTTACCCGGAATTGCAATCATATCAAGTCCCACCGAACATACACAGGTCATAGCCTCAAGCTTCTCCAGGGTCAGAGCCCCTTCATTCACCGCATCGATCATTCCCTGATCTTCAGATACAGGAATAAAGGCGCCAGAAAGACCTCCCACGTAAGAGGAAGCCATGATACCACCCTTCTTAACCTGATCATTGAGCAGAGCAAGAGCTGCTGTTGTACCCGGGGCTCCGGCTCTCTGCAGTCCGATCTCCTCAAGGATTCCTGCAACAGAATCACCAATGGCCGGTGTCGGTGCAAGGGAAAGATCAATGATTCCAAAAGGAATACCCAGCATCTTGCTGGCCTCTTTTGCTACAGCCTGACCCACACGTGTGATCTTAAAGGCCGTCTTTTTAATAGTCTCGCAGAGAACCTCAAAGGACTCTCCCCGAACCTGGGATAATGCTGTCTTTACAACCCCCGGTCCGGACACACCGACATTGATAATGGCATCTGCTTCGGATACACCATGGAAGGCACCTGCCATGAAAGGATTATCATCCGGAGCGTTACAGAAAACCACCAACTTGGCATCTCCAAGGGAATCCTGATCCTTGGTAGCCTCTGCTGTCTCCTTGACGATCTGTCCCATAAGCTTGACAGCATCCATATTGATTCCGGTCTTGGTGGAACCTACATTAATGGAACTGCAAACAAAATCTGTGGTAGCCATTGCCTCCGGGATGGAACGGATCAGGTATTCATCCTGTGTTGTCATACCCTTGCTGACAATCGCAGAATAACCTCCAAGGAAGTTAACTCCTACGGTCTTGGCTGCACGGTCTAATGTCTTGGCGATGGTAACGTAATCCTGGGGGCTGTGGCAGGCACAGGCACCGATCATAGCAATAGGAGTAACGGAAATACGCTTGTTGACAATGGGAATTCCGAATTCTCTTTCAATCTTTGCACCGGTTGCCACAAGGTCCTTGGCCACCGTTGTGATCTTATGGAAAATATTATCATTTAACTTATCCAGATCGGAATCCATACAGTCGAAAAGGCTGATTCCGATGGTAATGGTACGGACATCAAGGTTCTCCTCCGATACCATTTTGTTTGTTTCTTTTACTTCAAGTATGTTGATCATGGTAAACTCCTTAAATTAGATACGGTGCATCATTTCAAAGATTTCTTCCTTCTGAGCTTTGATCTCTACGCCGATCTCTTCTCCTAAAGCAGAAAGTCCCTTCTGGATCTCATCAAAGGATTTGCTTGCATTCTCCGTATCCACGATCATCATCATGGTAAAAAATCCGGATACAATTGTCTGGGAAATATCCAGCACATTAACCCCGTTGTCAGAAAGATAGGTACATACCTTGGCAATGATTCCAACGGTATCCTTACCGACAACACTAATGATGGTTCTGTTCTTGTTTTCCATACGTAATCTCCAT
>CADCQT010000017.1 GCA_902803645.1 uncultured Lachnospiraceae bacterium | reverse complement strand
TTGGAAAAATTATGAATAACGAAAAATCTTCATCCAGACGGGTGGTTCTACATAAATTGCTGATAGGTATCATATTGATTTTGTTTGTGACCCTGGGGATTTTCCTTGCCGGGTCTGTTTCTGCATTTGCAGGAAAAAGTGGAAGTCTGGAGGAATCCCGAAGGTGTGTCTTCGGAATCAAAGTGTTTCTGACGACGGATCAGGGGGAGCAGTCCTACCCGATCCGGGAGGCAACGGGATTTCTCGTAGGAGATCCCACAAAGGATAGTAGCAACGGACAGCACATTTTAGCATCAAAAAGTGCTATGATGGTTTCTGCAGCAACCATACAGGAGATCCGGGCCACAAAGGGTGTTCCCAAGGATCAGAAGTTGCAGCCAAGCTATAAGCTTATCGTATCCAAGGATCTGGAACTGAACTGTACCATTATGAATGAGTCCAGGGATTCGGATTTTGTTATACTGACACCGGAGCAAAACCTTGCGGACCGCAGTGGAATTCCAGTGCTGAAGTCACTGGAGATCAAGGATGGAACGGTTCTGATGGAGAACTATTATGATGGTGTCAATGAGGCGCCGGCGTCAGAGACCTTCACTTGGATGGCCGATGCGAAAAAGGATGAAAAGGGGAATATGCTCCTTGGAAGACAAAGCAGCAAAAAGCTGGGCAGCCCGATTTTGGATGCATCCGGTAACCTGGTGGGAATGCTTGCAAAAAGCGGAAAACATACCGTTCTTCTTCCGACAATGACAATGACAAGTGTAATGGACAGCCTGGGAATTACCTATGTGGATAGCCAGTCCCATTACGCAGAGCTTGGAGAATTGTTGGAACGTGGTAAGGAGAAGACCGAGGATACCAGGACCTATACCCAGACGTCCATAGAGAAGTACAAACAGGTCTTGGATAATGCGAAGACGGTGTATGAAGCATCGGATTCGAAGGAAAGTGATTACCAGGATCAGATCCGCCTGATGAAGGAGGGGGAGAAGGAGCTTCGCAAAAAGAGTGATTACATTAAGTATGCAGTCATTGCACTTGCTGTTCTGATCCTTGTACTTTTGCTTATTGCGGGCCTTTTTTCTCTTTTGAATGCCCGTAAGAGGAAGAAACCATCCTACTATGAGGATGATAAGACCAGGGGAAATCACATGACACGAAGACAGAAGCGGGCTCTGGAAAAACAGAAGAGAAAAAAGGCCGGAGGCAGAAAGGTTGCCGGGGCAACATCTATGGAACTGGATGATTTCGAGCGTACGGTCACGGTGGGGAGTTCCACTCTTCCTACGGCTTTCCTTCAGAGTACCACCGACGGGAAGCAGGCTCTGATTAACAAGGCGAAGTTCACCCTGGGTAAGAGCCGGGATTACTGTGAATATGTGGTGGAGGGCAACCGAACCATCAGTCGCCGTCATGCAAGGATCACGAACGAGAACGGAGTTTTCTTTATTGAAGATCTTCAGTCGATGAACCATACTTATCTGAATGATAAGCAGCTGGCAGATAAAGAGCGGGCGGTTCTTCGTAACGGGGATCACATTAAGCTGGCGAATGAGGAATTGATATTCCTGATGCGTTGACATTGGAGTAAATATGAGTATTTTTAGTAAAAAAACCAAGGTAGAGACCTTTACGATTTCTGCAGCTACGGACAAAGGGATCCGTAAGATGAACCAGGATAATCTGTATATTATGGAACAGCCTATGGATCACACCCGTCTTGGCTTTTTTGACCGCAAGAAGCAGATCAATCGATTCCCCATCATTCTAGGAGTGTTTGATGGAATGGGAGGAGAAAACAGCGGAGAAGAAGTTTCCGAGCTGGCGGCGGATCTGATGAGCGAGATCGAGACTGACAGGCTTTTGACCATGGATGATTACTCTCTGGAGATGGAACTTTGCGGATTTCTGCGGAGTATCAGCAATGAGATCTATCATGAATACGGAGCAAAGGGGATCCGTGCCGGCTGTACCGGTACCCTTTGCTATATCGACAGCGGCCGGATCCTGTTTATCAATGCGGGAGACAGTCCGGCTTTTCTCTATGGAAACGGAGAATTTCAGGTGATGTCCGTGGCAGATAACCAGGCGGGACAGTTGTATCGCCTGGGCAGGATCTCGGAAGAGGAGAGCTGGACCCATCCTATGAAATGCCGTCTGACCCAGTTTCTTGGTATGAATCCGGAAGAGGTGATCCTAAGCCCTCATACCAATCTGGTACATTATCAGCCCGGGCAGAAGTTTGTGGCCTTGATGGGATCGGATGGACTGACCGATGGGATGCCGGTGAATAAACTGCGGTACTGCGCTTTTTCTTTAAGAGAGCAGGAAGAGGATGCAACGGTTGAGATCGGTAAGGATCTGGATCTTCTGATCAGCGGAGCCAGAGATCTCGTGAACAAGAGCATTAGAGGTGGGAGTCGCGATAATGTGACCGCCATTATTGTTACGAATATGGAGTAAGAAATGACACTGGAAACCTTAAGAACCTATGAACCTTTCTGGGATAAATGGTACATAGAGGAAAAGCTGGGAACCGGAAGTTACGGGGATGTATATAAGATCCGCCGTGAAGAATACGGGCAGACATATTATGCTGCTCTGAAGGTGATCTCTTTTCCTGCGAATAAAAATGAGATGCTGGAGATCTCTCTTGCCTCTGGCGGGATGGAAGGGACCTTCACCTACTACCGGAATATGTTAGGTGGGATCGTGGATGAGATCTCCCTTATGGAACGCTTTAAGGGGCGGACCAATATTGTCAGCTATGAGGATCATGATATTGTGCCCCATGATGGAGGTAAGACTCCGGGATACGATATTTTTATCCGGATGGAACTGTTGGACGATATCCGTAAGATCGCCATTTCCGATTCCTCCTTTGTTCGGAACAATGTGCAGATCCGAAAGTTGGGAATGGATATCTGTGAGGCCCTTAGGATCTGTCACAATCAGAATATTATTCACCGTGATATCAAGCCGGGGAATATCTTTCGCTCTGTTGACGGAGATTATAAGCTGGGAGATTTTGGCATTGCCAGACGAGTGGAAGGGGACTGCATGACCATGTCCATTAAGGGAACCTTCGACTATATGTCTCCGGAGATCTATAACCGGCAGCATTACGACTATCGGGCGGATATCTATTCTCTTGGCATGGTGCTCTACCATATTCTGAACGGATTTAGGGGACCCTTCGTACCGACTCACGGCCCTTTGACAGCGGAGCAGAAGGAACAGGCTTTGATCCGGCGTATGCGGGGGGAGGAGCTCCCCAGGCCGATCTATGCAGAGGAGAGTCTCTGGGCAGCCATTAAGAAGGCCTGCACCTATGAGATGGAGGAGCGGTATCAGGATATCGGCGAATTCTATGAGGCTCTGGTTGAGGATGTGGAACTGGAGCAGGAGGATGTGCAGCAGTTCTGGAAAGAAGAGGAGAAGGTAACGGCATCGGAGCTTCTGGAGGAGTATACCCAGATCGGTGTGCTGGAAGAGGTGGAAGCGGCAGAAAAGCAGGAAGAACAGAAAACTCCGGCAAAACAGGAAAAGCCGCAGCAGGCAAACAGTGAACAGCAGGAAGAGATACAGGTAGAGGAGGAAAAAGTGCCTCAGATTCCGCTGGAAGAAGATAAGACCGTAGCTCTTATGGGATTTGGTCAGATGGATCCTCTTCCCGGGTTTGAGGAGGAACCTTTGAAAGAGGAACCGGAGGAGGAGCCGTTAGAGCCGATGGAGGATCGTGTTGCCCCGGCAACATATGAGAGAGATCTGCCGGAGGAACCAAGGATCGAGGATACGGAGGAAGTGCCGGGAATCTCCAGGGGAAAGCTTCTGGCTGTGTCCATTGCTACGGTGGCTGTCCTTGGAGTGGCGGCAATCGGAGGGGTAGCCTGGCATCAGATGAACCGGGATACAGAGATCTCTAACGTTAAGACGCCGACGAAGAAGGTGGTACCTGTGGTGAAAAAGCGTGTTACACCTCAGTTGTCCGGTAAGATCACCTGGGAGATCAAAGATCCGGAGGATAAGACTACCTATGACTGTGTTTTTAAGAACCATACCAGTCTGGACCGCCTGATTCTGACCGGAACCTTTACGGATCCGGCAACGGGGCAGATGGTTGCAGGAAATCTGTCTATGAAAGATACCGGAGTGGTCCGAAAGAGCGGGAAATATGACTATATTTTTACCCCGATTGATACGGATAAGTATACGGCGGCAACCGGAAAGATCTATCTGACGGCACTTTTGAAGAAGTCCATCAAGGGAGTGAAGGGCATTCGTAGTGTGAAGAATAGGTCAGAGCTATACGAGGTGGATCTGGCAGGAGCCTCCCTTAAGGATCTGAATGTGTTAAAGGGTGCGAAGAATCTTCGAATCCTCAATGCAGAGAACAATCAGATTACGGATATTACAGGAATAAAGGGTTGTAAGCATATCAATACCCTGATCCTTGCAGGGAATACAAATCTTGCACAGGCAGGGACTCTGACGAAGTTAAAGAATCTGGAGTATGTGGTGTTAGACGGAACAGCCATCAGCCAAAAAGTCAGGGCGAAGGTTAATCGCATCTGTGAGAGTAACAGATGATGGGAGATTTGCGTTGGAAAAAGTCAAGGCCGGGCAAGTGGGACAAAGAGAATTCCCCCGGAAGATCGCCAAAAAGCAAACTGCGGGGGAATCGAGCGCCATTCGACCAATGGGATCAAGAGTGGTGAGCAGGGAAATCCCCCGGAGAGGAGGAAAAAAAGTAGCTGCGGGGGAATCGGTCTTCACAAAAGCATCTCTAGAAGACTCCGGACAAAGAGAATTCCCCCGGAAG
>CADCQT010000016.1 GCA_902803645.1 uncultured Lachnospiraceae bacterium | reverse complement strand
ACATAAGCTGCGGCATGGGCCTTCGGGAACATGTACTTGATCTTTTCACAAGAGCCAATGTACCAGTCCGGAACTCCATGGGCAAGCATTTTCTCCTTGTACTCCGGCCATTCCTTGCATTTTCCCTTTGCCACGATTCCCTTACGAACCCGTTCCATTATGGTAAAACTTTCCTCCGGATCCATTCCCATATGGATGAGGTATACCATGATATCATCTCGACAGCAGATGGCTGTGGAGATGGTGGCGATGCCTTCCTTGATCAGTACCTCGGCATTTCCCTGCCATACATCGGTTCCATGGGACAATCCGGAGATACGAATCAGATCGGAGAATTCCTGGGGCTTTGCCTCTTTTAAAAGTCCCATAGCAAAGTCTGTTCCAAACTCCGGTATACCAAGGGTTCCCATAGGGGTATTCTTCCACAGCTGATCCGGTGTGACTCCAAGGGAGGAGGTGTCCTTGAAAAGCCCCATGACACCCTTATCGTCCAGTGGGATCTCCGTTGCATGAAGTCCGGTAAGATCTTCCAGCATTCGGATCATGGTAGGATCATCATGTCCCAGAATATCAAGCTTTAACAGGTTAGAATCAATACTGTGGTAATCAAAGTGGGTGGTAATGATATCACTTGTCATATCATTTGCCGGATGCTGGATAGGGGTAAAGGTGTTGATCTCTTCTCCCATGGGCAATACGATGATTCCACCGGGATGCTGGCCGGTGGTTCGGCGGACTCCCACACAGCCCTGTACCAGCCGGTCCACTTCACAGTTCCTTTTCCGGATCCCTCTGTCCTCAAAGTAATGTTTGATATAACCAAAGGCCGTCTTATCTGCAAGTGTACCGATGGTTCCCGCCTTAAAGGTCTGTCCGTCGCCAAAGATTACGGCGGTATAGGCATGTGCCTTACTCTGGTAGTCTCCGGAGAAATTCAGATCGATATCCGGCTCTTTATTTCCCTTGAATCCAAGGAAGGTCTCAAAGGGGATATCAAATCCTTCCTTATTCAGTTCATGTCCACAGACCGGACATACCTTATCCGGCATATCACATCCTGCACTACCGGAGTAGGAAAGAACCTCCTCGGAATCAAAATCCACATAGTGGCACTTTGGACAAAGGTAGTGGGGACTTAAGGGATTTACCTCTGTAATACCGGCCATGGTGGCTACAAAGGAAGATCCTACAGATCCACGGGAACCTACCAGATATCCATCCTCATTGGACTTCCATACAAGTTTTTGGGCAATGATATACATAACGGCATATCCGTTGCTGATGATGGAATTTAATTCCCTGTCCAGACGGGCTTTTACCTGAGGAGGTAGGGTCTCTCCGTACATTTCATGCGCTTTGTTATAACAGATCTTACGAAGCATCTCATCGGAATTTTCAATGACCGGGGGACACTTATCCGGTCTTGTGGGATGGATCTTCTCACACATATCTGCAATGCGTCCCGGATTGGTGATCACCACTTCTTCGGCCTTCTTAGCTCCCAGATAGGAAAATTCCTGCATCATCTCATCTGTGGTATGAAGATAGAGGGGAGGCTGCTGATCCGCATCGGAAAATCCCTTTTCCACCTGGATGATCCTTCGATAGATCTCATCCTCGGGATTCAGAAAATGCACGTCACAGGTGGCAACCACCGGTTTGTGGAATTCCTCTCCCAAGGCAACGATCCTACGGTTGATGTTGTTTAGATCTTCCTCGGATTCAATGCCGCTTTTCTCATCCCTAAGAAGGAAGGCGTTGTTTCCGTTGGGCTGGATCTCAAGGTAGTCATAAAACTGCACAATACGGGAGATTTCAGCATTATCCTTACCATATAAAAGTGCCTGGTACAGTTCGCCGGCTTCACAGGCGCTGCCGATAATAAGCCCTTCCCTGTGTTTTAACACCTCGCTTTTTGGGATTCTTGGAAATCTCTGGTAGTATTTCAGATTACCAAGGGAACACAGGCGGTAGAGATTGATCCTTCCAATGTCGTTTTTGGCTAAAACGATACAGTGGTGGGTCCGTCCTTTCCGGATGCCGTTTTCATCCAACGCCCCTGCCTCATTTAATTCCTGTAAGGTATGTATGCCGGAGGCCTGTAATCGCTTTGACAGTTTATCAAAAATATGGGCGGTACATTCCGCATCATCCACAGCCCGGTGATGATGCTCCAAGGATACATTCAATGCCTTTGCCACATTATCAAGCTTTAATCGTCCAAGATTTGGCAGTAGGTATCTTGCCATGGGCATGGTATCCACATAGGTAAAATCCCAGTCTATGCCAAGGCGTCTAGCGTGGGCATGGATACAGCCGGTATCAAAGTCTGCATTATGGGCAACCAGTACAGCCCCTTTACAGAATTCCTTGAATCTTGGAAGGATCACATCAATTCCCGGGGCATCCTTCACCTGTTCGTCGGTTATGCTGGTAAGTTCCACAATGTGGTAGGGAATGGGCTTATGGGGATTGACAAACTCCGAAAAACGGTCTGTGATCTGTCCGTGCTCAAATTTAACGGCACCGATCTCGATAATGTCCACCACAGCAGCATTAAGTCCTGTGGTTTCAATATCAAAGACAACATAGGTGTCATCGAGGGACTGATTCTTTTCATTGGTGGCGATCTTTTTGGTATCATCCACCAGATAGATCTCACATCCGTAGATTACTTTAAAATCGTCATCTTTGTCGATGCAATGGTCTGCATCCGGGAAAGACTGTACAACTCCGTGATCTGTAATGGCAATGGCCTTGTGCCCCCATTTTTTTGCCTGCTTGATAATATCTTTTACATCAGAGACTCCGTCCATATCGCTCATTTTTGTATGGCAGTGGAGCTCGACCCGCTTCTCAGGGGCAGAATCCATACGGGGGATCCGAAAATCCGGAATCTTTACAATACCCCGGACAGAACTGATACTGATCTCGTGATCAAAGGTATCCTCGGCAGCGTTTCCCTTTAGTTTTACAAATATTCCATCTGTTACAGAAGACTGGAACTGTTCTAACTGATCGTTACGCAAAAACAGCTTTGCACGAATGGAATCCGTAAAGTCTGAGATAGTGAGCATGGCAATGGTCTTCTCGTTACGGATCTCACGGTATTCAGAGGAGAGAATCTGTCCCCGGATCACAACTTCTCCAAGGGCATCCTGAATTTCAGAAATGTCTGTGGCATCCTCTGGGATATCCCTTCCATACAGGGTATCCGGATTGTTGCTTCTGACAAGGGAGAAGGTGCGCTTTTTTTCAGGAACGGCGGGTGCAGCAGGCATACTTGCTGTGGGCTCGTCTGCCCTTTCATAAGGATTGGGAGCACTTAAGACAGGATCACTGCTTTCTGTTGCATCCGATGAAGGCTGCTGGGAGGCAGTCTCGATACGGGAGACAATGTTGGCGATCTGCTGGTTGATCCGCTTTTCCGCTTTTTTGCCAAAGTCACCGCTTACCGGTTCTTTGAATCTGGTATCAATGATAAGCTTTTGTCCGCAGCGCTTGCAGAAGATCTTGTCTAAAACATCCACCAGCTCTTCTTCTCTGGAATGACCCACCACGTGATCCGGAATCACAAGGGTCAGCCGGTCCTCTTCAAAGACAAGGTCCGTCTGTGAGAAGACCTGGTATAAAAGAGCGGAATACCGGTGAAGCTCTTCGAGAATACTGTCCCGGTATACGTCATAAAGCTTTTGAGGTGTATACTGGTCGGATAATTCAAAGGATTCAATGATATGGACCCTGGTGGCGCTTTTCTGAAAATAGTGTTTTTTGATGGTGCTCTCTAATCTCCAGATCACCCGCTTTGGAATAAGGGAGTTGGCCTTGAGGTAGATTCGCATGGAGGAGTGGTCTTTTGTTGTGGTCATACGACAGACGGTGGCTGCAGACAGAATAGGACTGTTGACTGTATTATCGTCCTTTAAATCGTGAAAAACATCAAAAAAAGCTCGTTCCATAAAAACCTCATATTATTTCTTCCATTGTAATAGTTCCTGTCGCAGAGCATTAAGCAGCTGATCCTCCGGAAGTTTTCGTATTACTTCTCCATGCCTCATCAAAAGGCCTTCACCAATGCCTCCTGCGATACCAAGATCCGCCTCCCGGGCTTCTCCCGGTCCGTTTACAACGCAACCCATAACAGCAACCTTAATATCCAGGTCAAATTCTGATACCATCTGCTCCACCTGGTTTGCCAGGGAGATCAGATCAATCTGTGTTCTTCCGCAGGTAGGACAGGAAACCACTTCTACGCCCCCCTTACGGATCCCCAAGGTCCGAAGGATCTCTTTGGCGGTGTAGATCTCCTCCATTGGATCTCCGGTGAGGGAGACGCGAATAGTATCTCCAATTCCCTGAGAGAGAATCAGCCCAAGTCCGATGGAAGATTTGATATTACCTCGTCGAAGGGTGCCGGATTCGGTGATTCCCACATGAAGGGGATAGCCGGTCTGGTTACTGATGAGCTCATGGGCTTTTACACACATCATAACATCTGAGGACTTAATGGAGATGACCAGATGGTCATAGCCCAGGTCTTCGATGATGTGAACCTTGTTTAAAGCACTTTCCACCAGACCTTCTGCTGTCACTCCCTGATATTTGGCTACGATGTCCTTTTCGAGGGAACCGGAATTGACACCCACACGAATGGGGATATTCCGCTCTTTGGCACAGTCCACAACGGCCTTGATACGGTCCACACTTCCGATATTTCCGGGGTTGATCCGGATCTTATCGGCTCCGTTTTCCATTGCAGCAATGGCAAGCCTGTAATCAAAATGTATATCTGCCACCAATGGAATGGTGATCTGTTTTTTGATCTCACGAAAGGCCTTGGCCGCCTCCATTGTGGGTACGGCACAGCGGATGATGTCACAGCCTGCCTTGGTCAGCTGACGGATCTGAGCGACTGTGGCGGGAACATCCTCTGTTTTTGTATTTGTCATAGACTGAATTAAAATCGGATGATTGGAACCAATCATCCGATCTCCGATCTTAACTTCTTTTGTGATTTTTCTGGAAATCATTACCATCCTCCATAAAACGGAACAGCGCATCTTTTAGGATGCGATAAACAATTTTCGTATATCATTCCCCATGATCAGGACCATAAGTCCCATTAAAATGACAAATCCTACCATATTAATGGCACCCTCTACCCTTTCAGGAATCTTCCTTCTGGTCAGACCTTCAATGATAAAGATCAGGATCCTTCCTCCATCCAATGCCGGGAAGGGCAAGAGGTTCATGACACCTAAATTGGATGTGAGCAGGATGGAGATGCTTAGCATATTCATCACCACATAAAAGATGCCGGAAGGAACAGACTGTGTGTAGGTGTCTCCTATGGTCTTGACGATTCCCACAGGTCCGGACATTTCATTGATGCCCACATGTCCAAGAACAAGCTCTCTCAGGGACATAAAGACAACATAAATCTGATATTTGATTTCATAAAAACCATACTTTAAGCTGGTGATGGCGTTAGCCTTTTCTCTTGCGGTATTACCGTAGATGCCAAGAAGATAGCGCTTTGATGCCTTATCGTAGGTCGGAGTTACCTTCGTCTGATGTTTCTTTCCATCTCTTAAATAGGTAATATTCAGATCCTTCCCCTTATGAAAGAAGGTATAGATGGTGATTTCATTGTAAAAATGAACGCCGTAGCCATTGATCTTTACGATCTCATCTCCGTTTTGTAATCCGGCCTGGGCTGCAGGAGATCCCTGCTTTACCTCTTTTGCCACCGGCTTATAGTAACCGGCGCATCCGATCATGATGACAGAAAGCAGGAAGGCCAACAGAAAATTAAAGAAAGGTCCGGCAAAAACAATAAGGAACTTTTGCCAGAGCTTTTTATTGTTAAAGGCCCTCTCATCGGAACTTTCTCCATCTTCCCCTTCCATGACACAACTGCCACCAAAGGGAAGAAGCTTCAGGCAATAGGTGGTCTCGCCCTTTGTAAATCCAAAGAGTGTGGGTCCAAGGCCGAGAGTAAATTCATTGACCCGTACGCCGCAGGCTTTGGCCATGGAAAAATGTCCCAGTTCATGAAATATAATAATGATACTAAAGATTAAGATAGCAATAATAAACTGCACGATTGTCCCCTTTTTTAAATACAGCTTTTTACAAAAGCTTTTGTGTCACGTTCTGTTGCAAGGATTACATCAAGATCCGGATCATCTTCATAATCAATCTCCATCATGGCGGAACTGATCAGTTCTGGAATCTGCATGAAGCTGATCTTACGATCCAAAAAGGCTGCTACCGCTGCTTCATTGGCTGCGTTAAATACACAGGGCATATTACCACCGGTAAGCTGGGCATCAAAGGCCAGCTGCAGTCCGAAGAAGGTCTCCATATCCGGATGTTCGAAAGTCAGTTCCCGTATGGCAAAAAGATCCAAAGGCTCCCCTGAGAGTTCACTTCGATGAGGATAGGTGAAGGCATAGTGGATGGGGATACGCATATCCGGAACCCCCATCTGTCCGATCACTGCCCCGTCCTCGAATTCAACAGCAGAATGAAGGATGCTTTGGGGATGTACCAGGACCTGGATGCGATTCACCGGTACATCAAACAGCCAGTGGGCCTCCATTACCTCCAGCCCTTTATTGATCATGGTAGCAGAATCGATGGTAACTTTATGTCCCATGGACCAGTTTGGATTCTTAAGGGCATCTTCTAAGGTGACCTTTTCCAGCTGATCTTCTGTCATACCCCGGAAAGGGCCGCCGGAAGCTGTCAAAAGGATCCGTCGGATCAGGGCATTACGGTTTCCCTTCAGGCACTGGAAGATGGCAGAATGTTCGGAATCCACAGGAAGGATCTTAACTCCTGCTTCCTTTGCCATAGGCATGATCAGATGTCCTGCTGTAACAAGGGTCTCCTTATTGGCCAGGGCAATATCTTTTCCAGACCGGATGGCTGCCATGGTAGGTTTGATCCCCATCATGCCGACCACTGCGGTTAATACCAGATCCGCCTCAGGATCTGTGGCCACAGCCAGTAAGCCCTCTTCTCCGCTTAAGACTTCGATAGGAAGTTCTTTTAGATTCTCCCGGAGAATCTTTGCATCCTCCTCCCGGGAGACTGAGATCATACGGGGCATAAATTTACGGGCCTGTTCCTCTAAAAGCTGAATGTTGCGTCCGCAGGCCAGAGAAGTGACCTTCAAGTCGCTCTTTTCTGAAATAACAGACAGGGCCTGGGTACCGATGGATCCGGTAGATCCTAAAATAGCAATGGATTTCATAGTAACTCCTATCTAACAGCAAAGGTGATCAAATAATAAATGATAGGTGCTGTAATAATAACGGAATCAAAGCGGTCTAAAATCCCGCCATGTCCCGGGATCAAGTGTCCATAATCCTTAAGATCCACGTTCCGCTTGATGGCAGAGGCTGCCAGATCTCCTACCATGGAAATCAATCCGCCAATGGCTGCTATTCCGGAAAGGATGACGATCTTAGGAAGAGAAAGATTCATCTGGGACTGAAAAACCATACAGTAGATCATGGTCAAAAGAAAAGCACCCACCACACCTCCTACAGCACCTTCAATAGACTTTTTAGGTGAAAGAACAGGTGCCATCTTATGTTTGCCAAGTAGCCGTCCAACGCAATAGGCGCAGGTATCGCATCCCCAGGAACACAGGAAGATCAGCCATACCAGATATCTGCCCATGGTATACTCCCTTGTAAGGTAAATATAGCTCAACATAAGGGCCACATAAAAAACGCCAAAATAAGCCTCAGCGATCTGTTTGATCTCATATTTCGGATAAGAAAAAACAAATAGGAACAGCAACAGGATCATAAACAGGATCCAAAGCATGGTATGGGAGGGAAGATATGAAAACCTAAGGTCCGCATAATAGGCCAGTGTAATGGCATATCCCACATAACTTAGAGGTGTCTTATGAAGGTTAAGAGCACGGTAAAACTCAAACAGTCCAATCAAAGAGATGATAAGAGTCGGTACAAGCAGTACATCCTTACCTGAAATAATAAAGAATAATGCGAGAACTACCAGCACGATTCCGCTTAATAGTCTTGTCTTAAACATGTTGTTTCCTTTCTAGTCTACACTTTGCCGTAGCGACGATTCCTCGTGCGATAGGCCATAACGGCTTCGGCCAGGTGTTCTTCAGTAAATTCCGGCCAGGGAACCGGAGTAAAATAAAATTCCGTGTATGCCATCTGCCACATCAGATAATTAGAAAGCCTTTGCTCTCCGCTGGTGCGGATCATAAGATCAGGATCCGGAATACCGGATGTATCAAGATAAGAAGCATATAGATCTTCTGTAATGGCAGACTCGTCTTCTCCCCTATCCCTTAGATCCTTCATCATCTTTCGCATGGCACGAAGCATCTCATCCCGGCTGCCATAATTAATGCAAATCAGAATGGTCATTCCGGTATTGTTTTTCGTCTCATCTTCCAGCCGGAGGGCTTCTCTGCGAAGTGCATCCGGTAGTCCATCCTTATCTCCCAAGATGATGGAGCGCATATTCTCCTGAAGGGATAGTTTCAGACAGATTTTCATATACTTTGCTAATAGGTTCATCAGAGCTGAGACTTCTTCCTTGGGCCGGTTCCAGTTCTCTGTTGAAAAGGCGTACATGGACAAATAACGGATCCCCATCTTGTCGGCAGCCTTAATGATGGGTTCTACCCGTTTGGCTCCCATCATATGTCCATAGGTTCTTGGCATGTTCTTCTGTTTTGCCCAGCGGCCATTTCCGTCTAAGATCAGGGATACATGCTTTGGAACCGGCAATAGTTCTTCTTCCATAGATTCTCCTTGTCATAAAAAAGAGAGGACACTGTAAAAATAATACCGTGTCCCCGCTCTCTTTTAAAAATCATTAAACTGTCATGATTTCTTTGGTCTTATTATCAATAGCACCATCGATCTTAGCGATGTATGCATCTGTCATCTTCTGAACGTCAGACTCAAGGCTCTTGATCTCATCTTCTGAAAGATCCTCTTCCTTACCTGCCTTCTTCAAGGTATCGTTGGCATCACGACGGATGTTACGAACAGCAACCTTGGCGTTCTCACCCATCTTCTTAATGTCCTTAGCAAGTTCCTTACGGCGTTCCTCATTCAGATCAGGGAAAACAAGACGAATGGTCTTGCCGTCGTTGGTAGGATTGATTCCTACATCAGACATAAGGATCGCTTTCTCAATTTCCTTGACCATAGAGCCTTCCCATGGCTGAATCTGAATCATTCTAGCCTCTGGAACACTGATGTTGGCAATCTGCTGGATCGGTGTAGGTGCTCCGTAGTAATCCACCATCAGCTTATCTAAAATATGAGGGTTGGCACGACCGGCACGGATCGTAACATACTCATTCAGTAAAGCCTCATAGGACTTTGTCATCTTCTCATCGAATGGAACTAATCTTGCGTCCATATTAACTCCTTATACTGTAACGGTAGTACCATTGAAGCTACCGCTCATTGCCTTAACAATACTGTCTTCTTCATCTAAAGCAAATACCCGCATAGGCATCTTATTCTCCATACACATAATGGAAGCAGTAAGATCCATGGCAGCAAGCTGCTTGTCGATCACTTCCTGAATAGAAACCTGGTCATAACGTGTAGCATCGGGATTTCTCTTCGGATCATCATTATAGATTCCATCAACAGCCTTTGCTAACAGGATCATGTCAGACTCAATCTCAACAGCACGAAGAACCGTCGCTGTATCGGTTGAGAAATAAGGATGACCTGTACCACCGGCAAAGAAAACTACCATATTCTTCTCAAAATACTTATTGGCACGGTCCTTGGAGTAAAGCTTTGTAAAACTTCCTACCTCGAAGGGTGTGAGAATATTGGTCTTCATGCCCTGATTACGGAAAACCTCAGATACATAAATACAGTTCATAACGGTAGCTAACATTCCAATCTGATCGGCCTTGCTACGATCCATATTCTCGCTGCTACGGCCTCTCCAGAAATTACCGCCACCGATGACAATACCTACCTGAACACCGTCATCCACCAGTTTCTTGACCTGCTTGGCAACACGGACACAGACAGCCTCATCAAAACCGCTCTTCTTATCACCGGCCAGTGCCTCGCCACTAAGTTTTAATAATACGCGACTCATCTTATCTCCTAACAGTTTTATGAACCAAATACAGCAGATACATCCACATCAGCGTATGCCTGAGAGCAGAATCCCTCAATCACAGCACCGTTGTTGATCTGAACGCTACGGGACTTGATATTACCCATTACAACAGCGGAAGTATCTACTACGACCGGTCCCTGCACATCAATATCACCCTTGACAGCACCTGCAATAACTGCGGATGTAGCAGAGATATTACCGACAACAACAGAACCAACGCCAATCTTAACAGTTCCGCTTGTAGCAACCTCACCCTGGATCTTAGCCTGATCAGCAAAGAACTCAGCAGAGGTGGAATTGCCATTAACAGTACCTGTTACAGTAAGCTTACCGTTGCAACGAACGTTACCATTGATGGTTCCCTCAACGCTGATGGCTCCGGTAGAATCAAGATCACCTGTGATGGTCATGCCGGCAGTAATCACTGCCTCCTCATCAGAAACAGGTGCTGAAGCAATGTTATTCATAGGTACTGTATTAACGTCCGCCATGGTCTTGTTGTTCTCCTTCGCTTTTGTATTAAATGTAAAATCAGAGGTTGTATTTAAAGATTGAGCAACCGGTTCCGGTGTCGGAACAACTGGATCAGGCGTCGCTTTCTTAAGCTGATCCACTGGAATTGCAGAAACCTCCGGCTCACTGTCGATCACCAGCTTCTTAGGTTCGTCGGCCTTTTGAACAGCTTGCTCAAATAAACCATCAAGCTTAGAAAGCTCCTTATCTACATCAACATCATCATCAAGAACAGACACATCATGATCTGTTCCAGGGGCAACGGAATCATTACCACTCCCAGCAGGAATCATCTCATCAAGCGCATCTGAGAAATCATCCTTGAAATCCTTAAAAAAACCCATCATAAACCTCCATCTGTTATTTTGAAGATAGACTTACATGCTGTATCAAAGTTGTATCTTCACTGATTGGTAGAAGTAAAGCACCCTTCTGCTGTAACTTCTCAATCAACTTAGGCAACGCCTCAACGGTTTTGTCCTTATCGGCCGCATCATGCATAAGGACCACCGACGTTTTATATTTTACCACATCTTTCATTACGTTTTCAACAAGATCATCCTTTGTATATCCTGATGTTGTAGCATCTCCACACATAACATTCCAGTCAAAATAGGAGATATCCTGTTGGTTTAAGTATTTTATAAAAACCGACATATCGGAATTGCTTACTTTATTGCTGCTTCCCCCGGGAAAACGGTAATAGGTACTGACAACACCTGTTACGTCATAAAGCAGATTTTGAATTCTTTCGAAATCTTTTTTAAATGAAGTAAGTGAGGCATAAACCTCACTGTACTTATGGGTATAGGAATGCATCCCAAGGGTATGGCCTTCCTTTACGATCCTCTTATACATTTCTTTGGAATGCTGATCGGTCCGACCAACCACAAAAAATGTTGCTTTTACATTGTAATCGTCTAAAATGTCCAGAATCCGGTCTGTATTATCGCTTGGTCCATCATCAAAGGTAAGATAGACCTTTAGCGTGTCATTTGCATCCGCCAAATTGTCTTCTGCAGAATTCTGCATCAGAAGTTCCTGATCCGTCTGTGTTTCACCTGTTGTATTGCGATCCTTTGAAATTTTATTTTCGGAAGAATGAAGTATTACCTTTTTCAGATCATTTACATCCCGCTGTAGCATCACCACTTTTACAGATAAAAACAGCATCAGAAGCATGGATATGATGACCCAAAGTGTCAGAGTGAATACGATCATGGACTTTATACGATGAACCCGGCCGATCTTCTCGCGCCTGGCCTGTAAAGCATCTTTTGCTTTATCATCCATAGGTCCTCTCCTAGCATAATTGAAAGAAAGGCACTATAGAGAACTATAGTGCCTTTCGAATAAAAATCATGAAATTTTTACTTAAGCTGTGCAGCTACTTCCTCAGCGAAGTTCTCACTCTTCTTCTCAATTCCCTCACCGGTCTCGAAACGGATGAACTCCTTGATTGTAAGAGTTGTATTGTTCTCCTTAGCAACCTGCTCTAAGTACTTAGCAACGCTCTGCTTACCATCGGTAGCCTTAACGTATGGCTGATCAAGAAGACAAACTTCCTTAAGCTCCTTCTTGATACGACCCTGAATCATACCAGCCTTAACCTTATCCGGCTTAGCTGCTTCCTTAGGATCGTTCTCGATCTGAGCCTTGATGATCTCAGTCTCATGTGCAATGAACTCCTGGTCTACATCTGCATCAGAGATGTACTTTGGAGATAATGCAGCGATCTGCATTGCAACATTCTTCATAGCTTCCTTAACAGCATCAGCATCGCTGTCTGTCTCAGCATTGATAACAACACCGATACGTCCGCCGCCATGAATATAAGATGTAACAAAACCATTCTCTGCTGTTACCTTCTGGAAACGACGGATAGAAAGGTTCTCACCGATTACAGCAATCTTATCTGTTAAAGCATCCTTAACAGTCTTAGAAGCATCCTCATTCCACTGATCAGCCATGAAAGCATCCATGTCTGTTGCAGAAGTTGTTAATGCCTGCTTAGCTACTGCGCTAACATAATCCTTGAATGTATCGTTGTTAGCAACGAAATCTGTCTCAGAGTTAACCTCAACGATGGCTGCTGTCTTACCATCAGCCGCTACTGCTACAAGACCCTCTGCTGCGATACGTCCAGACTTCTTCTCAGCCTTTGCCTGACCATTCTTACGAAGGAACTCTGCTGCCTCCTCCATATTACCGTCAGTCTCGTTAAGAGCCTTCTTACAATCCATCATACCAGCGCCAGTGAGCTCGCGAAGCTCCTTTACCATTGCTGCTGTAATAGCCATGTTCTTCTCCTTTTATAGTGAAATGTCCGTATGTTACAAACGAAAGATTAGTCCTCAGCCTTAGCTGTGTTCTCTGTTCCCTGCTTTGCCTCAACAACGGCATCAGCCATCTTGGAAACGATCAGCTTAACGGCACGGATTGCATCATCATTACCAGGAATGATGTAGTCAAGCTCATCCGGATCACAGTTTGTATCAGCGATACCAAGAATTGTAAGTCCTAAAGACTGTGCCTCCTGAATGCAAAGGCGCTCCTTCTTAGGATCTACTACAAAGATAGCATCCGGGATACGATCCATTTCCTTGATTCCGCCGAGGTTACGCTGAAGCTTCTCCTGCTCCTTCTTAAGAGCTGCAACTTCCTTCTTAGGAAGAACATCGAATGTTCCATCCTCTTCCATCTTCTCGATCTTCTTAAGACGAGCGATTCTGCTCTGGATCGTACGGAAGTTTGTAAGCATTCCACCTAACCATCTCTCGTTAACGAAGTACATTCCACAACGCTCAGCCTCAGCTGCCACTGTCTCCTGAGCCTGCTTCTTAGTACCAACAAAAAGAACAGTTCCTCCCTGAGATACAATATCAAATACTGCATTGTATGCATCATCAACCATTCCTACGGTCTTCTGAAGATCGATGATATGGATTCCGTTACGCTCTGTGTAGATATAAGGAGCCATCTTAGGATTCCATCTTCTGGTCTGGTGACCAAAGTGCACACCTGCCTCAAGTAACTGCTTCATTGAAATAACGCTCATAATTTACCTCCATTTGGTTTGATTTTCTTCCACAGAATTCCTCCCTGACAGAACCAACAAAGGCACCACTGACCAGGTCCTTCTGTGTGTTTGATTTTGAGCCTTTGGTATTATATCACAAGAATATCCCCTGCGCAAGGAGAAATTATTCTTATTGTGTGATGATGCTTGCAATCTGATGATAGCTGCTTCCGGTCGTAATGGTATAGGTTCCCGGATGAATGGATGTATCATAACCGTTCTGCTCAAGATAGGTATTAAAGTCAAAACCAGAATCCACAAGTCCAGCCTTATATAAATTAGCCCCTACTGTGGCAGAGTCCTCTCCGCTACGGATCTTGAATGTAACCGTTCCATTGTCATTTTTGGTGGAGGCGGGTGCTGTATCGCTTTTGTCCCCCTTATCTCCGGTTCTTGTGGTTACTGTTGTATTCCCTTTTTTCTCTGTGGTTTCGGTTCCCTTTTTCTCATCAGAATCGCTCTTATCCTTTTCATCGGATTTTGTATCGCTATCCTTTTTATTATCATCGGATGCATTAGAATCTTTGCTGTCATCCTTTTTGTCGTCTTTTCCGGCTTCCTTTGAGGAATCGGAATTCTCCTTGTCGTCAGAAGCATCCTTTTCCTTCTGTGCATCCGCTAACGTCTTGGATGTATCGGATGCTTCCACCATTCCAAGAGCGGCCGCCTTCCTTCGGATATCGTCGTCGTTCATGGGATAGCCCATAACCGTCATAGCAATCAGAAACAACATACTGGTGGCAAGGATTCCTACTCCAAGACCTCTCATGTAATATTTGCGTTTCATGCTGTTTCCTCCCCTTCATCAAACAGCTCAAGGATCAGCTGGATCTCACCTAATCCCCGTCCTGTTTTCTTGGCAATCTCAATCTGAGAATATCCCTGATGATGCATGGTAAGAATCTGTGACCTAAGGGCCTTGGAATCTCCGGCTGTTCTACTCTTAGCTACAGGCTGCTTTGGAGTTTCTTCGGGCTGTTTTACTTCCGCCCTTTCCTGGGGCTGTTGCTCTTTTTGAAGGATGGCATCAAGAGCCGCTTCCAGCTGAGCTTCTTCTTTTCTCGGGACGGAGACCGGTTTTGGCTTTTCTGTGGTCTTTTGCATTTCAGGAGAAGGGTCCAGGTCCTTCGGTGTATAGATCTCGGCAACAGAAGACTCTACAGTTGAAGATGGAACGGTTGATTCCTCTGCCACTGCTGCCGGCATCTTCTGACTTGCTGCTACCTTGGCAATGACTTCCTGATCCGGAAGAGAGGAGAGGATGGCACGGATCTGGGACTGGGCATTTCCGATGGAAGTGGTCATCTCCGTGAGCTTTTCCTGCTTATCATTCAGCATCTGATAGAGAAACATGATCTCTTCATGGGTCTTTTTCATGGAATCAAAAACCGTATCTGAGAATTCGCCGATGGATAGAAGCTTATCATTCACCTCTTTGTCTGAACGAACCTCAAGCTCATTGACTTTATCCTCCAGCTTCTCTTCCAGTAAGGATGCAATCTGCTCATTGGCCTTTTTTACATTTGATTCCAGAATCGATTTCATCTCTTTTTCGCCGAGTCCCTTGATTTCGTCCATATCAGACGAAGACAGCTTCTCCTGTAAGAAGAAGCTGCCTACAAAGAACAAAGCGCCAATAACAAGGAATCCAATTGCTAATTCGCTCATTTTAATACCACGCTTTCTCAGATTTTGATGTCGATTGAAGGAAGATCACCTTTCTTAAGTACCTTGCCATCTTCCTCATGATCTGTTTGTTCCTGCTTGTTACGATGCTTTTTATGATTCTCCTGGAAAGAATTACCTTTTCCATTTGGATCCAGCTTTGAATCTTTGGTTGTCTCCTGCTTCGCACTAACCTGATGGGCCTTCTCTCGTGCCTCCTGTTGAAGATGAACAGAAAGATTCTCCTGATTCAAAATAGGCTTATGGTCTTCTGCTATTTTTTGATTTGTAACACCTTGGGTGTTCTGAATCATTCCATTAAAGTCAACCGGACGAATGGACATATCTGCCTCCTTACAGGTTTGTTGCTATGATCTCACCGTTCTTCTTCTCAAACTGACAGTAAGAACGCTTTACCTTGATGGTAATGGACAGATCCGATACCGTAACGGTAACACCCGGGAAAATATCCCGACGTACAATAACCTTGGCATGTTTGCTGTTTAACAACTCCTGATGCAGACTGTTGAATTCGGCACGATACTTCTGAAGTTCCTCCTTGGCATCTGTAAGATCAGACAGAACCTGATGAAGGTATTCCGAATGCTTGGCATCCAGTTCCATGCCGGCACTGATATGACGGTTATAACGATCCACGATGGGCGTTAACCGGTCGATCTTCTGGGTGTCGGAAACCACAAGCCGATTGAGGGCATTATACCGTTCTTTCTTCTCCGGTGCAATTCCAACTTCGATCCTTGTAGAAGCTCCCATTTCAGATCCTATGATCATGGATTCTACCTTGCCACCGGCCCGGATAACGCCTCCGGCAATAAATCCCTTGCGGTCAATAACCATCACATCGTTTGCAGCATTGACTTCGCTGTAGATGATAGAACCTGTTTCAACATAACCACCGGCAAAGACCTTCGCGTTCTCGATAAAGGGAATAATGATATTGCCGTCTGCCTTCAGGACACCCTTGTTCTTGCCATGAATTCCACGCTTTACAATAATCTGTCCCTCTGCTTCGATCAGTGCATCCTCTACCACACCTTCGACGATAACATCACCTGTGGCTTGAATGGTAAATCCACTTCGCACCGAGCCTTTGACATGAACATTTCCACTGTAATTAATATTACCAATGGAATTATCGACATCCGCCGGTACTTCGAATACATCAGATACAAAGACCTGACCGTCAACTAGGGATACATGACCGGTAACCGCAGAATAAAGTTCTGTTCCATCACCACTTAAGGTAATATTCTGACCATACTTTAACTCGCAGCTCTTAACGGATCTTGTAGGAATATCTCTTCCGCAGATATCCTTACCAGGTGCTCCTGCATCCTCTGGAATAAGCCGCGCAAGAAGCTCACCCTCTTCCACATGGCAGATGGTGTTCAGGTCACGGTAGTCAACAGATCCATCCTCGTAGTGCTTCGGACGAAGGGACGGATTCGTATTGAAGAAATACTGTATCCGTCCGTCATGACCGATCTTTGGAGGAATACCTTCTGCAAAGATGTAGTCATGGTTGTATTTACGATCCTGAACATAGGACATAATCGTTTCCTGATTAATACCAAAAATAATATTATAACGATTCAACTCAGAAATAATATCCTGTATGTTCATTTCGTTGCCGCCGAAGGAAGGTGGAAAGAAACGACAAGTTGCCTTCATGCGATCCAAAGAGACTTTGACGATCATGGTCTCTGTAAAATCATAACCACCGTACGGACCTAAGTTCAAGATGCTGTCTTCCTTTAATGCCAGGTGCTCGCTGAACTTCTGCTCATCATACTGTGTGATTCCGTGTGATTTCAGAAAATCCAATGCTTCTGTAAAAAGCATCGGTTTCCCACCACCCTTTGGAGCATAAAAATGACAAATAGCTGCTCCATTTTTCACTTCGATCCGGATGTAGCCGTTGCTTGTAGTGTCCATGTTAACCCCCATAATTAACATAAAAATCAAGTTGTCATGATTTCCATGTAACTGCCCATTGTCCTGCGCATCTTAAGAAGCGCCTTCGTGTGTAACTGTGAAACTCTCGATTCTGACACCTCAAGAATCTTACTGATCTCCTTAAGTGTCATGTCCTCATAATAATACAACAAAATCACTTTTTTTTCTTTCTCTGTGAGTAAGGAAAGTGATTCTTCAAGCTTTGCCTTGAGTTCATCCTTAGAGACCTTATCCTCCGGCTGTTCAAAATGAACGTTGCTCTTAGTCTCCATTTCCGGTTCATTTCCACCGGCCTCCATAAACTCATTAAGAGAAATCAGTCCGGTAACTTTCAGTTGTGACTGCATCTCAATATATTCATCATCGGTCAGCCCGAGTTCCTGTGCAATCTCCATATCTGTTGCTGCATGACCGGTACGTTGCTCCACAGCCTTTTGCGCTTCGTCGAGCTTACGCTGCTTTTGACGAATCGTCCTTGGAATCCAATCCATCTTACGAATCTGATCTAAGATTGCTCCCTTGATTCGAAGGGAGGCATAAGTCTCAAATTTGACATCCTTTGTCAGATCAAATTTATCGATGGCATCGATCAGTCCGAACACACCGTACCCAACTAAGTCCTCATATTCTACATTGCTGCCTAAGTACATACTCATCTTGCCTGCAACTACCTTGACAAGAGACGCATATTCAACTATGATCTGCTCTCTTAAGGCGGGAGAAGGTTCCTTCTGGTACTTCTCCCAAAGAGAGGCTTTATTGGTTCCATTCATAAGGTCACCCCATTATGACTGTCCATCTTTATCAGATTCATCCTGGAAATGTTCAAATTCATTCCCCTCTGTGATCTGTACATCATCTTCCTGCTTCTTAGATTCTTTTTTCTCCTCTTCCGCCTTCTCAATCTTAAAGCCCATATCCAGCCATATTCTTACTGTGATTCCAATTATCCCAAAAATGATAACAGAACACAACAGTCTCTTGAAAAAGACGGAAAAGTCTGCTCCCTGCAAAACAGAGAGCAAACATGCAAGCCCAGCCCCCGCTAGTGTAATAAGAATCGGAATCTGTTTTGTGTGAATCGAATCTTTTTTCATATCTTATAGGGCGTCTTTCCAACTGCTTTAATCATAAAATCGCCATTTGCGCTATAAATCTCAACAGTACGACCAAAATTAAGACCGCAGTCCTCTGATATCAGAGGAATACCCAATTCCTTAAGTTT
>CADCQT010000015.1 GCA_902803645.1 uncultured Lachnospiraceae bacterium | reverse complement strand
GCTTTGCTCTAATGTGTTGAGGATCTGCTGGGTGTTATTGACATCGGAGACATAGAAGAAATAGTTCTTATCATCGCCTTTAAGCTTGACATCCACCTCTCCGGTGGGAACCTCCCGGTTCTGCCTTATGGTGACCGTTGATACATTCCCTGCAGCAATGGCCTTCTGTAACTGCTGCATGGAATAATTGGAGGTGCTTCTGCCGGTTATATAGTACCATACTAAAAATACAATCAGGATCAGCAGCATATAAAAACCGAAGCCACCAAGTCCTCTTGTTCTCTGCTTCATTTTCATCCTTTCGTGACCAGGTGTTCAAAGGTTCATCCATTCAGGATCAGCTTAATTCCACTACCCCAATGAACGGAAGATTACGATACTTCTGATCGTAATCAAGACCATAACCTACTACAAACGCATCCGGGATTGTAAATCCGGTGTAATCCACATCCACATCCACCTCACGGCGATCCGGCTTATCCAACATGGTACACAGGCGGATACTCTTGACCCCTCTCTCCTTAAAGACATTGGTCAGGTAGTTCAGGGTATTACCACTGTCGATAATGTCCTCTACGATAAGTACATTACGTCCTTCCACCGGAAGATCCAGATCCTTCTTGATCTTGACTTCTCCGGAAGATACGGTACCGCTGCCGTAGCTACTGGTAGCCATATAGTCCATGATGACCGGAACGGTAATACGCTTGGCAAGCTCACAGGCAAAGGTTGCCGCACCCTTCAGAATGCAGACCACCGTCAGTTCCTGTCCTTCGTAGTCCTTACTGATCTGTTCCCCAAGCTCCCGGATTCTCTTATCCAAATCCTCTTCCGGAATCATTGTGCTAATCTTCTCACCCATGCTCTGATGTCCTCCTAATCAATCATTACGATATATGGAGATCTCAAGGATCTCCCTTGTCTTCTCATCGATCCCGCAATCAGCCGATGTACGTCTGCCAAGGATCCAGAAGACACGCTCTTTCGATGCCAACAGCAGAATCTGATCTCTCTCCTGCCTCGGTATCTTCTCATCGATAAAATAGTCCTTCAGTTTCCGACTGTGACCTTCCCCGTCTATAACAAAAAAATCACCGGGGCGCCTCGAACGTAGACTTAGTCAATTTTTAATCTTATCATAATCAAACCATTTCGTATAGTTCTTTCGGGGAAAATGCCCCATGTCCTTTGGCCTTGCGACCCTGCGTTTCATGCGGATCTCCCACCGGTCGGTGGAAACGGACCAGAGTTCTCCTTCTTCTAAAAGAGGTACCTCAAGCTCCCATGGCTCCTCCCCGGTCTCCTCCTCCCGCTTTTGCAGATAGAGGTTTTTGTATTCATTCACAGCCTCCATCCCAAAGGGAAGATCCACCTTCTTGCCGGTACCCGCCGTAAGCAGATCTGCCACAAGCGATACATGCCTTGATGTTACATCCCTCATCCCAGGCATTTCGTCTGCAAGAAAGTCATAGAGGACCTGTTCCTGAACCGACCGGTTTTCCATCAACAGAAGGTCAATATCAAGACACCTCTTCCGATTGGAAGTTCCCGCCGCAAGATACCTTCTGTAGTCCTCCCCTTCCTCCTGGGCCTGAAGTCTCCTGGCCGCCTGGCAGATATGAAGGATCGCTTTGGGATTGATGGCCATAAGCTCCGGAAGGACCCTTTGACGGATCCGGTTCCTGGCATAGGCAAGATCCGAATTGGTGGAGTCCGTACAGAAATCCTGCTCTCTTGCAGCAAGATATCCTGTGATCTCCTCCGGCATTGTCTCAAGAAGGGGACGGATCAGCCGATGGCCCCCTACCTGAGATACCGGCTGCATCCCCAGCAGTCCCTTCGGGCCGCTTCCCCGGATCAGGCGATACAACACAGTCTCCGCCTGGTCCATGGCATGGTGAGCCACAGCAATAACGCCATTCCCTTGGGCCGCCTCGCACAGAGCCTGATAGCGCAACCTCCTGGCTGCCTCCTCCAAAGACATGCCCTCTTCCCTTGCAAGAGAAGGGGCATCCACCCTTACCACACGGCAGGGGATATCATATTTTATGGACAGTCTCTTTGCAAAAGCCGCATCTTCTCTCCCCTCTTCTCCCCGGATCCCGTGATCTACCGTCACCGTTTTCAGTCTAAATCCCAGTTCCTTCTGCAAGGACACCAGTAATAAAAAAAGACAGACGGAATCGCCACCGCCGGAAAGCCCCAGCACTACGGTATCCTTCTGCCTTATCATATTGTATTCCCGGATGAATCGCTTCACCGGCTCTTTTAATTCCGACACGCTTTACTTTTCCTTAAAAATAATTTCGTTGTCATAGAGCAGTCCCAACTTACTACGGGCTGTACTCTCTGTGTATTCCTTTGTCTTCGTGTACTTCTCATAATCCTTAAGGTCCTGCTTCCTGTTCTTCTGAACGGAAAGCTCTTCCTGCAGGGAAGCCTCCCTTGTGCGGTAACCCACATAACGCTTATACAGGCTGATCATCTGAAACGACAGAATCACCACCAGCGCAAGTGACAGAATCCAGGTCAAATGACGTCCGGCATTCACTCTATTCCGTTGTCTCCCTCCCTTGACTCTCTCCATCGACACTTCTCCTGTATGAAACGACACGTTTACAAATCAATTATACAACAAACGCAATGGTTTTTGTTTAAAAATTTACAAATACTCAAAAAGTTCTGCTGCATCTTCCTTCTTTGTGGTATTCTGGATGTCCTTCACCCGGATTCGAAGGGTCTTATTTCCAAATCCCACTTCAATGATATCTCCCGCCTTGACCTTTGCAGACGCCTTGGCCGGCCGGTCATTTACCATAACACGTCCCGCATCGCAGGCCTCGTTAGCCACTGTTCTTCTCTTGATCACACGGGAAACCTTCAGGAACTTGTCCAGACGCATACTGCTTGTATCCTCTGCCATATCAAAAACCTCCTGTATAGAAAAAACCCGGAAGCCAATGCTCCCGGGTCACATGTATTGGTCAAACCAAATTATGCGTTAACAGCATCCTTTAAAGCCTTACCAGCCTTGAACTTAGGAGCCTTAGAAGCTGGGATGTTCATCTCAGCACCTGTCTGAGGGTTACGTCCTGTACGAGCAGCTCTCTCAGAAACCTCAAATGTACCGAATCCAACTAACTGGATCTTCTCGCCCTTTGTAAGCTCCTCAGCAACAACCTGTGTAAAAGCCTTTAATGTAGCCTCAGCGTCCTTCTTGGAAACATCAGCCTTGTCAGCGATTGCTGCAACTAATTCAGTCTTATTCATTTTTATTGTCCTCCTCTTGGAATCTAGTTATTTCTCGGGTACACTCCTCCGTGCCCGAAGACTATTATCTTTTATAAAGGTTTTTCAGATGATTGTCAAGGAAATGTAACAACTTTCCCTTGTAAAATGGGGCTTTTCCGTAATTTCCACAAAATTTTCGTAACAATTTTGTGCATAAATGAAACAAAAAAGTCTTGAATCGTCTGAAATCTCACAAAATCCGCTTAAAACGCAAGATCACAGGGCTTTTCATCAGCCATTTACCAGGCGATCTGCCAGGTCATCCAGAGCCTTCTTCATAGCCTCTGACTTGGCATCTGCATCCACCTGGGAATCACCCTTGATTCCATAATAGAACTTGATCTTAGGCTCTGTTCCGGATGGACGGACACAGATCCATGCCTCGTCACTTAACTCATAATACAAAACATTGGACTTGGGAAGGCCGGTAGGAGTAACGCTTCCGGTGACGCAATCCGTATAGGTATCCTTCTGATAATCTCTTACCTTAAGCACCTTATAGTCTCCAATGGTCTCAAGAGGATTCTCGCGAAGCTCTACCATAATGGAACCGATCTTCTCGATTCCTTCCTTACCCTTCAGGGTGATTGCGCTGACTGCATCCTTGTAATAGCCCAGTCTCTCATAAATATCTGTCATTGCATCCCAGAGAGTCCAGCCCTTTGTCTTATAGTAGGCTGCAGCCTCACAAAGTGCCATAGAAGCAACCACTGCATCCTTATCTCTTGCATAGGTTCCTGTCAGGCATCCGTAGCTCTCCTCCATTCCGAAGAGGTAGGTTCCCTTGCCGGTCTTTTCAAACTCCAGCACCTTGCCACCGATGTACTTAAAGCCTGTCAGTACCTCGATAAGTTCAACTCCGTAATCCCTTGCAATGGCATCTGCAAGATTCGTTGTTACAATAGACTTAATGAAAGCACCGTCCTCCGGAAGCTTGCCGTCTCTTGCCTTTCTCTGTCCGATGACATAGTCACCGATAAGGCAGCCGGACATGTTACCTGTCAGGCAGTGATACTCACCCTGCTGATCCTTAACGTATACACCAAGGCGGTCTGCATCCGGATCTGTTGCCAGTACCAGATCTGCATTCTTCTCCTTCCCCAATGCCAGTGCAAGCTTAAATGCCTCTTCTGCCTCCGGGTTCGGATAGGAAACGGTGGGGAAATCTCCATCTGGAAGTTCCTGCTCCGGTACCACAAATACGTTGGTAAATCCCAGTTCTTTTAATACCCGACGCACTGGAATATTACCTGTTCCGTGAAGAGGTGTATATACGATGGTAATATCCTTACCCACTGCATCAATGGCATCCTGGTGAAGGACGAGACTTTTGAGTTCTTCGATATAGGGATCGTCAATATCGGCACCGATCACCTGATAGAGTCCCTTTGCCTTTGCCTCTTCCTTGTCCATGGTCCTCGCTGCATCAATCGGGCAGGCCTTAACCTCTCCCATGATTCCTGCATCATGAGGCGGTGTGATCTGTGCACCATCCTCCCAGTATACCTTGTATCCATTGTACTCCGGTGGATTATGGCTGGCTGTAATATTGATTCCGGCAATGGCATGTAACTTTCTTACTGC
>CADCQT010000014.1 GCA_902803645.1 uncultured Lachnospiraceae bacterium | reverse complement strand
TGTATTGCAAGGCAGCTGTTTCCAGACAGAAGCAGCTGTCTTTTTACGTAATCGAAGAGAAAAAGAAAAACAGGGAGAAAGAACATGGCTGGTTCAGTATTTGGTAATCAATTTCGCATTATGACATTTGGAGAATCCCACGGCAAGGGGCTTGGGGTCACGATCGACGGATGTCCGGCAGGTCTTAGCCTTTGTGAGGAGGATATTCAAAAGTTTCTGGATCGGAGAAAACCGGGACAGTCTGCTTTTACAACAGCACGAAAGGAAGCGGATGCGGTGGAGATCCTATCCGGTGTATTTGAGGGAAGAACCACAGGTACACCTATTGCCCTTCTGATCCGTAACAAGGATCAGCATTCTAAGGATTATTCCAATATCTGTGACAAATTTCGTCCGGGACACGCGGATTATGGATTTTTTTCCAAGTATGGTTTCCGGGACTACAGAGGCGGCGGACGTTCCTCCGGACGAGAGACAGCTGCCAGGGTGGCGGCGGGAGCTGTTGCAATTAAGATCTTAGAATCCATGGGGATCTTTGTTCATGCCTATGCCAGATCGATAGGACCGGTTACTGCTGAGACGGTAGACTTGGAAGAAGCTAAGAAAAATCCGGTCTGTATGCCGGATGCAAAGGCTGCGAAGATGGCAGGGGAATTTCTTGAAAAGTGTATCAAAGATCAGGATTCTGCCGGAGGCGTGGTGGAATGCGTGGTAACTGGTATGCCGGCAGGGGTGGGAGATCCGGTTTTTGGTAAACTGGATGCTCTGCTGGCCCAGGCGATTATGTCCATTGGAGCGGTCAAGGGATTTGAGGTCGGGGACGGATTTTTATCCGCATCCTCTACCGGTTCTAGGAATAATGATGCCTTTGCAGTAAGAGAGGGACGGATAACCACTCTTACCAATCATTGTGGAGGCATTCTTGGAGGAATCTCCAATGGCGAGGATATCGTACTTCGTGCGGCTTTTAAGCCTACCCCCTCCATTGCAAGGGAGCAGCAGACGGTAAATGAGGCAGGAGAAGAACTTCCCATTACCATCCATGGCCGTCATGATCCTATCATAGTGCCGAGAGCTGTTGTGGTGGTAGAGACCATGACAGCCATTACCTTAGTGGATGCTTTGCTTTCCAATATGGGAGCAAGGCTTGATGCAATCATTAAGTTTTATGGAAGAGAGTTATAAGTTATGGCAAAATACACATTGCTGAAGACAGAAGGTCGTGCCAAGCGCGCAACCTTTGAAACCGTACACGGAACCGTGCAGACCCCGTTGTTTATGAATGTTGGAACGGTGGGGGTAATCAAGGGCGCTGTTTCCACAGAGGATCTGAAGGAGGTGGGCTGCCAGGTGGAGCTTTCCAATACCTACCACCTGCATGTACGTACTGGGGATCAGACCATTAAGGAATTAGGTGGCCTTCATAAGTTTATGGTATGGGATCGCCCGATCCTTACGGATTCTGGTGGATTTCAGGTGTATTCTTTGGCAGATATCCGTAAGATCAAGGAGGAGGGAGTGACCTTCCGTTCCCATATTGACGGACATAAGATCTTTATGGGGCCGGAGGAGAGTATGACCATTCAGTCCAACCTTGGATCTACCATTGCCATGGCTTTTGATGAGTGCCCACCGGCTCTTGCGGAAAGGAGCTATGTACAAAATTCTGTGGAGCGGACCACAAGGTGGCTTGCAAGATGTAAGGAAAAAATGGCATTCCTTAACCGGCAGGAGGATACGGTCAACCGACATCAGCTTCTGTTTGGAATCAACCAGGGAGCTGTATATGATGATATTCGTATCGAACATGCCAAACGGATCGCAGAGATGGAACTGGACGGCTATGCGGTTGGAGGACTTGCAGTGGGAGAGACCCATGAGCAGATGTATCATGTCTTAGATCAGGTGGTACCTTATCTTCCCAAGGAAAAGCCTACCTACCTGATGGGTGTTGGAACCCCTCAGAATATTATTGAGTCCGTGGATCGGGGGATCGATTTTTTCGACTGTGTTTATCCCAGCCGTAACGGTCGTCATGGCCATGTCTATACCAATCAGGGAAAGCGGAATCTTTTTAACAAACGTTATGAGAAGGATATGCGTCCCATTGAAGAGGGATGTGGATGTCCGGCTTGCCGCACCTATTCAAGAGCCTATATTCACCATTTATTGAAGGCAAAGGAAATGCTGGGTATGCGACTTTGTGTTCTGCACAATCTGTATTTTTACAATCATCTTATGGAGCAGATCCGCTTTGCGCTGGATGAGGGAAGATTTGCAGACTTTAAGCGGGAGAAGTTAGATGAACTTCAGACCGTATCAAGAGAAAAGGAAGAGCTGGCTAAGAAATAGATGTAGGGAAAACCTTGCCAGACCTTTGTTTTTCCGCTAGAATGTATTCTAGTGTCTGCAAAGACAGGAAGATAGTATCAGGAGGATAGTTTGATGAATTCATTATTTTTAGCCGGAAGCGCTCAGGGGAGCGGAGTAATCATGATCGTATGGATCGTAATTCTTTTTGTATTTATGTATTTCTTTATGATCCGTCCACAGAAGAAGGAGCAGAATGCCAAGAACGCTCTTCTTAATTCCCTGGCAGTAGGTGATACCGTACTTACAACCAGTGGTTTTTATGGTGTTGTGATTGACATTGATGATGATACCGTTATTGTGGAGTTTGGTTCTAACAAGAACTGCCGTATTCCGATGCAGAAGAATGCCATTGCTGCAGTGGAAAAGCCTGAGGATGCAACAGAGTCCAAGGAAAAGAAATAATAATACCAGAAATGAAAAAGGGAGCTGCGGGTGCAGCTCCTTTTTCGTTA
>CADCQT010000013.1 GCA_902803645.1 uncultured Lachnospiraceae bacterium | reverse complement strand
GCGTCTCTTGCGTGACGACGAAATGTATAATATCACAGGAATAAGAAGTGCGCAAGTGTTTTTTTGAAATTTTTTCAAAAAAATTTTAAAAAGTTGAAAATCTCCCGAAAAGGGCAAGTGATCATGACCACCTGGTCACCCGGTGGTTTATATTTTCCGCGCTGGGAGAGCGCAACAGGGTCGCACTCCATGAAAAAAGACCGCCCGAGGGAGGGCGGCCCTAAAAGAGGGGGAGTATGAAAAAAATAGGGTTCAAAGGTTGTGTTGCTTCCTTTGATGGTTTTTATCATACCCTGTGTTTGTGAACAGATTGTGAAAAGAGAATAAAGAAAAAATGAAGAAAATTAGTTAAAAGTTATTGAAGTTTGACAATCTTCCTTTAAAGTACTATCATGGTGAAGCGGATATACCGCGAATGATGGTTATGTGTGTATTATCGAAAGGAGAATACATATGCTTCAATTAACGATTCATGGAAGGACTCTGTCCATTCCGCTGATCCAGGGCGGAATGGGAGTGGGAGTCTCCCTGGAGCGACTGGCCGGGAGTGTGGCAAAAGAAGGCGGTATGGGATGTATCAGCACAGCAGACTGCGGCTATCGCGAAGAGAATTTTGATAAGGACCCGGAGGGGGCGAACCTGAAGGCATTGAAGGAGGAGATCGAGGAGGCAAGGAAGATCTCCGAAGGAAAGGGAATGATCGCCATCAATGCTATGGTGGCCACCCAGCAGTTTGAGAATGCAGTTAAAACAGCAGTCAAGGCCGGCATTGATGCCGTGATCTCAGGAGCAGGCCTGCCCCTGGATCTGCCAAGCCTTGTGCCGAAGGGAAGCGCACTCATCGCTCCCATCGTGTCCAGTGGAAGAGCAATCCGGCTGATCTGTAAGACCTGGTGGAAGAAGGCTCAGCGGCTTCCGGATTTTGTCGTTCTGGAAGGGCCGAAGGCCGGAGGACATCTAGGCTTTAAAGAGAAGGATCTTCTCCAGAAGGCCTGCTCCAATGTACTGGATCTTCTTGCGGATGTGAAAAAGGAACTGGAACCTTTTGAAGAAAGCATTCACCAGAGGATCCCGGTCTTTGTGGCCGGAGGAATCTGGGATAAGAAGGATGTGGAGGCTGCCAGAGAGGCGGGAGCCGATGGCGTCCAGGTGGCGACACGCTTTATTGGAACAGAAGAATGTGATGCATCCCAGGGGTATAAAGATGTGCTGATCTCCGCCTCTGCCAAGGATCTGAAGATCATTCACAGTCCGGTGGGAATGCCGGGACGGGCGGTATTTACCCCCATGCTAAAGAAGCTGGAGACGGTGGGAAGGATTCCGCCGGTACACTGTAGCCGGTGTATTAAGACCTGTAAGGTGGGAGAAGTCCCCTATTGCATTACCCACGCTTTGATTGAAGCGGTAAAGGGAAATCTGGAGGAGGGCCTGTTCTTTTCCGGAGCAAACGTAGAGAAACTGACAAAAATGAGTACGGTACACGAAGTAGTACATGACTTATTCTGATCCGGTGATATCATACCGGGTAAGAAGGACAGAGAGGTGGTTAAGGTTGACTTAACCGCCTTTTTTTACCTTGTTTACCCCGGATAAAAGTGATAGGATAATAAGGTTTCTAATATCGGGGTAGAAAGAAAAAGCCATGAATATTTTTGATATCGTAGGACCGGTTATGGTAGGTCCATCCAGCTCCCATACAGCAGGAGCAGTAAAAATCGGAAATGCCTGCAGAAAGCTTTTTGGTGAAGAGATTCGGGAGGCGAAGATCTATCTCCACGGATCTTTTGCGGCAACAGGAAAAGGCCATGGAACCGACCGGGCCCTGGTGGCAGGACTACTGGGACTTGGGGAGGACGATGAGCGGATTCCGGAGAGTTTTGCACTGGCAAAAGAGAGAGGAATGGAATTTTCCTTCCATACCATTTCCCTTGGGGAGGACGCCCATCCCAATTCTGCCAAGATCCTAATGTCTTCTCCGGAGGGGAAGACCATGGAGGCCGTGGGAGCTTCTCTGGGAGGCGGAAGGATCGTCATTGATGAGATCGATGGACTGCGGGTAAACTTCAGCGGTGAATTTCCCACAGTGATCATACATAATGTGGATCAGCCGGGGCATGTTGCCGAGGTCACATCCATGCTGCAGCATAAGTCTATTAATATTGCCACCATGCAGTTGTACCGCACCGGAAGGGGAGGTTATGCCATCATGGTGATTGAGTGTGACCAGGAGGTCCCGCCCCAGTCCCTGCAGTGGCTTTCGAAGCTGGAGGGTGTGGAAAAAGTAGGTTATTACAGTCCGAAATAAAGAAGGAGATTGCATGTATACATCGTTTGAGGAGATCCAAAACGTCTGCCGTGACAGGGGAGAGCCCTTCTGGAAGGTGGTTATGCTGGAGGATTGTCATGAATCCGATATCAGCGAGGAGGCCTCCTTTGAAAAAATGAGATCCATCTATTATGCCATGAAGGAGAGTGATGCAAATTACGATCCAACCCTTCTTTCGTCCAGTAAAATGGTGGGGACGGATGCAGAAAAGCTGCGGTTGTACCGGGAGGAGCATAAAATGCTCTCCGGAGACTTTGCCTCAAAGGTTATGACCAGGGCCCTTCGGGTGGCGGAGTCCAATGCCTGCATGAAGCGGATCGTTGCTGCTCCTACGGCAGGATCCTGTGGGGTGATGCCGGCTGTATTGCTTACGGTTCAGGAGAGAGAAAACCTAAGTGATGAGGAGATGACAAAGGCTCTTTATGTGGCTTCCGGCGTCGGCGGAGTTATTGCAGAAAGAGCCAGCCTGGCAGGGGCTGAGGGCGGTTGTCAGGCAGAGATTGGATCTGCTTCGGCTATGGCAGCTGCAGCGGCGGTATTTTTATCCGGAGGAGATAACAGCGCCATGGAGTCTGCCTGTGCCATTGCCGTGTCCAATCTTATGGGACTGGTCTGTGATCCGGTGGCAGGACTGGTGGAAGTGCCCTGTGTCAAGCGCAATGTCATAGGAGCCATGAATGCCATCTCTGCTGCGGATCTGGCCCTTGCAGGAATCAAGAGCCGTATCCCGGTGGATGAAGTCATCGATGCAATGAAGAGCGTAGGACATATGATGGCACCACAGCTGCGGGAGACAGGACAGGGAGGACTGGCGGCGACTCCCACCGGTCAGAGGCTCTATCAGGAACTGATGGAACAGGATTAGAAAAATGGTTGCCTGGGCAACACCTGCGGTAAAGGGAAGAAGCTACAATGGTCCGGTAAGACAGATAAGTTAAACAGGAGGACCATATGAGCAGTATGTTAGGGCCGGTTCATTTCTGGCTGTATAAAAAGATTGTGTTACAGGAGGATCTGACAAGAAAGATCGCAGAGCGTTTTCCGGGGCATGAGAAGGATGTCTGTGGGAGGATGCTTCCCCTGCAGGAGATCATTGACGAGGCCAATATTCACGGGTGGCTTCAGAACAGAATCTGTGATGCGGAAAGCCGCTATGCCCACCTGGTGACAGAGATCCTGAAGGAAAAAGGAGAGGCGGCCCTGGAGGAAATGGAAAAGATTGCCTACCATTTCGGACAACAGAACCGGATTCGGGCCAATGTTTCCAGAGGTCCCTTTTCAGCTATGGAGACTGTGGATCTGGCAACAGAGGAGAGCTGGGAAGAGGATGGGGGAGAGATTGGAGCAAAGGATGCCTATCTGGCCCTGGAGGATGCACTCTTAAACGGAATGCCCTGTGACCGGGTCAATCAGGTAGTGGAAGAGGATGACACCTTTGTCCGCTGGGAGCAGACCATGGATCTTCATAGAGACTTTTGGACAAGGGTAGGAGGCGATTCTGTGGTTTATGACAGGATCCGGGGACAGGTGATCCGGGGAATGCTGGATCATACAGGACTTACCTATACCCGGGAAGCGGATGGGACAGAGTGTCTTTCAAGATAAGAAGTAGAATCGAATAAGCAATAGGAGGAAGATGCACGGGAGACCGGGCATCTTTTTTTGTATAACAACGAGCCTAAGTCCCATCTGCAAGCTTGCTTGCAAGGGGGACTTAGGCGACTGTAGAACACCGAAAGGCTTTG
>CADCQT010000012.1 GCA_902803645.1 uncultured Lachnospiraceae bacterium | reverse complement strand
TACTTAGATCACAATTTCTGTGCCCCTCCACTCTCCCCCTGGTCCATCCGGGCAGGCAGAGAATTTTTAAGACAGCATAAGACAACGGGTTCCGGTAAGAAATCCCCTGTATCCCCCTCCACCAACGGCCCATCCTCTGATACCGTAACTGTGCTGGAGGCAAGGGATCTATCCTTTTCCTATGTGAGAGGAAATCCAATACTGGATCATTTTTCTCTCAAGCTACAAAGGGGGGAGTGCTTTGGTCTTCTGGGCGGAAACGGCAGCGGCAAATCCACCGCCCTTAAAGTCATTGGAAACATATTAAAAACACAGAAGGGCCGGGTCAAAAGCCAGAGGAAAATGCTGTATCTCTCCCAGGATCCCAAGGATCTTTTTACAGAAGTGACCGCCGAAGAGGAACTGGCCGATGCCTTCTGGGGCCAGAAGATATCCGAAGAGGAAGTAACAAAAAGGGTATCCGCTATGCTGGATCAGATGAAGCTTAGAGAGATTCGGGGCAAAAATCCCATGGATCTATCCGGCGGTCAGCAGCAGCGCCTGGCTCTCGGTAAACTCCTCCTTCTACAGCCGGATATCCTCCTTCTTGACGAGCCCACCAAGGGAATGGACGCTCTTTTTAAGGAGGAGCTGTATCTGATCTTAAAGGAGCTTCTGGATGGGGGACTAACCATTCTTTTGGTCAGTCACGACCTGGAATTTGCTGCCAAAATCTGCCAGCGAGTGGGACTTTTATTTCAGGGACAAATCACAAGCGAAGGCAGTGTAAGGGAGTTTTTCACAGAAAACGCCTTCTATACTACGGCCGCAAGACGGATGACAAGAAATATCCTGCCGGATTGTATTCTTCCTGAGGATATCACCCGCCGGCTAGGACAGGAGGATTTCTATGCATAAGTCCAAAGCTTCAAGACGTCAGTATGACTGGGAGGCCGCTGCCCTGGCGGGGAAGCGCTACGGTCTTCTTCGCAGGATCCTGTTCCTTATAGCCCTGCTTATCCTCTTTGCCCTGGATCTTTTCCTTTTTCGGGGAGGCAACTATATGCTTCTGTCCATGCTGATGCTGATCACCTTTCTTCTCATCAGCTTCCTTCGTTATGAGAAAAAGAGGCCCAGAGCAAGGGAAATGGTGCTATTATCTTCTATGGTGGCCCTTACGGTAGCTTCCAACGAGATCTGCACCCACACCATTCCCCTCCACGCCGGAACCGCCATGGTGATCCTAAGCGGCATCAGCCTAGGACCCGGAGGGGGCATGATGATCGGTATGCTCTCCCGGTTCCTCTGCAACTTTTACGACGGTCAGGGTACCTGGACTCCCTGGCAAATGGCGGCCTGGGGACTGATGGGGGCTTTGGCCGGGCTTTGTTTTAACAAGCCTTTGCACAAAAACAGCACCGCCTACCCTACCCTGGCCAAGCGGCTTAGTCTGACAAAGGATCACAACTTTCGGATGGTACTTGGCCCCCTTCTTATGGTGCTTTTTTCCTGGATTCTGGCCTACCTGTCCTTTCTTTTTAGGCATACTCCCCATGAATCCTTCTGGGGATGGAGGCTCTACGCCTTTGGGGCCATTGGTCTATTAGCCGGGGTTTTTGTCCAGAGAAAACGACTGACTGCCGACACCATTACCACCACAGTCTTTACCTTTTTTATGGTGCTTATCGTCTATGGCGGGATCATGAATGCAGCATCCCTTCTGATGCAGTCATCCATGAGCATTGGCATTGCATTAAATGCCACAGAACTGCGCAATATATATCTTACCGGTCTGCCCTACGACCTGGTTCACGGTGCCGGGGCCGCCCTGGTGGTATTTGTATTTGGAGATCCCCTGCTTGCCCGTCTGGAGCGAATCCAGACCAAGTATGGTATCTTAATAGATCTGTAACCTATATCCATATGCATTGAAAGGAGTACACATGAAACTTAAGAAACTTTCCGCTCTTCTTCTGGCAGCTGCCCTGGTCTTCACCGCAGCTCCCCAGGCAACCCTTCCTGCTTTTGCAGAAGAGGCAAACGTAGCAACAGAGGATGCTGCTACTGCCACTCCTGCCTTTGATGCCTACCAGATAGATGGTAAGGGTGCATCAAAACAGGTATCCTCCTACCGGAACAAATTCGCTTCCAGAGTCTTTGACAAAGCTTTCGGGGACAAGGCAAAAAAGGGCATCTATCCGGGACTTGAGGACACAGAAGCCTTATATGCCGTCTTCTCTTTAAAGCGCAGCGGATACAAGAATGATAACTTCTACAAGAAGGTTGCCTCTAAGATCACATCCCAGGCAAAGTCCATCAAAAAGAAGGGCTCTGCCACCGGTGATTTCTCCGGAGAGAAGGTTACATTTTCTCTGAAGACCTATGCCACACCATCCTCCTGGGGAAGTGTGGAGACAGAAAAGCACCTTGCCAAGATCGTTTTATGTGCCACTTCTCTGGGATTAAAGGCTGACAACTTAGGTGGTCTTAATCTGATCAAGAAAATGGCGAAAAAAAGTAACTTTGAGGCAAGCGCCAACTACCCCACATCCCGCGAGATGATGATGCTTCTTGCCTTTAACAGTGGTAACTACAAGCTCCCTGCAGGTAAGGACAATGTGACACGTAAGGATCTGATCGAAGCGCTGACAGGTGAAGCACTGGATCAGAATATCGAGAACAGCTATGGATATGTGGATGCACCGGTTATGATGCTCTCTCCTCTCATGCCTTACTATGCCAAGGATGCAAAGGTGGCCGCAGCCTACAAGAAGGTGGATGACTTCGTTGCAACCGAAGGTAAAAAGACAGACGAGGCTTCAAACTTTGTAAACAACGCCTACTCTCTTGCCCAGGTCATGATCACCATGGGGGAAGACCGTCTGGCTACCTTCGGCGGTTTTGACCGTGACCAGATCATCGCCTATGCCAATAAGGCCGCAAAGGAAGAGCTTCATAACGCCTCCTTCACCCGCCTCTCCCTGCAGCTTCTTCAGGGCTACACAACCATGTCCTACGCTGTTTCCGGCAAGAGCACGACCCTCTACCGTGACCTTGCTAATCCGGTAAAATCCGTAAAAGCAGACGCAAAGTCTCTTACACTTAAGAAAGGTAAGAAGGCCAAGGTGACCTTCACCGTCTCCTCTGCAGATAACAGAGCAGCGTTTGGCCCGGTTTCCTACAACAAGAAGGCCATTTCCAAGATCGCAAAGGTCACCACAAAGGCTACCAACACCAAGGTGGTGGTAACCCTTAAGGCAACCAAAAAGGGTAGCGCAAAGCTGGTTCTTTCTGTCGGCAGCAAAAAGGCAAAGGTTAAAGTTACTGTAAAATAATTTGTCTTTATATTTTATGTTAACCCAAATTTTATTTTTGGTTGACATTAAAAATTAAAACTCCTATACTTTCACTCGGGCGTTCGGATGATAGCCCTAGAAAGTATGGGAGTTTTTTATGTGTCAATTTACAAATGTTACTGAGCTTGCCGATGCCATTATCGGCGGCTTTCGCATCACAAGGGAGATGGATACCTCCCTTCTGTTACAAACCAATCTTTCCACCCTTGGCAGTGAAGCCAACCGGATCCGGAAGGCCTTTTTCCCAGACCATATCGATCTGTGTACCATCATCAGTGGCCGATGCGGAAAATGCAGCGAGGACTGTAAGTTCTGTGCCCAGTCCGGTCACCATCCCGGCAACTGCAGCGAACATCCTCTTTTGGATGAGGATTCCATCCTATCAGAAGCCCATGCCAACCAGGAGGAGAAGATCGATCGCTTCTGCATCGTTAACTCCGGCTACGGCCCCACCGACGAGGATTTTGAGAAGCTGATTGCCATCTACACCCGAATGAAAAAGGAACTGAACATCTCCTTTTGTGCCTCCCTTGGTTTTTTGACCAACGAACAGATGAAGCGGCTGCATCAGGCCGGGGTTAAGCGGGTCCATTGCAATATTGAGACCTCCGAGAACTATTTCCCCAAGGTCTGCACCACCCACAGTTTCGCTGATAAGATTGAGAACATCCGGCGGGCTTTAGCGGAGGGCTTTAGCGTATGCTCCGGTGGCATCATCGGCATGGGGGAGACCTGGCAGGATCGCCTGGATATGGCCCTGACCCTGTCAGAACTTGGAGTAGATTCCATTCCCATCAACTCTTTGATGCCCATCAAGGGAACCCCCTTTGGGGATCTGCCACGATTGTCTGAGGAGGATATCCTTCGCACCGTTGCCATCTTTCGCTTTATTAACCCTACGTCCCATATCCGGCTGGCAGGAGGACGGGCCCTCATGACAGAGGACGGCAAAGCCAGCTTTACCGCAGGCGCCAGCGCCAGCATCACAGGCAACATGCTGACCACCTGCGGGTCCACCATCCAATCCGATCGGAAGATGCTTTCCGATCTGGGCTTTGACGTTACACCGGACTGGATCCGTGCATAAAGAGACCTAACACAAAGGAGAACATCATGAACAACAAAGTAAAATTTATGACCACCACCGCCCTTATGACCGCAATTTTATGTATCCTTGGCCCTCTGTCCATTCCCATTGGACCGGTTCCCATCTCCCTTACCAACTTCGCCATCTATATCATCATGTACGTGGTGGGAACAAAGAGTGGAACCGTTGCCTACCTACTCTATCTGTTGCTTGGAACCGTAGGACTTCCTGTCTTTTCCGGCTTCCAGGGGGGCATCGGTAAGGTGGTAGGACCTACCGGAGGATATCTCATCGGCTTCATTCCCATGGCCCTTCTCTGCGGCATCTGCTTCAAGCGCCACTACAAGAACATCCTCCTTTGCGTTATCGTCATGGAGGCTTCTACCTGGATCGCTTACGTTATGGGTTCCCTGTGGCTTGCCTTCCAGGCACATATGACCATTCCCGCCGCTTTTGCAGCCGGTGTCTTCCCCTTTGCCCTTGAGGACTTCCTCAAGATGGTCATTGCAGGTATCCTGGGACCTGTTCTGGTAAAAGCTCTTGCTCCCCTAGGATTAAACCTCCCGGAAAACAGCACAAAGGCTGCTGCCTAATTGTCTATACAATAGAAAAGTATTACTGAAAATGAAAGGGATTTTTAAGATTTTTTGTTAAATTATTTTGAAATGCCTGACCTATACTATAGGTGTTTCTTCCAACGCCCTTCAACGGGAAAGGACGTACGATATTTTGATGATCGGGTCTAACGGCCCACACAGAAAGGAGTACAACATGGAAACATTGAAGGCACAGACAAGGGATCTTAAGAACAAGGCCAGAAAGCTCAGAAGGGAAGGCTTCATTACCGCCACCCTCTCCGGCCACGAGTTGGAGCATTCCCTCTCCCTTCAGATTAACGCCAATGAGGCAGCCATCTTTGCCGCCCGCCATCATGTAGGCAGCAAGATAACTTTAAACGTGGACGGCAAGGATCATACGGTTATGATCAAGTCCATGGATAAGGATTATATGAACAGCAGACTGCTGGATATGACCTTCCAGCAGCTGGTTGCAGGAGAAAAGGTCAAGGGCGTGGCCGAAATCGTCCTTCTCCACGAGGACAAGGCTCAAGGCTACATCACCCGTGATATCAGCACCATCGAATACAAGGCTTATCCAAAGGATATCGTAGACACCATTGAACTTGACGTATCCGAATATCCGGTGGGCACAGAGCTTACGGTAGCAGATCTTGCCTTCGCTAAGAAAAAGGATGTGGATGTAACAAGCCCTGCCACCTCCAGTGTCCTCCATGTTGCAGCTCATGCCAAGATGGATGCAGCATCAGAGGCACTCCTTGAGGCCGATGAAGAGGCCGCTGCTGCCAAGGTCAGTGCGTAACATCAGCCCCTTCACACCAGTCCGGTCTTGCGGTCTAAAGAGAATCCTCTTCCGCTGACCTCCTGAACGGAGCTTATGGTCATAAAAGCAACGGGATCGATGTCGAGGACAGCGTCCTTGATCTCCCTCATCTTACGGGATGAGACGATACAGATAATCACATCCTCATCCCTTCCACGGTAACCACCCTGCCCATGAAGCAGGGTGGTTCCTGCGTCCAACATCAAAAGTTCACGGTTGATCTCCTCCGACTTACGGCTGAAGATCAAGAACTGAACCTCTCCACCTCCGATGACCTGGACCTTATCCAGAACAATGGCTGTAATAAATTCTGTCAGAATTCCCAAAAGGATCTGCTCTTTTGTAGCCCAAGGAATCTGAAACAGCATAATAATACAGTCTAAAGCATACATCACCGGAGCAATGGGGAGGTCTTTTTTACCGTGAAGAATGATAGGGATCACGTCCGCTCCTCCGGTGGACCCTCCGGCTCTTATAACAATTCCCGTTCCCACCCCAAGACACATGGCTCCAAAGATCATGGAGATCAAAGGATTATCTGTCAGATTCGTAAAGGCCGGAATATGCTGAAAAATATCCAGAAATACCGGGAAGGTAAAGGTTCCGATTACAATGGTGGCTGCCATATGCTTTCCCATGCAACGCCATGCCAGAAGGAACAAAAGAACGTTAAAGATCAAAACACAGACAGATACGTTTAACATTCCATGGAGGACATAGTTTAAGATACGTCCCATGCCGGTGGCTCCGCTGACAATAAAGCCCCCGGGCAAAATAAATAAGGCAATGCCCATTGCATCAATGGCATTGCCTATTAATAACAGCATCAATTGAATCAGACGTCTCTTCCAGAGAGTCGGATGCACAGTCTTTTTCATAGCAGTACCTCTTTTCTTTATATAACCATAAGATTATAGATTGTGCGAAAAAACGTAGCAAGCCTATGAGTTGACCGGATGATCCGTTACTGTATTAAAGTATCACAAACTTTTTAAGCCGATCGTACTGCCCTCTAAACTCCTGTAATACCTCCTCTGTCTTCTCCTCAAGGAAGGTGTAATCCCCTCTTTTCCCTGCCATCTCCAGTTCCCTGGCCTTAGCTGACAGTTCCGTCAACCCAATGGTGCGGGAAGAACTCTTAAGGGAGTGAACCTCCACAATGTAATTCTCGTAGTCCCGGGCATTAAGGAAGCCCCGGATCCTCTCCTCCTTATCCGGGATCCCCGTAACATAGATGGAAAGGATCTGGCGGTAAAGCTCTGTGACTTCACAGTATTTCATGGCTTCTTTGGTATCAAGTCCCAGCTCCTCAAGCTCCCTTAAGAAACTCTCTCCCGTTTCCGGTATCTTTTCTTCAGAAGCTCCTTCCTCTGATGAGCCGGTTCTCTCCTTTGTAACAGGAAGGACCTTCTCCCCAGGGAGGTACTTCCTAAGCATCTCTTCTAATTCTTCCCCCACCACCGGCTTGGAAAGATAATCCGTAAAGCCTTCTTTCATATATTCTTCCCTGGCTCCGGCAATGGCATTGGCTGTCAGGATAATACAGGGGGTCTCTCTCCGGTAGCAGTTATTCTCATCCTTCATAGCATGAAAGGTCTCGATTCCATCCATCCCCGGCATTCTGTGATCCATCAGAATCAGATCAAATGCCCTCTTCTTTAAGAGCTCTAAGGTCTCATAACCGCTGGAGGCTGTGGTGATCTGAACCCTGGTATTTTTAAGAAGCCCCTTGATCACTTCCAGATTCATCCGGGTATCATCCACCACAAGGATATTGGCATCCGGTGCATGGAAGGACTCCACATACTCCTTCTTTTCCCTTGCCTTCTCGTGGAAGCGGACGGTAAAATCTCCGATGGGCTGTGGATCTTTGATCCCCTGAAGCACAGAAAAGGAAAAATCCGATCCCCTGCCATAGTCGGATGCCACCTCCAGTTTGGAATCCATCATATCCAAAAGCCGCATGGTAATATTCATTCCAAGACCGGTTCCCTCGATGTTCCGGTTTCGTTTCTCATCAATGCGCTCAAAGGGGGCGAAGAGTTTGTGGATCTCCTCTTCCCGAATACCGATTCCCGTGTCCCTTACATGGATCGAAAGAGCGGTCTCACCCGCCCAGATCACCTGGGAATGGATGGCCAGGGTAACAGATCCCTTGTGGGTATATTTCACCGCATTGGTCAGCATATTTAAGACACACTGCTTCAGACGGTTCTCATCTCCGTAGAGCCTGCTTGGAATCCCCTCATCGATCTCAGTGACAAATTCCAGTCCCTTCTGCTCTGCCCTCTCTTTTATCATGCTCACCAGATCCCAGATCATATCCGCCGTCTCATATTCCACCGGCACCAGCTCCAGCTTACCGGCTTCTATCTTGGAAAAATCCAGGATGTCATTAATCAGGGACAACAGGGCAGATCCGGAGTTTTGAATGTTATGGGCGTATTCTAAAATCACAGGATTATCTGTCTCCCGAAGGATCATCTCATCCATGCCAAGAACGGTGTTGATGGGGGTTCGGATCTCATGGCTCATATTGGCAAGAAAATCACTCTTGGCCCTATTCGCCTGATCCGCAGCCTGCTTTGCCACCCGGAGCTGATCGCTCTCCTCCGCCTTCTCCTCTGCCATAAACAGATAGATAATCAGGATAATAAAGAGGACCATCAATAGACCAAAGACCCAGGATACCATATGTTCGATCCTGGTGATTCCTCCTGACACCGCCTTAATGGGGGCATACCCGGCCACGGTATACTCCGTATCTGTGGCTGCTGCTCCGAAGATAAAAAAGCCCCCTTCCGATGTCTTGACATACTTGGCCGCACTGTCCCGGCTCTGAAGCTTCCGGCCAATCTTCACCAGGGCATTGGAGACCACCTCCTCCGAGAAGAAGGCGCTGTCTCTGGTCTTTCCCACATGGCTTGGAATCACGATCTCATTCTTACCGTTAAGGATCAAAATCTTACCTTCTCCGTTGTAACAGCTGACACCGAAAAACTGACGAAGAACATCCACAGAATAATGCTTGTACAAAACCCCGGTCACCCGGTCGTTTTTCATAATGGGAACAGATAAAAGAAGGCCCTCCTGACTGTCATAGGAACTGGCATTGTTCCCGTGATTGGACTGCTTTAACCCCGGAAAAACATCGTAAGAATATGACTTCCCCCATATGCTCTGCCCATAGATATTCATAACACCGGCATCCACACCATAGGCATCATCCGTAACAAAATCTGTAAAAAAGGTATCCGAATCAAAACTATCCTCTCCTCTGGATATGATTTCTGCCGCGTTGGTAAGACTTTTGAATTCCGTTGTCACCTTATTGGAAAACTGTTCTGCCAGCACTTTTGCCTGAAAGGCAGAGTCCTTTTCCATATAGGAGAGCAACAGATTCCGGGTCTGCCGCTGCATCAGAAGATCCACACAGAACAGGATCATCAAAAAGATAAAAAAACTGACATACACCCGGTATTTTCTTTTGCGCAGGATATTAATCATGAATCGTGACTCCCTTCACAAACCAGTTCATCTTATGAAGAAGCTCTTCCTCCCGAATCCGCTCCCCCTCCTTACAGCGAAGAAGCCCAGAAACATCGTAGATCTTCCCGGAAAAAATATGCTCATCGGATAGGATCATCAGCATGGCACCTTCCACATCTCCTGCTATCTTTTCATCCACCTCGGCAGAATAACTGGAAAGTCCCGTGGTTCCATCCTCCATGCCAAACCAGTAATCCCGGACATAATTGCCTCCCTCCTTCTGGTAATCCCTGAGGATCTTATAGTAGACAATATCCCAGTTATTCACAATGGAGCACAGATTCTTATCCGAGTAATCCCTCTTTTGCTGATGAAAACCGATGGAATAGATCCCAAGGGCTTCTGCCTCCTCTATGACCGCCTCATCATCCTGATGATAGGTCACCACATCGATCTTCGACCGCTCCCTTAAGATATCCACCGCCTCTTTTTCCTTCTCCGGGTTCTTCCAGCTGCCGGTAAACTTCACATCCACGCAGGCCCCGGGATTTGCCGTTCGAACCCCCAGGGTAAAGGCATTGATCCCCCGGTTCACCTCCTTATTGCGCATAGATGCCACATAGCCGATATGACCGGTCTGACTCTTGCTTCCTGCGATAAGTCCGGCCATATATCTGGACTGGTACATCTTGATGGAAAAGGAGGTCAGATTGTCCGTATAATAGTCTCCCGAATTGGAATAAAAGGAGATGTTCGGATACTCATCCAAAACCTCTGCCGCCTCTCTTGAATAGTTATAACTGGAAAAAATAATGATGGATACCTTCTTCTTAGCAAGGCGCTCAATGGCGGGAATCACCTCTCCCTTATCCTCCCGGATATTCTCTTCGAAGTAGAGCCTTGCATCCGTCCGCCTGGCAGCGTCTAAGATCCCGGAATAATTGGATCTGTTCCAGCCGTCGGCATCCTTGCCTCCGATCATAATAAAACCAACCTTCAGCTGATCATCCTCCTGGAGACGAAGGGAGAAGAGACGAAAGGCAAGAAAAAAGGCAAACAGCGCAAGTACCACAGAGCTTCCTACGATCCAATGCCGATACCGGATCAGAAAATGTTTATTGATCTTCATCTATCACTACCCCCTCTACAAAAACATCCAATGTCCGAAGAAGCACCTCATCCGGTACACATTCCGCCTTCCCTACGATCTCCTTCCCTTCCTGATCATAGATCGGGCCGTAGAAGACATTTAAAGTTCCGTTGGTCACAGCCCTCTTATAGAAAGGCAGTTGTTTCTTCACCTCCCGGTTTACGTTCTTAGAAAGGGGCGCTAAATCCACCATTCCGGTGGAGGCTCCTTCCCAGTAACTTTTTCCCATAAACTTACCATTCACGCAGTTGCGAATCTGCTCCGTATAAAAATCCCCCCAGTTCCAGACGGAGGCTGTCAGAAAAGACTTGGGATAGGAGGCTGCATTATCCATATTGTAACCGATGGACCATATGCCCTCCTCCTCTGCCACAGAAAGGGGCATAAGAGAATCCGAGTGCATGGTGAGAACATCGATATCGCGCCCTTTCAGAAGATCCCCTGTCACCTGCCGGGTAACACTGTCATTATTCCAGCTGCCGGTCCACTTCACATAAACCACAGCATCAGGATTCACCTGACGAACTCCCAGGGTAAAGGCATCGATGCCACGGATGACCTCCGGCTGGGAGAAGGGCGCCACATAGCCGATTTGGCCGGTCTTTGTCTGAAGACCTGCAACGATCCCCGTAAGATACCGCATCTCATAAATCTTGCCAAAATAGGTCATTAAATTATCCTTGGTCACAAAACCCGCTGCATGAAAAAAATAAACCTCCGGATGACGCTCAGAGGCTTCAATAACATACTGACTGTATGCAGAAGAATCTACGATAATGATCTGATTGCCGGCAGAAATAAGGCCTTCTATCACCTTCCGGCTCTCCTCGGTGGGAGGCACCGCCTCTTTATAGGTGACGTCCAGCCCCAATGTCTTTCTTGCCTTCTCAAGTCCCTGAAAATGGGACTGGTTCCAGCACTTATCATCCCTTGTACCAAGGAGGATAACCCCCACCCTGGTCCCGGCTGTTGAAATACTTCCGGAGGTCTCTCCCGGACGGTTGAACCAGATAATCAGCAGGATAACCATAAGCACTACCATTAACCCTGTAATGGTAAATTTGCGATAATGATCCTGATCCAAAACTTTCTTCATAACATTCCCCCAAATGAAGATTATCAAGATTTGATTGAATTTCCTCTTTCCCAGCTATAAAATAGACAAAGCTATGTATATTGTAGTTTAATTTCAGAATAGGAGCAAGCATGATACAGGATATTGCACCACATTTTATTCATAATACTTATAAGCCCCAGGAGCTTTGCCGGCCAACAGATCCCGTTTTTGTCTTTCATCAGGACAGACTCCTTCTTATGGAGGGCGAAGAGGGCCTTCACCTTCCTTCCACAAAAGATCTACCCTTTGCCGGGGATCTTACCTATCTTTTTGACCACGACGGCCAATCCTGTTATCTGGCCCGCTCTCTTTCCATAACCTGTCAGGATCCCTCCACCCCTATGACAGAGGATATGATCTATCAAAAATCCACCTCTTCTGCTCCGGAGGAGATTCTTTTAGAGGGGCATACCTTTTTATCCTTCCGGTTAAGGGACCTGCGAAGTGATCCACGGATCCGCAAAGATCAGTATTTTGCCGTTACCATTGCTTTTCACCTCTACCGGTGGTACGAGGAATCCCATTACTGCGGCCGTTGCGGCTCTCCCCTTTCTCATGATACGAAGGAGCGGGCCATGGTATGTCCCTCCTGCAAGGCCAGGTTTTATCCCCGGATCATGCCCGCTGTCATCATAGGTGTTATAGACCCCAAAACAGACCGTCTTCTTATTACCCGGTATGCCGACCGGCCCATTCCCTATGATGCTCTGGTGGCCGGTTTTACAGAGATCGGAGAGACCCTGGAAGAGAATGTAGCGCGGGAAGTCATGGAAGAGACAGGGCTTACCGTTACCAACATCCGCTATTACAAATCCCAGCCCTGGGGCGTGGTCTCCGATCTCCTGGTGGGATTCTACTGTGATGTTACGGGAAGCCGCCAGATCACCCTGAACAAAGAATTAAAAAAGGCCATCTGGCTCTCCCGGGATGAAATCGCCGGGCAGCCGGATGACCTGTCACTTACGAATGAAATGATGATAACCTTCCGCGAAGGCAGGGAACCAAGGTAGATTCCCTACAGATGAAACTGCTTAAGCTCCTCCTTGGTATAGAGTCTGCCATTCAGATTGATCTTACCTGTCTGCTTCGCCAGATCCAGATTATGATGAATGGTCTGCTCCTTCTCCCGTGAACAAAAGCTGTCATGGCCCCTTCCCCTATGCTTCCTGTACAGGACAAGGATCACGGATAAAAGAACCATCAGCAAAGCCAGGCCAGTCACAAGCTCTGACATGGTAATGGGAATCCCCTCAGTAAAGACCTTGCCGATCTCATCAAAGCCGTTCTGCTTTGATACGCTTCGATCCAACCGGAAAAGTGCCTCTGCTCCGTGAAGGATCTCCTTGAGATGTTTGGCCACAAGACCCAAACCGATGAAGATACAGGATACGAGCATTCCGATCCCATTGTTCTTCGGATCGGACTTTTTCTTCCCGTCTCTGCCATTGTTCGAATACGGATTTACATACATCATACTATGTCTCCCCTCATGTAAACTGACTTCAACTTTCAAGTCTCGCTCCCTATGTTACCATTGCTATCCCCATCATTCAATCGTAAAGAAAAATAAACTTCCACCGAACCTAAAAGAAGTGTCCGTATTATATCCCGCCACCACATATCTTAAATCATCGGAGGCATATAGGGAAAAGCAGAGGGAATCCGATGTCTTCTCAGAGACCACCTTCTTCTCAAAGTAAGGTTCTCCGGTGGAGGAATCATAGACCCCAAATCCCTGTCCGTCCTTGATCAGGATCCGCTTACCATCTCTGCTCCACTTTGCCTGCATTCCTGAATATTTCTCATGACAGGTAAAAACCGTCAGAAGCTTTCCGGTCTTTAACTCAAAGACAGCGGAATTCACAGGAGAATAATCTCCTCCCTTGTCATTGCCCCACCAGAGTTTCCTACCGTCAGGGGATACTGCAATTCCTGTTCCTCTGCAGTCCACAGGATAATCCCAGAGCTTCTTACCGGTGATCCGGTCTAACACCAAAAGAGCGTAGCCGTCACTTTTTGTGGTGGTAATAAAGTATCTGCCAGAAACGGTGCTCTCCGTTCCCCATCCCTGGATAAAGGTCTCCCATTTCTTTGCACCGGTGGCTGTATCATAACAAAGCGCATAGCCGGCTCCACAGGTAAGATACACAAGACTGTCATCTGCAGAATAATCTATGGTTCGGATCTGCCCCTGGGCCTTTGCCTGCCAGAGGATCTTATTTTGCTTCCAATCTATAAGCCAAAGGTCTCCATCGGTGGAAGAATAAGCCAGAAGGCTGTTGTCATGGGATAGACGGGCGCAATAACTGTCTACTGTATCGGTCTTCTCATAAGAATCTGTAAAGCTATTAAGGATGGGAAGTCTGTCATCCGTTCGGTAGACCTCTTCCCCCTTCTGATTATAGATAATAGCATTGCAGCACTTCTCTCCTGCAAATTCTCCTGTCACCAAAACATACCTGCCGTCATCGGACACATCCACATAGGGAGTCTCAGAGGGCAGGGCCTTCTGAAACAGCACCTTTCCAGTTTTATTTACCACGCATAGGGTCCGCTTTCCATTGGTCTTTTCCTTGGGAAGAAGGGTATGGAAAGGCACCGTTGCAATAACGCTTCCATCGGAGGATGCATCCAGATCGTAGGCCTGAATCTGAAGGTTGATCTTCTTCGTCTGCTTACAGGTAAGCTTAGAGGTCTGTTTCTTTAGAACAATATTCTTCTTAACGGTCTTCTTCCCGGGCTTTACGATAACACTCCTCTGCCTGTATCCCTTGACCCGGGGGGTAATGGCATATCCGCTCCACATCTGCCGGTAGCTACTGTAATAGGGCATGACCTTAACCGCATAGTACCCCTTATCATTGGTAAAAACAGAATTATGCAGGGCCCAGCCGCTGGAGATCATGATATTGGCATGTTTGATGGGCTTTCCCTTTTTATTCTTCAGATATCCGCAGATCTTCACACTGCACCTTTTCCCCTTTAAGAGGCTCTTTTGAGAGATGGTCTCCCGTAATCTTCACATCATTATCCCAGCCAAAGTACTGGTTCTTATCTCCTGTATTGCGAATCTGAAGTTCAAAGATCGGCATACGGTCGCAGGGGATCGTAAAGGCATACTTCTTCTCTCCCCATACTTCCACATCTCCATAGTCCGCTAAAAGTACAGGATCTGACAGCTCGCACTGCCTGTCCTTCCCCTTCGCCTCCACCAAAAAAACAGCTGTCAGCAAAGGCACCACCAGGCATAAACACAGGAAACAACCAAGAATACGGGAAACTTTTCTCATAGAAGACACCCCCTGTTAAGACAATTCAAGTATTACTTTGCATTATCATGCTACCACTTGTAATCCTATCACAGGAAAGGTCACAGAAACGGAACAAATAGAAATCGATTTTTGCATAGAAAAAGCGGGCCGGCAGTTAAGTGTAAGGGGAGAGCCGACCCGCTTGGGGAGAGTATGAAACGAAATGAATACTGTTCATTCCTTTCAACGAGGATCAGTATAACACAATAATAAACAAAAAAATAATAAAATATTTATTAATTATGCCACACTATTTGAATTTTGTAACCAACCAGACAAACTGGTAAGGGTGGAGGCCGTAATTGCAGGCCATACACTTCTTATTCTCCATAAGATTCGTGTAAAGCTCCGGCATATCGATCCAGGCAGTCTGATCCATTCCGTCAAAGTTAAACAGGGCAATAAGCTTCTCCCCCTTATAATAGCGGCCGATTCCCAGAACATGATCATTACCGGTGGGAACGATCCACACATCCGCCTCACTGTCAAAGGCCGGATGCATCTTGCGGAACTTCTCCAGCTTCTTGATGCTGCGAAAGATCTGTCCCTGACGACCCTTCCGCCTCCTGCGCTGATCTACATCTTCCCAGCATAGACGACCTCTGTGAAGATAACGGCTGTCCTCCCACTTCAGAGGATCCTCATGGTAACCATAGTCATTGAGCTGCCCCACCTCGTCTCCACTGTAGAGGACCGGAGGTCCGGACAGGGTCATAAGAAAGGCATGGAGCATCACATCCAATGTAATGCCTCTCTGCAGCTTCTCCTCATCCAGTTCGTACTCTGCAGCCTCGATCCCGCATAGAGAGGCTGTGGTACCGCACAATCTGGCATCTCCAAGACGAGGATCGTCATTATAGAGCTCTCCCCTTGCATCACTGCCAAAAACAAAACCACGGAAGTAATCATTCAGATACTTCTTATGGGCCACTTCCTCGATCCCGAACTGACGAAGGAAGGAGTAATCCAGTCCCCATCCGATATCATCATGACAACGGAGATAATTCAGGAAGGTATAATCCCTGGGGAGAGAAAAAACCTTGGACAGCTGATCCTGAAGAAGCCTTACATCGTGGGTGGCCACCGTATGCCAGGTACTTGCCATGGTGGTCACATTATAGAGAAGATGGCATTCCGGACTCTCGATGGTTCCAAAATAAGGTACCACCTCACTGGGAGCCATTACCACCTCGCCCAAAAGCAAGGTCCCCGGCGCAACGATCTCACAGGCGATCCGCATCAGCCGCACCAAAGTATGGACCTCCGGAAGGTTCCGGCAGGTAGTTCCCATCGTCTTCCAGATATAAGGCACCGCATCCAGACGAATAATATCCACTCCCTGGTTACAGAGGAAGAGCATATTGGCGGTCATATCATTAAACACAACCGGATTGCGATAATTCAGATCCCACTGATAGGGATAGAAGGTGGTCATCACCACCTTTCCCGCCTCTTCGCACCAGGTGAAATTTCCCGGAGCTGACTGGGGGAATACCTGGGGAACCGTCTCTTCAAACCGGAAGGGAACATCCCAGTTATCATAGAAGAAATAGCGATCCTGATATTCCTTCTCTCCTGCCCTGGCCCTTCTGGCCCATTCGTGATCCTCGCTGGTGTGATTCATCACAAAATCAAGACAGATGGACACATCCTGCTCATGACACAGCTGTGCCAGTGCCGACAGATCCTCCATGGTTCCAAAGCGATCCTCCACCTGGCGAAAATCCGAGACCGCATAGCCTCCGTCACTTCTCCCTTCCGGGCTCTTAAGAAGAGGCATAAGATGGAGGTAATTGACCCCCACTTCCTTAATGTAATCGAAATGATCCCGGATCCCATTGATGGTCCCTGCAAAGCAGTCCACATACATCAGCATCCCCAGCATATCATTCCCCTTATACCAGCCCGGGGACTCAAGACGCTTCTGATCCAGAGACAAAAGCTCTTCCCTTCGTTCCATATAGTAGGAACGCAACATGGAGACATAATAAGAAAAAGCCTTCTCATCATTGTAAAGCTCCATATAAAGCCACTTCATTTCATCCATATATACGGATAGTCTGTCGTTAAATATCTTCTCCTTCGGGGAGATCCTTCCCTTTTTCATATCATCCACTCCCTTGTCCCTAGCACAATCCAAAAAGTGCCGAGGATACATACTACACTTATATATAGCATTAACATACTCTCCCCGTGTCGCTTCTGTCAATCCTTTGACAGAAATTGTACATTATGTACAAAAACACCCCCTCTCAAACTATCTATAATTGACAAAGTGTATGTCAACCGGTTGACATTATGGACAGACAGACGTATCATTTGAACATGCAAGGGAGCACAGAGCTCCCCAAGTAAAAACCTAAAAAGGAAGGTTACAAAAAGAGGAGGAAATTTATGAAGAACGCAAAGAAAATTGTAGCAGTTGCTTTGGCTTCCACCATGGCAGTTGGAATGATGGCCGGATGTGGATCCAGCGGATCCAAGGGCGGCTCAGGCAAGAGCGGTGATTCCGAGGGAATCCGTGTCTACAACTCCAAGGTTGAAATCCAGACACAGCTGGAAGAGATGGCTAAGACCTATACCGAGAAGACAGGTGTTCCTGTTGATATCGTTGTACAGGCAAGTGACGGAACTGTTACAACCGATCTTTCCACAGCTTACGCTTCCAACGATCCATACTCCATCGCAATGGTCGATGCCAAGGATATCTATTCCTTAGCTAAAGAGCATGCAGTTGATCTTTCCGATCAGGATTGGGTGAAGAACACAGACTACTCCATCTCTGTTGATGACAAGGTCTATGGTTTCCCCTTCTGTGTTGAGGCTCGTGGCCTGATCTACAATGCCGATGCCATCAAGAAGGTGACTGGTAAGGACTTTGATCCATCCCAGTACCAGACCTTAGATGCGTTCAAGGGTCTTTTAGATGAGCTTAAGAAAGGCGGCATGAAGAGCCCAACCGGTATTATGAAGGAAGACTGGTCTTTAGGTGCTCATTACCTGGCACAGGTATATGAGGAGCAGGAGGATCCGGATGCATTCCTTAAGGGCTTACACGATGGTAAGGAGAAGATGGCTGACAATACCAAGTTCAACTCTCTGATGGATACCTTCGATGTATTAATGGAGAACAACTACGCTAAGGATTCTGCTATTTCTGCTGAGCGTGAAGTTACAGAGCAGAAGCTGGCTGAGGGCGAGATCGCATTCATGTTCGGCGGTAACTGGGACTGGTCCGTATTGAACCAGTACAGCCCATCTGATAACATGGGTATGATGCCTGTTCCACAGGATACCGATGACGGTTCCAACACAAAGCTTGTTGGTGGCGGATCCAAGTACTTCTTCGTTGATAACTCTGTTTCCGAGAAGCAGCAGAAGGAATCTAAGGATTTCCTGAACTGGCTGGCAAATGATGCTGAAGGTCAGAAGGGTCTTGTGACAGACTGCGCACTTGTTCCTGCATTCAAGAACAACACAGTAGAAGTTTCCGATCCACTTGGTAAGTCTGTTAAGTCTTACGCTGATCAGGGATTACTGATCCCCAACTACAACTACCTCCCGGATGATCACTTCACAGTATTAGGTGGAGAGGCATTCCAGAAGTACCTTGGAGGTAAGTCTGATCGTGCAACATTCGCTAAGGATATTGATACTTATTGGCAGAAGGCAACCTTAACTGAGCACTAATCGGTCAAGGTCCCGATTGAACGGTGCAGTACCTTCGGGTACTGCATCTATTACCATGGAGGCTTAATATGAATAGAGACAAAATGTCCTATAAAACAAGTCAGTTCATAATGTTTGCCGGTCCTGCACTGCTCCTTTTCACAGGAACAGTCATCGTACCCCTTTTCTATGGACTGTATCTGACATTTACCAGTTGGGATGGTATATCGCTTAGTAAACCTTTCGTAGGACTTGCTAATTACTCTGCTGCTTTTGCAGACACGTCTTATTGGCAGTCTCTCGGAAAAACTTTTATTTACTCGTTCTTTTCCGTTATTTTCATTAATATCGTGGCATTCCTTTTGGCATATGCCGTTACAAGCGGTATTAAGGGACAGAACTTCTTCCGTGCCGGATTCTTCATCCCGAACCTGATCGGTGGTATCGTTTTAGGTTACGTATGGCAGTTCGTATTCAACCGTGCTTTTACCGCACTGGGAGCTTCCATCAAAGGCGGCACTGTTCCTTCTCTTCTCTCTACCGAGTCCGGAGCAATGTTCTGCCTGATCTTAGTATCTGTATGGCAGTACGCAGGATACATGATGCTGATCTATGTAGCCGGCTTCATGAGTGTTCCGGAGGCATTGAAGGAAGCAGCATTGATCGATGGTTGTACACCGGGACAGGCCCTTCGCAAGGTGATCCTGCCTCTGATGCGCTCCTCCTTCGTACAGTGTTTATTCCTTAGTGTAACAAGATGTTTCGTAGTTTATGATGTTAACCTGTCATTGACAAACGGTGAGCCTTACGGTTCCTCTGAGCTGGCAGCTATGCACGTATACCAGACAGCATTCAAACATCAGCAGTTTGGTACCGGACAGGCCGAGGCTTTGATCCTGTTCCTTATCTGTGCCGTTGTTGGTGTAACACAGGTTTACGTTGGTAAGAAAGGTGAGGTGGAAGCATAATGCAGGAAAAGAAAAACACCGGACGAACAATTGCCAGGGTTTTGACCTTTATTCTCTTACTCATTGTCCTTGCAGCATTTGTTTTTCCATTCATCCTTGTAGTTATTAACGTATTCAAGACCAAGGCCGACATTACCGTTAACCCTTTGAGTATCATCGGTAACCACGGTTTTACCATGGATAACTTCCCGAATGCAATGGAGAAGATGAACTTCCTCAATGTATTCAAGAACTCACTGATCGTTACGATCTGCGCCACCATTCTTACCCTCCTATTTTCTGCGATGGCTGCATTCGTAATCGTTCGTAACAACTGGAAGGCTTGTATCATCTTCTTCGCAGTGATGATCGCATCCATGGTTATTCCTTTCCAGGTACTGATGATCCCTATCGTATCTGTATACGGCAACCTTCTGAAGGTTGTGGATCAGCGACTGGTATTGATTCTCTTACATGTTGGTTTCTCTGTTTCCATGGCCACCTTTATGTACCATGGTGCCATTAAGACCAACGTACCAAAGGAGCTTGAGGAAGCTGCCTACATCGATGGCTGTTCCCGCTGGCAGACCTTCTGGAAAGTGGTATTCCCGCTTTTAGGACCTACAACTGCTACTGTTGCTATCATCGATGCCATGGCTTTTTGGAATGACTACCTCCTTCCGAGCCTGATCTTAAAAGATAAGATGGTTCAGACAATTCCAATTTCAACCAAATTGTTCTATGGTACCTATTCAACAGACATCGGCCTCATTATGGCGGCCCTCCTGTTGGCAATGCTCCCGATCCTGATTCTGTATTTATTCTTACAGAAATTTATCGTAAAGGGAGTTACATCCGGAGCTGTAAAGGGTTAAAATAGAGAGGTTCACAATTTTATTTGTGAACCTCTTTCTTATCTCACGAAAATGGAGTTTTGTGTATGGCAACAATTAAAGATGTCGCAAAGGAAGCCGGTGTGGCGGTTGAAACCGTATCCAGGGTTTTAAACAATCGCGGCTACATCAGCGAAAAGACACGTAACAAAGTTTTCAATGCCATGAAGGCATTGAATTATACCCCCAATGCAGTTGCTCAGGGACTCTCCAAGAAGAAATTAGACACCATCGCGATCATCGTCCCTCATATTGTGCATCCTTACTTTGCCAAGGTGATTTCACAGCTTGAAAAGGAAGCCACAAAACGCAACTACAAGGTGATCATTTATAATTCCAGTGGAGACGAACGCCGGGAAAGCCGTGTGATCCAGATCTGCCAGAGTAATTTCATCTCCGGTGTGGTCCTCTTCTCTACGGATATCAGCAAGGAAACCTTGGATTCCTTCCATATTCCCATTATCCTAATCGAGCGTAATCCCGTGGGCAATACCTACAGTATCCTCTGTGATAATGAGGAAGGAGGCCGGCTGGCGGCAGAGCACCTCATCTCCCACGGTTGCAGGCATATGGTGGCCATCGGTACCATCAATGTAGCGGATATGCCGGGTGATACCCGTGAGAGCTCCTTCCAGGCGGTTTGTGCCCGGGAGAAGTGTTCCTGCTCCATCTACCGCTCCACCCCGGAGGAATATGCTTCCATGGAGTACTATTCCACCATAGAAGCGGCACTGGATGAGAATCCGGACTGTGACGGAGTTTTTTGCACCTCTGATCTTATTGCCGCCCAGGTGATCCAGGTATGCAACCATCGGGGCAAGCGAATCCCCAAGGATATCAAGCTGGTAGGATTCGATGACGTGAATCTCTCAAGGCTCACCTGTCCATCCATCACCACCATTCGACAGCCCATCCGGGAGATCGTGGCTCAGGCCATCGATACCATTACTGCTGTCAATGAGCATAAGGAAGTGAAGAAAATCATCACATTTCCTGTTACACTAGTTCCAAGAGCATCAACGTAAAAGGGGTCAAAGGTGATTCCAAGTTATCTAGAAGACAAAGACATATTAGAAGTTAAAAAAGAACGCGCATGGCACTCATCCCCCCACATCCACAGGTCCTTAGAGATCGTGTATGTAACAGAAGGGACAATGGAACTGAGTGTCGGCGCGGATCTTTTCTATCTGGGAAAAGGAGATCTGGCCCTGACTTTTCCGGGGCTGATCCACAGCTGTAAGGAAGTGGTATCCGAGAAGTGCAGTTGCCTGACCATTCTTGTATCCCCCACCTTCTTCGGAAGCTATGAAGACAGACTTCGCATGCAAAGAGCTGTGAATCCGGTGATCAAGTCAACGGATCTCCATGCCGACGTACTCTATGTCCTCTCTGCATTGGAGGAATCCAGTGCACCGGACAACAAGGATGCCTCCAGACATCAGAATTCCTTCCTGCACGTCTGGATCCAGGTGATCCTCTCCAGATGCATCCCTTTAATGGAGCTACAGCCCAGAAAGGATTTCCAGGATTATAACCTTGTATCGGAGATCGTGACCTTTGTGGCCACACACTACCGGGAGAACTTAAGCCTACAGCAGGTAGCCAAAGAGGTGGGAGTCAGCCGCTATGTTCTCTCCCGCATCTTTTCCAATGATTTCCACCAGAACTTTAACCACTATGTGAATTCCGTCCGGTTAGAACATGCTACGGCTCTTCTCACCGAGAGCAAAGAGCCTATTAAGAAGATTATGACAGACTGCGGCTTTAAAAGTTCTGTAACCTTTAACCGGGTCTTTGTGGAGCTGTACCATCTAACCCCCAGGCAGTATCGTCAGAAGCACCAGATCACCTAGTGCTTCTCTTCTGCTTCCCTTCTATGGATCTCCATCTTATTGTCATACATTCTGCCATCCGCCACTTCCATCACTGCATCTGCATCTGTTCCATCCTCCGGATATCTGGCATAGCCGATACTGGTGGAAAAAGACAGGACCTTATCCCCTTCCCTGGTATGCAGGGTATAGTTCTTCTTCATATTGCTCCGGATCCGCTCCATTTTCCGCTCATAGGCCCCTTCGGAGTAGTCTCCCCGGATTAGTATGGCAAATTCATCTCCACCCAGTCGATAGGCCCTATCCGGCGCCACAGCAGCGGCAATCCTGCCGGAAGCCTCCAGCAGTACCCGATCGCCCGCATCATGACCATAGGTGTCATTGATTTCCTTAAAGTGATTAAGGTCTAAAAACATGATCCCATAAGGTTCTTCAACTCCCTTGATCCGATCCAGTTCCTCAATAAGTCCCCGGCGGTTATCAAGCCCCGTAAGAGTATCCTGAAAGGACATATTCCGAAAACGATCCGCTGTATCCTTCAGTATAAATAAAAGGGCACAAAGGATGGCAACTAACATAGACAACAACAGGCACACCAACATGGCTACCTTGATGCTGACCTTTTCTCCCCAGCCGTGTTCCGGACGTATATACAGCCGAAAAACACATCCACCGGTTTGAAAACCGACGGAAACAGCATCCTCTGCAATACCACTCTTTCCCGTAGAAAGAAGACTTTTCATCTGATCCGTCTGCGGTTCGTTCTTCTCTAAATCATAGGCAAATCCCATGTCTTTAAGACCTGCAAGAGGATCCTCTAACACAGAAGAAACATCAACGGTAACAATGGCAAAGCCCCAAAACGTCTCTTTCGTTTCATCCTCAGCCCGCCCCTTTTCATCCAGATAAATGGGATTACAAATGGCAATGCTTTTTCCTCCCTCTTTCAAATCAAGGGGGCCCTGGAAAGTGGTCTCTCCACTATCTCTCGTATATTCTGCAAGCCTCTTTCTCTCCGTATCCTGCAACAGGTCGATCATTTCTCCCACATTGCCTTTAATAGGGTATACATAGGATACCACCCCTTTGGGAGCCAACTGGACGGATTGAATAGCCGGATTCTCTTCCTTAAGCCGCTGGGCAATGGTGTGAAAGTCTCTTGGGATTCCCTGCCTGTCCTCCACAACAAGCTCCAAGGCATCCGTTGCCTTAAGATATGCATTCATCTCATTCTCAAGCCGTTCTGCCTTGGCCCTACATTCGTTGTAAGCATCATGTCGAAATGTTTTTATCTGCTCATGATAGCTCTCATAACCTAGGCATGCCGTCATGGATACCCCCAGGATAAAAACAGCAAGGGGTAATACAACTTGCTTTCTACGCAGATGTCTTTTCATATTTACCTCCGGTTTCTGTTCTGGCAAATCAAAAAAACGAACATTTTTTACACTAAAAAACAATTTATATCCATAGGAATTTTTGCTATAATAACCTTCTAAGTGTCATTATATCTTAATTAGAGGAGTATTGGAATTATGCGCTGGTTTTTCCCTGCAATTATTCATCGGGATGAGCGACATCAGTTTTATCAAAATAAATTCGAGTATCACCAAAACGTCTTTCGTTGGGTCGTAATACTTGTAACACTGGCAGAGATCTCATATTTCATCACGGATTGCCAGATCTTTCACCATTTTGCTTACGAAACTTTGTTCCAGAGATTATTCCCCCTGATCTTTTTAGCCGGTTTTTTAATATATAACCACTACAGGAAGGATTATTTCTGCAATATTCTATTGAGTTATCTGGTCATGCACACATGTATGTGGTGTACCATCTGGTGTATTTATTATCTGCCGGACCGGGAATTTTCAAGAGAAGGATTTTTAGCCATGCAGTTTGGATTCCTATGTCTTGGACTGGCTGCCCCCTATTATCTTTCCTGCATCTTGCATCCCCTCATGCTGGTTAATTTATTCCTTTCTAATCTGTGGATCCACTACGAACATTTTGAAATGATTCTAACACTGGGACTTCCCATCATGATAGGAATCCTTCTTTTCCTTAAGATTTTGGAATGCACCTATGTGGACCATTATTTAGATAAGAAAACTTTAGAGCATCTGTATATGCACGATCAGCTAACGCTGCTTTACAATCGTAATATCCTGCTGGAGATCGTAGATAGAGCAAATAACCATTTGCTCCCATCCCTTTCGCAAAACACCTGGTTTGTCCTTTTGGATGTGGATCTTTTCAAAACCATCAACGACAGTTACGGTCATGAAATCGGGGATCGGGTCCTTCGACAGATTGCTCTACACATACAACACACCACCCGCGCATGCGATTATTGTATTCGCTGGGGTGGAGAAGAATTCGTCATCATCCTTCCCGGCATCGCCAAAGAGGCCGCGTTGGAATTGGCGGAGAAGATTCGCCAGACCATTGCAACAGATGACAGGATGCAACCTTCTACCACGGTTTCCATTGGACTCAGTCAATACAAGGGCTACGATTTCCATCAAGCCATCCATGAGGCGGACAAAGCCATGTATTACGCCAAACATAACGGTCGCAACCAGGTGGTTTGCTTTGATGAATTA
>CADCQT010000011.1 GCA_902803645.1 uncultured Lachnospiraceae bacterium | reverse complement strand
TGTTGGATATGATCTTCTTGATCGTAGACGATTTTCAGGGAAAAGAAATTGCCGTTTTTTTCCAGAAGATGAAGGAAGATACGATCGCCGTCCCATAGATTCAGGTTGAATATCTGATCCTTACGGATCCAGTGAAGTTCTCCTTCATTACAAGGGATCTGCTCCCCATGGAAGGAATGGGACGTGAACAAATAAATGTACTCTGTAATATCCTCGCCGTAGACAAAGGTTATGATGCCACGGAAAGTCAGTTGATCTAAGATTAAACCAGTCTCCTCTTCCACTTCTCTTCGGATGCAATCCTCAGGGGATTCCCCGTTTTCACAGTGTCCGCCTACACCGATCCACTTCCCCTTGTTGACATCCTTTTGCTTTTTATTACGTAATAGCATAAGGTAAGCGTCTTCTTTTTCTATATAACAAATGGTGCTGTTGGACATTTGAGCCATGAGGAATCCTTTCTTATGAATTATGTTTCAATTACTGTTCTTTTATTATTTGATATTTTTTCTTTTTTGTCGAGCCTTCTTTTCCTGGCCGAAAGTACCTGGTATTTTTTGCCAGAACATGGAAAATGATTTTGTAAATCTCTTCAGAAACACTTATAATGATGGGGAATTTTGGTAATGCTATGATGTAAGGAGTTTTTATGCCTAAATATTCTGAGTTTCTTATTGATCTCGATGGAACCATTACAGATTCCGGTTATGCCATTATGTCTTCTGTCCAATATGCTCTTTCCAAACTCGGGTATGATCACCAGCCGGAGGAGATCCTCCGAAAGTTTGTAGGCCCTTCTTTAATGGATTCTTTTCAGAACCTCTATGGGATGACGGAGGATCAGGCCAGAGAGGCTGTGAAGCTTTACCGTGAGATCTATGAGACGGATCGGATGTTTGAGGTGACACTATATCCTAGGGTTGAGGATATACTTAAGAAAAACAGGGAAATGGGCTTTCGTAATATCCTGGTAACTTCGAAACCTCATATTTTTGCTGCACGAATTCTGGAAAAATTAGGACTGGATCACTATTTCGCCTATCAGACCGGGCCGGAAATGAAGGATCCTTCCTCTGAGAAGGTTCGCCTGATTCGGAAAGCCATGGAGGAGCTTTCTTTGGATTCGGCGAATTGCGTTATGATCGGCGATACGAAGTTTGATATCATCGGAGCCAATGAAGCCGGCATCGATTCTGTTGGTGTGACCTATGGATATGGTACAAGGGAGGAACTGGTAGAGAATAGGGCGACATATCTCGTAGATGATCTGTATGCCTGGTTTGAAGAGAATGTATGGTGGCTTATGCCTTAGACTTGTTGCCATGGTATATTGATTTTTCTATAATCCTGTTGTCTTTTATAGAATTCGAAGTTTCCCCTTGCATATCGGTAACGTTTCCAATAAAGTAAAAGAGGTGATTATCAAGTCTCGCGGGGCGAGACTTGGAATTGGTACTTTGTAGGAGGGTTATTCATATGAATTTAGCTGCTATCTCACATTATGCAGATCAGCGGAACTGTTTCTGTCTTCATGGTGGACTTTTCCGTATTCGGATCCAGGTGGCAAAGGGGGATATGGAGAAGGTTTTTCTTCATTATCAGGATAAGTACATTCCGGTGAATCGTGTCGATACCAGGGGCTGTACATCCATGAAGCTGGTGGCTTCGGATGTGTATCATGATTATTATGAGGCGGATGTGACCATTGATATGCTCTGCCTTCGTTATTTCTTCGAGCTTCTGGGGACGGACGGTTCCTGTCATTATTATGGTGATTATCGCTTTTTTGATCAGGCTCCATCTGACGTGGAAGCCATGTTTGATATGCCTCAGATCCTTCGGGAGGAGGAATGCTTCAATACTCCCCAGTGGGCCATCGGGAAGACGGTTTATCAGATCTTTCCCACACGTTTTGCCACGACAGAGGAGGTGGATCCTAAGCTTTGGTATAAGGCTCCCATCTCTGCCACCGATGATCTGAGGGGAAATTTAAAGGGTATTACAGCTCGACTACCTTATTTGAAGGATCTGGGGGTGGATATTTTGTATCTTACACCTATTTTCCGCTCCAATTCCTCTCATAAATACGACACCATTGATTATTATGAGATCGATCCCTCTCTTGGAACCGCCGATGATCTCCATGAGCTTATCGATACGGCCCATTCCATGGATATGTACGTGATGCTGGATGCGGTATTTAATCATACTTCACCTGATTTTTTTGCATTTCGTAATATCAAGCAAAATGGAAAAAGTTCCCCTTATATCAACTGGTATTATATGGAGGATTTTCCCATCTTCTATGGTACAAAGGATAAGAAGCCGAATTTTAAGAGCTTTGCCTACTATGGCGGTATGCCCAAGCTGAATATGGCAAATCCTGCCACGGCGGATTATTTTGTTCAGGTGGGGCTTCATTATGTGAGGGAGTTTCATATCGATGGCTGGCGTCTGGATGTGGCGGATGAGGTTGGACATGCTTTTTGGAAAAAATTCCGCTACTGCCTGAAGGCAGAGAACCCCAATCTTCTGATCGTTGGTGAAAACTGGCACTATGCACCGGACTTTTTGACAGGGGATGAGTGGGATTCTTTGATGAATTATCCTTTCTATAAGGCTCTTACCGGTCTGATCTGTTATAACCGGCTTACTGCCACCGGATTTGTGAATGAATTATCCTTCCTGAAGGGACAGTATCAGAGTCAGGTCCTGCCATTGCTTTGGAATATGATTGACAGCCATGATGTGGAGCGATTCCTTCATACGGCAGGTCATGATAAGAAAAAGCAGAAGCTGGCTGCTGCTCTCATGCTTCTACTTCCGGGAATGCCTATGATTTACTATGGAGATGAGGTTGGTTTGGATGGTGGATTTGATCCGGACAATCGCCGTGGTATGATTTGGGATGAAGATAAGGCTGACTGGGATATGTTTGCCTGGTATAAACGGCTGCTTTCTATCCGGCGACAGTACGCTTCTCTTTCTCGAGGGGAATGTGAGATCTGTGCAGATGATGACCTTGGGGTTATTACGATCCAGCTAAACGATAAGACCCTTGCTGTTTTGAATGTGACCAGCCAGACTCTTTCTTTTGAGGATCTGACAGAACAGAGTGTAATGGGTGAGAAACTTCTACGTTTTAATGACTCTTTCAATCTGCTGCAGGATGGGGATTTTTCTTGTAAAATAGCGGGCTTGGAGGCTGTTATTCTTCAGTTAAAGTAAGGAAAAATGCTGTTTTTTTGATTGGATTCTGAGGGAATCTCTCTTTTCCTCCTTTTAAATTGAATATTTGCGATTGAATATTTGCGCAGGATCTGTTTATAAAGCTGTTGAACCCCTATGGTTTGGCAGCTTTTTATATTATCGCATCCTATATAATCTACTACATAATATGCTATATAATATATTACAATACATACGATATAATGTAAAATATAAAATGATATAAATTCTAATATATATTGCAAGAGTAACCTGTTCTGTTATATACTTGTTTCTGGAATCGATTTTATGGGATGATGTATCTTACAAAACATAATACAAAGATATGATTAAGATAATACATTTACATGATATATCATGATATAAAATAGATGATAGTGTATCGTATTAAATATCATATATTATTTTCTGTTCATAGGATAGATTATAATATAAAAGTAATGTAAAGCATAGGATAAACATCTTCGGAAATAACATATAGAAAGTATGTGAAACTCTAAGATGTTATATATTACAAAACGTAATATATTATATAACGTATTACATTTTATAATAGAATGTATGAAACCTATGAGGAAATAGAGTATAATATAGCATCTAATTGAGCATATACTATATAATACAGTATGTAATACAATGAGTAATATAGGGAATAACATATTATAAAACATACAAGATAGGATAAGGAGACAAGGTGAAAGTAATAGCAATTGCAAATCAAAAGGGTGGTGTAGGTAAGACCACAACGACATGGGAGATCGGTTCATGCCTCTCATCAGAGAATAAGAGAGTGTTGGTCATCGATCTGGATCAGCAGGCGAATCTGTCAGATTATGTGGATTCTGATCCGAAGAAGGCTACTATTTATGACCTGTTAAAGGCAGATAATGCAGTAGAGGATGCACTCCAGCATCTGGATGAGTTTGACTTCATTGCGGCATCAGAGAAGTTATCCAAGGCAGATAAGGAGTTCTCGGCACCGGAGGACATTTACCTTTTGAAGAGCCTCTTGGAGTTTGTGGAGAATGACTATGATTATGTGTTGGTAGACAGTAACCCGGCTCGTAATACGCTGCTGAACATGTGTTATATCGCATCGGATTATATTCTGATTCCCACCGAATGTGATGCGGGTTCGATTACGGGAATCGATGCCATCTATGGGGATCTGATGAAGTATCGTAAGTTAAACTGGTCCAATGCCAGGGTATTAGGACTGATTCTGAACAAATATGAGAAGACCTCCATGCACACCCTGGCCATTGAGACCCTTCAGGAGAAGGCCAAGGAAATGGAGATGGAACCTTTTATTATGACAGTGCGCAAGAGCATTAAGGCCTCCGAGAGTAAGCTGGCTCTTCAATCCATGCAAAAGTATAACAAGTACGGTAATCCGGCCATGGATTATCGTAAGATCGGTGCGAAGATTATTGAAATGACACAGGAGGCATAAGGAATGGCGAATATTTCTAAATTACAGAAGTTAAAGCAGATGAACCAGAAGCGCCAAGAGGAGAAGGAAGAGATTCTGGAAGAGAAGGATCAGGAGGGAAACCTGGTGGATGACCTGGTTCGTGAAGGGAAATCCTATGAGGAAGTGACAAAAGAGGCGGAGCAGAGTGCTGGCGAAGTACGGAAGGCAGAGGACGATCAAAAAGAGGAAGTTGCTGTTGAAGAAGAAAAGAAAGGGCCTGAAGAAGATAATATAAAAGATAGCACAAAAGATATTACAAAAGAGAATACAAAAAGTAATATAGAAAAAGAGAAAAAGACGAAGGTGGACAGCTCCATCTCATCGCGATTTAAGAACAATCGCAAAGAGAAGAAGACAGTACGTAAGAGCTTCCTGATCAAAGAGTCTTATAACGAGAAGCTTAAGGCTCTGGCAGAGGAGCTGGGAACATCTGAGAATGACCTGATCAATCAGATGCTGGAGATGATATTTGATCAGGACTAAGATCTGTTAGGATCGTTAGAAGTTCATCAGCGATTCTTTCAGCCATATTCATTTTGTAAGCAAAGCGGCTTGGAAGGGGATCGAGACGGGCATATCCGGTCTTGATCTCCTTTTTTGTTGCGATTGCATAATAGACCTCTCCCGGAACGGAATCCGGATTGGAAGGGTCTACATTGCCAAAGGAGCCGGTTACACCGATACCCAGATCGGCAGAAAAATCCTGAAGACAACACTTTGCCATGGCGGCAGCGGTTTCCTTGGAGTAGACACCGTGTTCTTCAAGAACAGCAGAAGGAACTCCGCACTGGATCTTCGTACGATTCGCGTAGGTAATGTAGCTGCCTTCAAAAATAGCGGAGGCGCCTTCTGTATCTGTGATCAATGAGGCGATAAAGCCGGCGGTACAGCTCTCCATGGTAGAGATCTTAAGATGCTCTTGGATCAGTGTGCTGGTGATTTTTTTGTATTTTTCCTGAACAGTCATGTCGGATACCTCCATTTATCTTAGTCGGAGAAGATTATAGCATAGCAGGTTTGACCTTGAAATCAATCGGGAGTAGAATTTTGCTAATTGGTAGAAACTGTTTAACTCAGTCGGAGAAATCCCCCACCTCTAAGCGTTAGCGTAGGTGGGGGTTATGACAAACTATACTCAGTCGGGGTACAAGCT
>CADCQT010000010.1 GCA_902803645.1 uncultured Lachnospiraceae bacterium | reverse complement strand
GAACATATCTAGGCAGTAATACTTTTCCTTCTTCTCATCCTTGGGATTAACGGGTTTCTCATCCCAGATCTTCCGCCATTTTTTCTCGACGGAACGATGATTATAAGCTGTAACCATGTTTTCTTCCTCCCATTATAGCCCCGGATCCGCCCGAGGCTGAAATTTGCATACTAAGAAATAGTACCATAGTCACCTCAAATGTCAAGGAAGAGCGGTTTACCACTTTTATACTTTCCCACATTAACGTGTTGACTTTTTAGACAAAAATGTTTAGGATAGAATAAGATTTTATGAGAAAGGAATCAAATATCATGATCATCGTATTAAAAGAAAATTGCACTATAGAGCAACAGGAAGATCTTGTTCGCGCCATCCAGTCCCATGGTCTTTCAACCAATCTCTCCAAGGGCGATCAGGTCACCATCATCGGAATCATCGGCGACAAATCCGTTCTTGACATGGATCAGCTGAAGGCCGATCCAAGAGTCGACAATGTAATCCAGGTCACCGAAAGCTACAAGCTTGTAAACCGCAAGTTTCATCCGGAAGACACAGAATTTGCAGTAAAAAACACTGTCATCGGACCAAACAACATTACCGTTATGGCCGGTCCCTGTGCCATCGAATCCGAAGAACAGCTGATGACCATTGCAAGAGCCGTAAAGGCCAGTGGCGCTACCCTTCTTCGGGGAGGCGCCTACAAACCCCGTACTTCCCCCTACTCCTTCCAGGGACTTGAGGAGGAAGGACTTAAGTATATGAAGGAAGCCGGAGATGAAACCGGACTCGCCACCATCTGCGAGGTCACGTCCCTTAAGGCATTAGAGACCGCTGTCTCCTACGTGGACATGCTGCAGATCGGCGCAAGAAACATGCAAAACTTTGAATTGTTAAAAGAGGTGGGAAAATGCGGTAAGCCGGTTATGTTAAAAAGAGGTCTTGCTGCTACCATCGACGAATGGCTGAATGCAGCAGAATATATTATGGCCAACGGAAATCCCAATGTCTGCCTGTGCGAGCGTGGTATCCGAACCTATGAGACAGCCACACGTAACACCTTAGACCTTGCCGCAGTCCTTGTATTAAAAGAAAAGACTCATCTTCCCGTCATTGTAGACCCAAGCCATGCAACCGGTATAAGAAGCTTTGTTAAGCCTCTTACCAAATCCGCTATTGCTGTCGGAGCAGACGGTGTCATGGTAGAAGTTCATAACCGTCCGGAGTGCGCTCTTTCCGACGGACCTCAGTCTCTGACCTGTGAACAGTTTGAGGAAATGATGCAGGAGATCCGTCCCTATGCAGACCTGGCAAAAAGGAGTCTGGCATAATGGAAGACAACTTTAGAAACAAAAAAATTGTTTTTATCGGAGTTGGATTGATCGGCGGCTCGATTGCAAAAGCCATCCACGAACACTACCCGGATCAGAAGATCTATGCCCACGCAAGACACAAAGAGACACTGGAAGCCGCATATAATGACGGTTTAATTTTAAACAATGACCTTTTAGATATAAAGGATATTGCTTCTTCGGATCTGATCTTTCTCTGCTGCCCTGTGGGGATCAATGCCGACTATATGAAGCAGATGGCTCCCTACATCGGTGAGAACACCATCATAACCGACGTGGGTTCCGTCAAGGGAGATATCCATGCCGCAGCAAAGGAAGCCGGCCTGTCGGAGCACTTCATCGGAGGTCACCCCATGACCGGATCGGAAGAGATCGGATACGAACACTCCTCTTCCCATTTCCTTGAGAATGCCTACTACATTCTTACAGCGGACAATGCTACTTCCTGTGCCATGCTCCCCGCCTTTGCAGAGTATATCAGCTCCCTTGGCTCTATCACCCTGCAGCTGCATCCAAAGGAACATGATTTTGCTACAGCGGCGATTTCCCATCTTCCTCATGTGATCTCCGCTTCCCTTGTGAATCTGGTACGATCCTCAGACAAGGATGATGTCCTTAAGACCATAGCAGCAGGAGGTTTTCGTGATATCACACGTATCTCCTCTTCTTCACCGGAGATGTGGAAGCATATTTGCAAGAGCAATCGGGAAGCCATCATTCAACTTCTTGATTTATATAATGAAGAATTAATTTCTTTCCGAAATGCTATTACAAAGCAGGATGACACGGAACTGGACCATCTCTTTTCCTCAGCAAAGGACTATCGGGATTCTCTTCCACTGAAGAAGACCGGTGTCCTGGGCAAAGCCTTCCTTCTCTACAGTGATCTAAGAGATGAGGCCGGTCAGATTGCTACCGTTGCCACCATTCTGGCCAACAACGGTATCTCCATCAAGAACATCGGTATCATTCATAACCGGGAATTCGAAGAGGGAGTTCTGGCGATTGAACTTTATAATCAGCCCGATCATCAGAAGGCCGGGGATCTGTTGAGCCGTCACGGCTACATCCTGCACAAGAGGAACTGATACATCTGCCTGCAGAGTAATTCTGCAGGCATTTTATCTCAGCCGGATAAGACCCCTTCCTCTAAGCGAAGGTAGGGGTTATAGCAAACTGGTCTCAGTCGGGGTTACAATCTCCGACTGAGATAAACGCTCCGCGAGGATGCGCAGATATTTGAAGATAATTAATAGAGGTTTTAATTTATGAGCAATACATTATTTAAGGGCACTCCAGCAAAAAGGCGCCGGGGAGAGGTACGAATCCCCGGGGATAAGTCCATTTCCCACCGGGGTATCATGCTGGGCTCTCTTGCCGAGGGTACCACCGAACT
>CADCQT010000009.1 GCA_902803645.1 uncultured Lachnospiraceae bacterium | reverse complement strand
TCAAGGAACTTGTGTTTGCTGTTCTCTGCGACAGCTCATTTATTATATCTGAGCCTCGGCAGCTTGTCAAGAACTTTTTTGTTTTTTAAATCCTGTTCCCGACGGCTTCTTTCGAAGCGACAGCTTATATATAATAACAAAGCTTTCGACCTTTGTCAATAACTTTTATTATGTTTTTCACCGCTTCTCTGCTAATCTCTTGCTTTTCTGCGGTGCGAGTTCATATGTTATCAAATCCTTCCTTTCGTGTCAATATCCAATTTCAAGTCTCGCAGAGCAAGACTTGAAACAGACTTCTATTATTTTACGTTTTTCCGATCAACAGGTTTTTACCCCTTCACTGCTCCGGCGGCGATGCCATCCACCATATTTTTCACAAGACAAAAATACAGGATAACAATGGGGAGTGCAATAAAGACGCTGCCTGCAGCGAACCTGGCGAATTCCGTCTCATCCAGACTCATCAGGCCTACCGCCACCGTATACAGATCCTTTTCCTTGAGAAGAAGCTTAGGCAGGATAAAATCACTCCAGGGCCAGGTAAAGGAAGTCAGCGCTGTATATACGATCATGGGCTTAGACAGTGGCAGGTTGATCTTAAGAAAGATCTGAAAGTTTGTAGCCCCGTCGATCTTGGCTGCCTCATCAATGGCCCGGGGAATGGTATCAAAGAATCCCTTCTGGGTCAGGTAGCCCATAGGAGCTCCCCCGGCATAGATCAGGATCAGTCCCCAAAGATGGTTGATAAGGCCAAACTGTGTCATCAGCAGATATACCGCCGTCATTCCCATAAAAGAGGGGAACATTCCCAGCACCATGGTTATTTTCATCATGGGCTTTCTCGCCCGAAACTGAAATCTCGACATCGTATAGGCTGTCAGGATCGTCAGGAAAGTTCCCAGGATACAGCTACCGGTAGCCACAAAAAGAGTGTTGAAAAACCACCTGGGATAATTGTACATCTTCGTATCACAAAAGAGCTTTTTAAAGGTTGCAATACTATAGGACTTCGGAAAAAATCCATCAAAAGAATAGATACTTCCCGACTTGGAGAAGGATGCCAGGATCAACCACAGGCAGGGAAAGAAAAATATAAAAGCCACAATAATCAGCAGTCCGTATGTCCATACTGCGTCCAGTCTCTTTCTCATTGGAAGGTATCCTCCTCTCGATAGGATGGTGATTTTACATAGACCAGCAGGGAGATCGTCGAGGTGATCAGGAATATGATCAGACTGATGGCAGCTCCGATGCTGTAATAGTTATTATCGATGGACAAGTTATACAACCAGTTGATCAGAAGGTCCGTGTCACTGGCCAGGAAATATCCATCCATATACAATCCTCCCCGCAGGAAATAAAATATTCCGAAGTTATTAAAGTTGCCGATGAACTGACCTAGCAGAACCGGTGTTGTAGCAAAGATCATATAAGGCATGGTCAGTTTCCAGAACTGCTTCCATCTGCCGGCTCCATCCATTTTTGCTGCTTCATACAGTGTCATATCACGATTTGACAGATGTCCTGTGGCAAGAAGCATAATAGATGGCACACTAATCCAGCAGTTGACCAATAGACCGATAAGCCTTGCGCTCCATCTGGCATCCAGATCCAAAAAGCCGAAGGCCTTTCCTCCATGAGCCACGATCAACTGATTGATGGGGCCTCCATAGGAGAACATAAACTTAAACGCCAGAAGAGTGATAAATCCCGGAATGGCATAGGCCAGAATCGGGAAAGCCCGCCAGAATGCTTTACCTTTTACACACTCCTTGTTCAAAAGAAGTGCAAGACCAAGTCCTGCAAAATAATTCAACACAGTGGAGAGCACTGCCCACAGCAGGTTCCAGCTTAAGATCCGTCCAAAGGTGGGTGCGAATTTTGAAAGCACCAGAAGCTTCTTAAAATTATCAACTCCCACCCAGTCTACCAGTTCCGGTGGAACCACTTTACCTCCATAGTTGGTAAAGGCGATGAGGATCATAAACAGTATCGGCAGGACGTTAAAGATGCAAACTCCCGCCACCGGAAGCGCCAGGACCAGGACATAAAACTTCTGATCCAGAAGGGATGACAGTTCCCTGCGGAAGGTGATCTGAGGAAGTCCCTGCTCCCTTCTTTTTTGCATCCTATAGGCCCCCCGTATATTCTGCACATAGAAATAGAGAAAAGCTGCCAGAACGATCCATGCGAAGATACCCATGATCAGCATGACGATGGAGTTATCTCCCTCGATCCCCGCCCAGGCATCTGTTCTCTGATCTCCTAGGGTAAAAAATCCCTTCAGATCCCTCCATCCTCTGTTAATAAAATAGCAGACCATGGAGACTTCCATCATAAGATAGATCAGCCCCTTGGCGATCGCTCCATACCGGAGATGTCCGGCCCCCATGATCACCATGGACAGTTTCACAGCCAAAGAAGAATGCTGTATAAAATTTTTCCATTGTTTTCCTTTGCTTTTCATGTCAGCCGCCTTTACTGCAATGTGGTGATCGCTTCCCGGATCTGGTCACACATATCCTTTAATCCTTTTTTCATTGCTCCTTCATCCTTATACTTTTTCTTGTTATCTGTACGGAAGACATCCTTGGCCAGATCGACAAAAAAAGTCTTGCCCGGGGTCCAGATCTGAGCCACCTCGGTGATCGAAGGCATTAAAACGATATTGCCCTTATCCAGGTTCTCATAGATCTGGGATGAAGTTCCTCCCATTTTTTTCGCGGTATCTTCTCTTGCCGGTGCAATTCCCAGCATCTCGGCTCTTTTCTTGATCATCTTATAGTCCGTCGCGAATTTCACAAATTCCAGGCAGGCATTTGGCGCCTTCGTATAGGAACTGATGGCATATCCATTGACACCGCCCATGCTCTTCGAATCGATGGTCTTATCGCTTTGATCCGTCAGACTACCACTCTCCGGAAGCTTTGGAAGGGTGGTCATCACAAGGTTATCCTTCGCTTTTTTCTCTGCCTCATCCTTGGTATCACCTTCAGCCTCATAGGTCTTTTCCAGCTCTCCCAGGAAAGTAGAGTAGACATCCGGAGTGGAAATGGTTGCAAAATAGGTTCCGTCCGCAAGCTTGGAGTAGGCATTGGTGGTAATGGTGTCATCGATGCAATCCTCGTTCATAACAGAAGCCAGCTGACTAAGGACCCACGCCCCCTTCTCGGCATTTCCTTCTGCAAAACCGATATCGGAAGGATCCGTATTGTCCTTACCGAAGATATATCCTCCGTAGCTGAATAGGAATCCGCTGGAAAAATACATATCATTCAGAGACTTCATATAACCATAAGACTTGGCATCTTCCTTATGCCGCTCCTTGGAAAAAGCGTACATGCTCTTCCAGGTCTGTACCATATCCGGAACCTTATCTCCGTCCTGATCCCACTTACTCTCCCAATCCTTTGGCAGAAGATCTTTACGGTAGTATAGCTGGGGCGCCTGTACATTCACAGGAACTCCGCAGGTATAGGTCTTCCCTTCCTTCTTTGTCTGGTATGCCTTCCAGGCTGTCTCGGGAATCTGATCATAACAATCCAGCTCTTCCACCGGCAAAGGCAAAATATGTTTGCCTTCCGCATACTTCATAATGACATCGTTGGCCTGATACAATACATCCGGTCCATAGCCGTAAGGGCCGTCATTGGCCAGATCCAGGTACTGATCCATATTGGCATCCACCGCCTCGATCCCCTTATCCTTGTACTTTTCATTGAAGGCATCGATCAGTTCCTTAAAATAGCCCTTGGAAATGGCGGTATCATTCTCCAGCACCCGGATCTTCACATTGCTTTCCAGTTTTCCATTGAAGACGGCAGCTCCTGTTCCTGCTGTCTTAGCAGTCTTCGCAGAAGACTTGGAGCCGCATCCTGTGGCTGTCAATACCATACAACCTAACATTACCATGGCCATAATTCTCTTTTTCATTGTAATCCCTCCCCTTCATAAATCTCATAATCACCGGGCTCTATGCCCAGCCGCTTCTCTTCTGTCATATTGGTTCGAAGGATCAACTTCTTCTCCCCCAGCCGTCTTTCCACATGAAGCACTTGATCTACCGCATAGATTCTTACTTCACCCTGTTGCAGGATCTTCTTTTTCTTATAGGAAAGCAGTTCCTTTACTTCTGCCCAAAATTCCAGATCCCAATTTTTCTTATCCCAGTCGAAGCATCTTCTGGAATCCGGATCATATCCCCCCTCCATACAGATCTCCGTTCCGTAATACACACAGGTGGCTCCCGGGAAGATCACCGCCAGGGCAATGGCACTCAGCAGTTTTTTCTTATCCCTTCCCACTTCGGTGTAAAACCTATGGGTATCGTGAGAATCCAGCAGATTCAACATCATACGATTCACCGGCTGGGTGTTTCGCATCAGAATGTTGTTGAGCTTTTCTGCCATCTGCTCTCCGGTAAAATTGTCATGGGCAAAATAATCCAGGCAAGCCTTGGTAAAGGCATAATTCATAATGCTGTCATACTGGTCTCCCATCAGATAGCTATAGGCATCATGCCAGTTCTCTCCGATGATCACACAGTCCTCTTTTGCTGCCTTGACCTGCCGCCGGAACTGCCGCCAGAAGTCGTGGGAAACCTCATCCGACACATCCAGCCGCCAGCCATCAATATCCGCCTCTTTGATCCAGTACAGCGCGATATCCAGAAGGAACTTTTGCACTTCTTCATTGGACGTATTCAGCTTGGGCATATAGTTACAGGAGGCAAAACATTCATAGTTCATCTCCTCCGGCTTCGGATAATCTCCCTGAATCAGAAACCAGTTGTAATACCTGGAATCTTTCCCCTTTTCCAGCACATCGGCAAACTCCTTCATTTCCATACTGCAATGGTTAAAAACCGCATCCAGCACGACTCGGATCCCTTTTGCGTGGGCCTTCTGTACCAGTTCCCTGAAATCCTCCATGCTGCCAAACATGGGATCTATTTTTTTATAATCTCTGATATCGTACTTATGATTGGAAATGGATTCGAAGATCGGCGTCAGATATATGGCATTGACCCCCAGTTCCTGTAGGTAATCCAGTCGTTTGATTACCCCTCGCAGATCACCTCCGGCGAAGCTCTTTGGAGTCGGTATCTCTCCCCACTTCATATTCACATAAGAAAAATCCTTGTTCTCATCCCCAACGCAAAACCTGTCCACAAAGATCTGGTAAAACACCGCACCCGGCATCCAGTCCACGATCTTCATCCGGTCATTTTCATTGATGTAGGGCATCTGAAAAAAATTATAAAACGCCTCCGGATAATGATAGGTATCCGTCAGCCCATCCTCGCTGTAATAATAGGTCCGCCCCTTTTCCTCGATCTGAAAAATATACGCCAGCCGTACATCCTCCAATTTCAGTCTTTTTTCATAATACTTATACAGATTATCTTCATAATGCGCCTTCATCTCCACACTCTGACGGTGTGTCTGATATTCATATTTGGCTCCATATACCAGTCTGACTCGTATCTCTTTGTCTTCCTTTGCCGCTCTTAACCGGATGATGATCTCATCCTTTCCTACAGCAAAACAATATCGCGAATCCGGTATATGCAATAATGCATACTGGTTCATTCATTCTGTCCTTTATCTTTTTGTCTCTTTACATTATAATATCATATATTGAAACGGTTAAGTATTTCTTTTCGGGAGGTATATATGGCTCGTAATAATGTCACCATCAAAGATGTTGCCAGAGAGGCCGGTGTGTCCATCGCTACGGTCTCCTACGTTATAAACAATCGTACCGATGTCAAGCTCAAGGATGAGACCCGCAAGAAGGTTCTTCAGGTCATCAACCTCCTTGGCTATACACCAAATCAGGCTGCCAAGGCCCTTGTAGCCAACCGTAAAAGCCTATTGGCAGTCTACCTGCCCTCCGGATCTTCCCCCCTGTGCGACGCTCAGGGGCTGTCCGTTCTAAAGGTCCTCTCCAACTATTTTCATAAGAACCAATTCGAGGTTCTTCTGTTAAATGACAGCGACCTTTGCAAATGTGATCAGGCGGATGCCATCATCTGCTACAACACCGACAAAACTTCCTTCTTCCGCCTAGGTGACAACAACTTCATTCCACTGATCGCTCTGGATTGCATGGTCAACGATCCGCTGTTCTATCAGTTGAACACCGATCCCACCTTCATCCTCGACCGCGCCAGGGAAGTTTTCTCCGGTGAAGACTTTACCGTGGTACTGCTTTCTTCTCCCAATCAGGAAAAGAACGACTTCTACCGCGCCGCCTTCCCTTCCGTTACCTTCGTCTCCTCCTACGAGGAGCTTGACGCCCTCCATGGCAAAAACCTTGTTGTCCTGGACTCCGTCTTACATAACCTTTTACAGCCACACGCGAAAGTCCTTTATCTCCCTTCCCTGTCCGATGTTAAGCTGGCGAATCTGAGCAAATGCATCGATGCCACCTTAAAACGGACCTCCATCGATCAGCACGATATTCTGGTGGGAGGAGAAGATGTAATATAGGAGATTCCGTTCTCCCGTTATACCTTCCTTTCGGGGCCGCCGGGCAAACGCCCGGCGGTCCTCTTTTCTTTATTTTCCGTTGTACACAAAGGTGATGGTATCGTAAGGACTTAAGTTAAAGTTCTCCTTTTTATCCTCTGAATAATGCTCATCCTCTGTATCGTAGATATCCTCTGCCGGATATGTTGTCAGTGTAAAGGTATAATTTCCGTCCACTGCCACTTCAATATTTGACTTCTTTACGGATGCATCTCCCAGGGCTCCGGAATTCTTAAAGTACTCTGTTCCATCCTGCTCCGTTGTGGTCAGATAGCCGTATCCACGCTGATCTCCCCAGGATCCGTCCATTGCAAACTGGAACTGATCTCCGGCCTTAAGGTCAAGGGTAATGGTATAAACATTTGCTTCCTTGTTATCTTCTTTCTTAAGCTTCTGTGCATCTCCTACCACAGCTCCCCAGTTGGACTCCTTTAACACATCGCTGCTTCCGTTACCTACAATATAAAAGTCTCTTTTATCCTCCTGGTACTTTGCAAATCCTGCATACAGTGATGTATCCTGCTCAATCGGCTGGGACGGATCAAACTTCCTGGTCAGCTCCGGTGTAACAAACCAGCCTACAAATGTATAACCATCCTTCTTCGGATCTTCTGCTGTAAAGGCCTCTCCCTTCTTCACACTTACCGTATCCAGCTGTGTCTTACCATCGGTATCATACATGGTGACCTTTACTTCATCTCCCTTTGACGCCTCCTGTTGTGTCTTCTTACCGGTGTCTGCGGCTTCTCCCTTGCTTCCGCAGCCTGTCATCGCAAGGCTTCCCACTGCCATGCATGCCATCATGATCCAAGTAACTACCTGTTTTCTCTTCATCCTGTTGCTCCTCTCTGTTTCTATGTTTATTGTTTGTAGTCAACGCCGGTTCGTTGTTTTAATTCAACCGCGGCAATCCGACATCTGATTTAACCGTTTAAGCTAGATGCTAAAATAATAAGACTCTCTGGGAGTCCTGCCACGATGAATAACCGGGGATTACAGTCTATATACTTAAACGTTTAATCTTTATATAAAAAGTATCACAGTTGCCTTTGACCGTCAATTGTATAATCCCCACAAAATCACAGCCGGTCATTTTGTGCAATTCTTCACCTACCATTCGGATCCCCGGCCCCTCTTCCCCCGCTTGACGCATTTCCACAGAAATGCTAAAGTGGAGTTTGTGAGTTTGGATTTTAGAAAGGAGCGAATATTCATGCGTTGGATCACTGTTAATATTCAGTTGATGGATGGATGCAGTTTTTGGCCCAACGGGGATAGTGCGCTCTTTTTTAGGTCATAAACGCATTTTGATCACATTATAGAAGCATTATCTCCTTATTCTTTTAACATTGTAAAGATAAGGAGTTTTTTTATGTATAAAAAAGATAAAGCAAGAAAACAGATTCAGAAATTACTGGTTTTGGACGGAGCCTGCGGCTTCATGATCGCAGGAGCCTCCTGGGTAACTCTACTGGCCGCACGGGGCTTCACCACCATCGAGATCGGATTGGCCGAAAGCATTTTCCATACAGCCAGCATGCTCTTCGAGATCCCTTCCGGTGCCATTGCAGATGTCTTCGGCAGGAAAAAAGTACTGTTTGCCAGCCGGATTGCTGCCATTCTTTCCTCTCTTCTCATGATCCTGTCTGATTCCTTCTTTATGATCGGAATCGCCATGGTGATCTCTGCCCTCAGTTATAATCTGGCCTCCGGAACAAGAGAGGCCCTGGCCTATGATACACTGAAACAGGCAGATATTGAGAAAGAATACAACCGTTTCGCTGCAAATGATATGGTCATTTATCAGATCAGCTCCTCTCTGGCTACTTTGCTGGCGGGCGTTGCTCTCATGCTTGGATATCGCCGCGCTTATCTGGTAGACATTTTGTTGGGCATCTTATCCCTTCTGATCATCCGTTCCATGTATGAAGCATCTGTTGGAAAAACCTGCAGTCAGACTCTTCCAGAGGGAGAGAATGCTTCCTCTGAGAAGAAAACATTTTCCCGTCGCTTTTTGGAAGTCGCAAAGGAAAGTGCCAGCTTTTTATATAACAGCTCAAAGGCAAGATGGATCATTGCCCTTAATTCTGTTAGCGGGGCCGTATCGATCCTGATCCTTTTCTTCCTCCAAGCCAAGCTTCCGCAGCTTCATCTTCCAAGGCTTTGGCTGGGACCTGCCCTCTTTTTCATGGGACTGGGGTCCGCCCTGGGGGCAAAGGTAGCTGAGGCACTCGCCTCCTGTCGCCTCCGTCGAATCCTGCTCTTTAGCTTCCCCGGGGTCGCTTTGGCTTTCGGATCCGTCTTCACCGGAGACTACCGGCTCATGATCGCAGGTGGATTTATCGGTGCATTCGCAGATAATCTCTTCTGTGTCCGTTCTGATGTGACATTAAATCACATGATTCCATCAGAGCAGAGAGCAACCCTGGTATCGGTGAATTCTTTTTCCTTCTCCGTAGTAATGATCCTGCTCTCCCCTGTGTTCGGCCTGATCTTCTCCTAATGAAGAATTTACCGGCTGCTTCCTA
>CADCQT010000008.1 GCA_902803645.1 uncultured Lachnospiraceae bacterium | reverse complement strand
TCAAGGAACTTGTGTTTGCTGTTCTCTGCGACAGCTCATTTATTATATCTGAGCCTCGGCAGCTTGTCAAGAACTTTTTTGTTTTTTTAAATCCTGTTCCTGACGGCTTCTTTTGAAGCGACAGCTTGTATATGATACCAACACCACACACGTCTGTCAAGGACTTTTTAAATTTATTTTTAACATTTAATAAGCCCTTTGTTATTCGCCTTGTGAAGCGACAACTCCAATAAGATACTAAAAACCCGCCCCACTGTCAACCTCTTTTTTCACATTTTTCAAAGCTCCTTACCCCCTCTTCCTTGCCATCTCCCGTCCTCCTATGCATAATAGTTCTATACGTAACACACAGACTACAAAGGAGGTACCTTTTGCCAGCACATTACCACCTGCCGGGACTCTTTGAATTTTATGAACTATACAGGATCTTTCTCCCTATCTATAGGAGACACAGAGAGTACTTCTATCCCTGGTGTGACATCGGTTCCATCTACGGAGCACCCCCGGACAGTATCTGGTCCGGAGGAAGAGTGGAATACGGATCCGATAACCCGGAGGAAGTTCTATCCCTTTTGCAGGAATACCATATATCCGCCAGACTTACCTTCAGCAATTCCCTTTTGCAAAAAGAACACCTGCAAGACCTCCGTTGTAACCATCTATGCCGGCTCTTCTCAGAAAAGAGGGGACCCGGGAACGGGGTGATTGTTCATTCCGATCTTCTTGCAGATTATTTGAAGTCCACTTATCCGAATCTATATCTGGTATCTTCCACCACCAAGGTATTGACCGATTCGTCGGATCTGGCAAAAGAGTTGGCCCGGGAGGATTTCCAATATGTCGTCCCTGACTTTCGGCTAAATCGGTGCTTTGACTTTCTAAGGAAGTTGCCCTCTGACCGGAAAGATAAGGTGGAATTATTATGTAACGAATGCTGCGATTTCGGTTGCCACGCCAGAAAAGCCTGCTATGAAAATGTCAGCCGGCAAAATCTCGGGATGGATACTCCGGATTTCCCCTGTCCTTCTGTAGGCGATACCGAAGGCTACCGTTTTTCCAAAGCAATGAAAAATCCGGGTTTTATCTCTACCGACGATATCGTGGACACCTATATGCCAATGGGCTTTTCCAATTATAAGATCGAAGGCCGGGGACTTGGCAGCGCTCTTGTCCTTGAGTTTCTTCTGTATTATATGGTAAAGCCCCAATATCAGATCCATGTAAGAGAAGCCACCTATCTGGATAATATGCTGGATCTCTTTTAACTTCACCACGGCTTGCAATGCACCTCGTTTTATTGCAAAATATAGATGAAGCAACATAGACAAGCAAACGGAGGTACACATATGGCTTCTCATTCCTATAAGAAAATTGCGCCTGTCGTTATTACCATCCTGCTTTTTATTTACTATGCACTCTATTTTTTCGTCATTATGGCTTATATCCCCGGAATTGCCAAACTGCTTTTTGGTATTATTCCATTCCTTTGCGGAGTCGGTTTAATATATGTATGTGTAGAACGAATCAGGGAAATTGACGGAGGAGAAGAAGATGATCTTAGTAAATACTGATTACATCAGTGGCAAAGAACTTGAAATGCTCGGCCTCGTTAAGGGCAGTACCATCCAGTCCAAGAACATCGGCCGCGATTTCACCCAGGGACTGAAAACCATCGTAGGCGGAGAATTGACCGCATACAACGACATGATGAATGATGCCAGAGCCCTGGCTACAAAGCGTATGACAGCTGAGGCAGAGGCTCTTGGAGCAGATGCCATCGTGAATATCCGATACGCATCATCCGCTATTATGCAGGGTGCTGCCGAAGTCATCGCCTATGGCACTGCTGTGAAATTCAAATAGTGAAAGACCCGGCTTTGGCCGGGTTTTTTATGTTCATATTTTTACCACAAATGCCACATTGTGAATTTTGCCATGGAAAAAAGCATCCGATAGTGTTATATTATAGGTATATAACGAAAAGTTTCGTAAATGCAGAAAGGAACTGGAATGATTCCAAGTTTTCATGAAGATCTGGATATTTTAGAAGTAAAGGAACGCCCCTGTTCTCACTTCCCCCCTCATCTGCACCGATCCATGGAGTTTATCTATGTGACAAAGGGGTCTTTGGAAGTGGGAACCGGCACCGACCTGTTTCATATGGAAAAGGGTGACCTGGCTCTTATTTTTCCCAACCTGATCCATCACTTTCAGGTTTTTGAAAAAGACAGCCGTTGCATTGCTATGCTGGCTGCTCCATCCTACTTCGGAAGTTACGAAGACGTTCTAGTTGACCAGCGTCCGGAGATTCCGGTTATCCAATCCAAAGATCTTCATCAGGACGTTCTGTATGTCCTGTCCGCTCTCGATCATTGCGATCAGAGGGATCACAATTACCCGACACAGCACCGGGATACTTTAAGCCACGCGTGGATCCAGGTCATCCTGTCCCGTTGTCTTCCACTTATGAACTTACAGCCAAGAGAAGATTTCCGTAACCAGGATCTGGTATCCAAGGTCGTGACCTACGTCGCCACCAACTTCCGGCAGAGTCTAACCCTGCCTCAGGTGGCGGACGCTGTAGGTATCAGCCAGTTCTCCCTGTCACGTTTCTTTTCCAGAACGTTTCATCAGAACTTCAATCACTATATCAACTCTGTCCGCTTAGAGCATGCCTCTGCCCTGCTTGTAGACAGCAAGGATCCTATCACAGAAATACTTCTGGACTGCGGATTCCAGAGTCAGGCCACCTTCAACCGGGCCTTCCAGAATTACTATCATATGACACCAAGACAATACCGGCAGAGCCGCAGGTAGAGAAGAGAACTTATTTTTCAATGCAGGCAGTAACTCTTGCAAGGATATCCTTCTTCTCGTAGTTCTTACCGATGAAGACTACCTGGTTGATCCGGTCTCCATATTCTCTGTCCCAGTCATCATAAATATCCGGGAACTCATCCGCCAGAACATCCAGCTCCTTCTGGGGCCAGGCTGCCATCCACTCCGAAAGCTCCGTAATGGAAGCATTCCGCCCGGCCTGCTCAAAGAGCTGCACATGCTTATCATCATCCGAGAACCAGATATACCCCTTAGAGCGGATCAGATTCTCAGGATAATCCTCCACCAGATGCTGAAAAGCCTCCCGGTTAAAGGGCGCTCTCTCTTCAAACACGAAAGAGGAAATACCATATTCATCCACACAAGCCTTCTCATCCTCCGGCTCACAGCCATTCAATGCCTGCTGAACACTGCTGGAGGCCAGTACTTCTTCAAAGTCAAAATCCTCACCGTCCAACAAAAGTCCAAGGTCCACCTGGCCCTGAACACAGGGGATCATCTGAGCTTCCTTCTGAATATCACGAAGGGTCCTTTGCACTTTTTCCAGCTTTTCCTCTGACAGAAGATCCGTCTTATTTAAAAGCATAATATTGCAGAACTCGATCTGATCCACAATCAGATTGATAATATCTCCGTCTTCCGCCTCATCCTCTGACTCCAGTTCATTCATAAACTCCCGGTCAATGCGATCCACATCCACCACAGAAACCACAGTCTTCAGATAGACCCTGGTATCTGTTGATTCCTCATAGGTAACAAAAGCACCGGCAATGGAGGATGGCTCGCTGATACCGGAGGCCTCAACAAAGATCGCCTCCACCGTGTTATCCTTGGCGAGACGTTCGATCTCAGCCATGAATTCATCCTTTAATGTACAACAGATGCAGCCATTCTGCATCTCTACCATCTCCACCTGGGAAACCTTATTGCCGGTCTGATCAAGAATGGATGCATCAATGTTAATGCTTCCCATATCGTTAACGATCAGAGCAACCTTCCTCTTCTCCTGGGAGAGAATATGCTGCATCAGCGTTGTCTTACCGGAACCCAAATAGCCTGTAATAAGGACCACAGGCACTTCTCTCTTTGACATAATATATCCGTCTATCCTTTCCTACCACGAAAGCGTGGCATCTTTTAATCTACAATACAGGCTGTCGTCGCCCTTTTCTCTGTAGGTCTCATAGGTACCCACCACAGTGATCTCTTTATTTTCCTTAGGATAATCCGCAGGATAGGAATGCTTCCCGTCACCCCAGACGAATTCAATGCCGTTCTGGCAACATCCCAGGGCATCTTTTACCACGCAATAATAATAGCGCTTCTTATCCTTCACCGTATTCAGTTTTCCTGAGATCTTGATCCGCTTACCTTCAAATGTCTTCGGATCGTTCATCATCTGAAACACATAGGCGTAGACCATGTCGGCTCCCATCTGCGTCAGATCGTAGTCAATGGCATTCCTTGACTTTTTAGCAGAGACCTCTTTTTGCACGGTAGCTGCCTTAGGCCGATCTGCCACCTTAACAGTGGCAGTAGCTTTAGAACAGCCGGTCATAAGAAAGGTCATCAGCAAAAGAGCCACCGCCATCCTTTTGTATGGCTTCATCAAGCCCTCCAAACCTTTCCGATCCCCACATGGATCAGAAATACAACCAGATCAAAAATAACAATGGTCGCTCCCACCGGAGTAGAGGCCACCATAGAGATCAGGATTCCCACTCCTGCTCCCACCATAGAGATGCATGCTGCATAGATCAGCGTCCCCCGGAAACTCTTCAGGATCTGCATGGCTGAAAGAGCCGGAAACACCATAAGCGCCGTGATCAGAAGAGATCCCACCAGATTCATGGCCAGCACAATAATAATGGCAATCATAATGGCGATCAGGGTCTGATACAGGCGGATCCTAACCCCGGATGCCTGGGCAAAATTCTCATCAAAGGTCACCGTGAAGATTCTGTGGTAAAACAAGCAGAACATTATAAGGGTCACGGCCGACATAATGATACAGATCCACACTTCCCGGATAGTCAACGTCAGAATCGACGTGGATCCAAACAATGTGGTGCACACATCTCCGGAAATATTCGCCGAACTGGAAAATACATTCATCAGAAGATATCCTACCGCCAGAGCCGATACGGAAAAAATGGCAAGGGCCGCATCTCCGTGAAGCTTCCCATTTGATCCAAAACGCAAAAGCAGGATCGCTGCGATGATGGTGACCGGCATGATCAAAAGATTATGGTCCGACAGTTTCAAAACCGTGGCCATAGCCAGTCCCCCAAAGGCAACATGGGAAAGCCCGTCTCCGATATAAGAAAACCGCTTCAACACCAGAATAACACCCAAAAGAGCAGCACACATGGCGATGAGCACCCCGGCGATCAGGGCATGCTGTACAAAGGGAAATCCCAGGTAAAACATGATTTTTTCTAACATGCACTCGCCTCCCCCTGCTCCCATTCCTGAAACAGCTTCCACTGTTTACTCTGATAGTACGCGTCTTGCGTTCCAAAAAAAGGCTTTCTGGCATCCAGATGAAGCACATGGGTCGCATGAGAAATGGCGTTCAGATCGTGGGTGATCATGATCACCGTGATCCCCTTCTGATGCAGCTCATCCAGAATGCGATACAACTGCTGCATGGCTCTGGGATCAAGTCCCGTCACCGGCTCATCCAACAGAAGGATCTTCTGCGTGGCGCAAAGAGCCCTTGCTAGGAGCACTCTCTGCTGCTGGCCGCCGGAAAGGCTCCGGTAACTTTTCCCCTTCAGATGTGCGATCCCAAGCTCCTGAAGCTTAGCCATGGCAAGATCCTTCTGATCTTTTTTATAAAAAAATCCCCGATGCATACCAATGGTTCCCGACAGCACCACCTCCCATACGGTTGCCGGAAAATCCTTCTGATGATCGCTTTGCTGCGGAAGATATCCTATTTCAAATCGTTTCAATCCCTCCCCAAGAGAGATCTCTCCACCTATGGGCTCCTGCAGGGAAAGCAGGGTCTTCATCAGGGTACTCTTACCGGCGCCGTTCATTCCAACAACGCACAGGTAATCCCCTTCTTTTATCTCGAAACTGAGCTTTCCCGTAACCGGGGCCCCATTGTATCCAACCAGTAAATTATTACAGCGAATATACACACAAACTCCTTAATTTAGAGCTTCCTTAAGGACATCAAGGTTCTCCTCCATGGCCTTAAGATAAGACTTGCCACCATCAATATCATCCTTGGACACAGACTGAAGAGAGTCCAGGGTAAGGATCTTCTGGTCCTTACTTTCTGTGTTCTTGCGGATGGTCTTAGCGATCTTCTGATCGGAACGTTCAATTGTCAGGATAGCCCCCAGCTTCTCCTCGTCCACCTTCTTTGCAAGGAAGGTAATGGTCTTGAAGCTGGCCTCTGTCTCAGCACTGCAGCCAACAAAGGCAGCGTAATACTTCAGATTATAATCATCCACCAGGTAACGGAAGGGGAAACGATCCCCAAATACCACCGTCTTACAGTTTCCATTCTTAACGACCTCCTGGTACTTTGTGTCCAGATTGTCCAGCTGGGTATTGTAACCGGCCGCCTGATCTGCGATCTGATCCGCATCCTTAGGGTCGATCTTCTCGATCTTCTCTGCAATAACATTCACAAGCTTCTTTGCATTTTTCAAAGACAGCCATACATGCTCGTCGTACTCGACTTCTTCCTCACCGTCTTCCTCTTCTTCCTCTTCTGCCTGCATGCCTTCTACAACTTCCTCTTCCTTAATGGAATCCCCAAGAGCCTTTACCATGTTAACGGAATCGATATCCTTATTGGTTGCGTTCTTAAGAGCGTCATCTACCCATCCATCGGACTCTCCACCTACATAGATAAAAAGATCCGCTGCGCCAATGGTGGCCATATCCTCTGCGCTGGCCTCATAACTGTGAAGATCCACACCATTATCCATCAGATAGGTGATCTTAAACTTATCCTTCAGATCTCCTAAAATGTTGCAGACCCAGTCATACTGGGGATAAGTGGTACAAACGATGCTGTAGGATGCGCTTTCCTTCGCCTTATCCTTTGCATCATTTTTGGACGCAGAACTACCACAGCCCGTAAGCATTCCAAGTACCATACCGGCTGTAACCACAAGAGACAATATTCTATTTTTCATTTTAAATCCTTCCTGTTCAACAAAATCCTTCGTTACGTTGAACAGAAATTTAATCCAGTAATTCGACCTTAAGTGAAACAAGTGTCCGTGACTTCTCCTCTTGTGAGGACCGGACAATAGAAAAGACCCCGGCAAACAGCAAAACGATCCCCGACACTGCAAAAGCAGGCAGGATCTGAATCGTCGTCATAGTCTGCCAGGCAATATGGATCTCCTCACAGATGGGGCAATCCTCCCCTGTACATCTGTGCTGGAGATTGGTAGAAATATAAGACAGGGATGTCACCACCATGAAAAGAAACAGAAAGGCAGCAAATCCCGCAAATAATCTTCTCTTGCGTGATCCCGACTCCATCATCCGCTTCTCCTTCCTGCATGATCTGATCATACCTGTGTACTCAAGTCTCGCTAATCAGTTACACATAATACCCTAGAAGTTATGGACTGTCAACCTCATTTAGACAGCTCTAACCTGATCCTTGCCATGCTCCTTGGAGTAATACAGGTTCTCATCCACTCTGGAAGTAAACTCTGTCAGACGCTCTCCCCGGCGGTATTCCGTCACCCCAAAGCTGAGGGTGACCTTCTCATGCTTTTCAAAATCGAAGTGGCGCACCGCATCACAGATCTTCTCCGCAATATCAGCCGCCCGTTCCAGGGACGTCCTGGGAAGAAGGATCATAAATTCCTCACCGCCCCAGCGGCCCACAACCCCCTCTGACAGCTCATCGGTCATAACATCCTTCATGATCTCAGCAACGCAGCTTAATACCACATCCCCTTCCTGGTGAGAATAAGTATCGTTAATCATCTTAAAATCATCGATATCTCCCATAATAATGGAACAACCGATGCCGGTGGACTGGCTGCTGATCTCCACCATACGCTTAAGCCGCCGCTCGATCTCCCCGCGATTGAAGATCCTGGTCAGATCATCCACTGTCGCCCGAACCAAAAGCTCTTGAAGACGGTTATTGGCATCCATCATCTCCTCTGTCATAGTATTGATAAAGCTTGCCAGACGGGAAGCAAGGGAAATAACCCCGCTTCTTGTATCAAAGCCATCCTCCACAGACAGATCATCCGCACAAGGCTCTTCCTTGGGCTCACCCTCCCGAAGGGCGATGACCACACAGGCCAGATTATTCAATACAGTCTTACCGTGGTACCGAAGGATCTCCCCCAGGGCACAGCAGCCTACCATATCCCCAATCAAAGAAAGGTCCTTAATATCGTTGTCCGCCTCATCTCCCCAGAACAACTTACGACCGAGACAGTTGAACACCATAATCTCCTCCGGCTGGAACTTGCGGATACACTGTGCACCCTTCACCAGTTCACTTCGGATGGAATTGGGATCCCCGTAACTCATACGAAGCATACTGTTCTCCGGAACATGAGCCGACATGACAATGGCCCCTTCCTTCGTACTGCTCTTGGCATGCCGAAGATAGGTGTTCCCATCCGGTGTCGTGACCTGAAAAGGAAACTCCAGGGCATTATAGAAAAAATTCTTATCATTGGGAATGTGAAGATAGTGATTGTATACATCAAACGCCGGCTCATGGTCCAACTCATAGAGAACATCCTCCTCGGACCGTGTAACATGGATGGGAAACCCGATGGGCTTCCAACCATTGACACGACTCACCTTCATATGAAGATTCTCACCGCTATATACAACAATAGCCACATTATCCGAAGATGGGCCCTCCCGATGGGTAAAAGAGACGGGTATGTGAGCATCATCTCCCACCGCAATACCACCAAACACCTCAATATCCGGCGAGAAACCATCCACTGTCTCGGCGATCTCCAGAAACTCACTATGCGTCACAGCAGATAAAACCTCGATACCCTTAACATCCCTGATCTTACTCAGTTCTTCCCGAACCCGCTGTTTGCCCTGCCCCAAAACGATCTTGCGAAAAGAATAGTCATAGACATGGATCCGGGTAGAGGGGTCATCAAAAATAGACAATGTGATCACCACATCATCCTCTGTAATATGACCATAGTAGATCTGACCGGCAGAACTGCAACCCACAAAGGGGACCTCCGGAAGTTCCTTTTCAAACAGGTTCCGGATGATCTCATAGAAAAAACGGTTGCTCTGGTTCCCGTCAAAGCGAATAAAGACATGAGCCAGCCCTCTACAGGGCTTCTCCGCCAGGATCCCCTTCCATCTCCGGAAAGTATTGGTTAGATCCGCATTATTTGTAAATGTTGTCTGAAGCTGTCTCATCCGCCTTGACCCCTCTTATAAAAACAATAGCAAACCAATCATTATATTATACATTTTATGGGTGGAGAAAAAAAGAGGCTATTCCACTCCTTCAAACAGCATATTCCTTAAGAATATCCAGTCCTAACAACAGCGCCTTCTCATGGGAATCATATCCAAAGCCCCGCATGTCGTATTCATGCACATTGGCAAGAGAATCCGCAGTAAAAAGAAACTGTCCGAACTTCGCTCCTCTCTTCCTGCAGCACGCTGCCAGTGCAGCGCACTCCATTTCAACCACAGAACAACCTTCTTCCTGCCGGTACTTCACCATATCCTTTGTCTCCCGGAAAAACCCATCCGTAGACCAGGTGGTACAAGGCACAAAGGGAAGGCCATGCCTTTCAAAGCAGCGTTCTATAACCGCTACCGGCTCTTCATCAAGTTCAATAAACCGGGAAGGTGGTAGATAATGATAAGACGTCCCCTCTGCCCTGAGGGCCCTTGTTGGCACAAGAAAAGCATTCTCCGGAAGCTTGGCCAGAACACCGCAGGACCCCACTGCAATCACCTTACGACAACCACTGGTCACCAGAGTATCCAAAATCTGCGTCGCCGCCGGTGCGCCAATCAAAGACTGCACCAGACAGATATCTTCCCCCTCCTGATGAAGCACATAGACCTTCACCTTATGAGAGACCGTGATCAGCTCCTTCACCACCTCCGCCTGCTTCTCCTTCGCATATGTATGGACCACATCACCTAAAAAAGCAAAGAGGCATTTCTCTGGAAGCTTCAGATCCGCTGCATCGTGGTTTGGAGCAATGACTTCTGGGGAGGTGCTGTCGTATTCAAGTATAGGGATTGTGTTTGTAATCATAGGACCTCCTGGGGGAAAAATTTCCTACTCAAATCCGTGCGCATTCTCCCGGAGAGATCAACCATATAATGCTTAGACGGAATGCATACCGCTGTTGTATTAAATTCCTTCATGATGCTCTCCTTTCTGCAGACAGTGACACACTATACCTTACAAAGTGTATTTTCCAATATATCATCGACGGCATGAAAAACCAAATCCAATCCCAACTCATTTAAGTGTTGTCCATCCGAAGGAAGAACATAATGATTAGAATCCTCATAATCCTCATAGGGGTTCAAATACGCCCCTTTAGATAATATGAAGTGACCTCACATTTGTAGCAACGTGGATTTACCTGTATACTGATGATTGTCAAGATCAATAGTAACAGGGAT
>CADCQT010000007.1 GCA_902803645.1 uncultured Lachnospiraceae bacterium | reverse complement strand
TGGAGAAGATCTGGAAGGATCGTCCCGCTCTTCCTGCCGGTAAGGTATGGGTTTTAGAGCAGCAGTATGCCGGGGAGACCATGGCTGAGAAGGTGGCAAAGGTCCGGAATAAGATAAAAGAAGAGGGATGCGATGGACATATCCTTACCAGCCTTTACGATATTGCATGGCTGTTTAATCTTCGTGGGGATGATATTCCATGTGTGCCTGTATTTTTGTCCTATGTGTATCTGACCATGGATGCCATTACACTCTATGCCAATCCGGAGATCTTTGATGAGGCGGTCCTTACCTATCTTAAGGATCAGGGAGTTATCCTTCGTCCCTATGATGCCATCTATGAGGATATTTCAGGCATTAAGGAGCAGAAGGTCCTTGCGGATGTTAAGGTGGTAAATGCAACTCTCTGCGGAGAGCTTCCGGCAGATACCCAGCTGGTGGAGTCCTTGAATCCCACCGAGCTTCTTAAATCTGTGAAAAATGACACCGAGATCCGTAATACCAGAGAGGCTCATATCCGCGACGGTGTGGCTGTGACCCGTTTTATCTACTGGTTAAAGCATAACATCGGCAAAGAGAAGATCACAGAGATGAGTGCAGCAGATCAGCTTCTTGCCTTCCGTAAGGAGCAGAAGAATTTCCTGGATATCAGCTTTGATACCATCTCAGCCTACGGTGAGAATGCTGCCCTTATGCACTATGAACCCAGCAGAGATCATGAGGTGGAGCTTCAGCCAAAGAGCTTTCTTTTGGTAGATTCCGGCGGACATTATCTGGAGGGAACAACGGATATTACCAGAACCATTGTCCTTGGAGAATTAACAGACTGGGAGAAGGAGGCCTTTACCCTGGTTCTTCGTTCTCACCTTCGCCTTCTGTCTGCCCATTTCCCGAAGGGAACAGCAGGTGTTAACCTGGATATTTTAGCCCGGGGACCCTTATGGGACCGTGGATTGGATTACCGCTGCGGAACCGGACATGGGGTAGGACATATCTTAAATGTTCACGAGGGCCCGAACTCCTTCCGATGGAGAGTGGAGAACGACGAGGCAAGGACCCATATCCTACCAGGGCAGATCACAACGGATGAGCCGGGACTTTACTTCGAGGGCGAGTTTGGAATCCGTACAGAGAGTGAGCTTTTATGCGTAGAGGATGAGAAGACAGAGTATGGACAGTTCTATAAGTTCGAGAACCTGACCTTCTGTCCTATCGACCTGGAGGCCGTTGATGTAGACCTTCTGACCGAGTATGAGAGAGCAGAGCTGAATGCATATCATGCCAACTGCTATGAGACCTTAGCACCTCTTCTTCCACCGGAAGAGGCAAAGTGGCTTAAGGAAGTTACAAGAGCAATATAACCTATTTGGAGAGATACATGCGTACATTACTAATTGTCGATGCAAACAGGATAGGAAGGGCAGCCTTTGAAGGGCTGCCTTTTGACCCCGAGGAAGAAGAGCGGGCAGTGGGAGGAACTCTGTCCTTTGTGGCAGGGGAAGCCATTAAATATCAGGCCAGTGACCTGCTTTTTGTTTTTACAGATCCGGGAGAAGCATCCTATGACAGATACAGGGAAGTGCTGCTACGGGGAGTAGAAGAGGCAGGGATCGCAACTGCAAGAGGAGAGATGGATCAGCTTCTGCATCAGTTGGACAGCTACGTGGCGGGCTATGGTGATTCGGTGCTTCTTTTATCCGATGATCCCTCCTGGGGATCCTTTGTCCATGGTGATAAGGTCCGTCTGCTTCTTCCTCTTGTCTCTAAGGAAGAGGGGGCTGTGGTAGCCGTAAAGGACGAAGAGGCCCTTAAGGAAGAGAAGGGGTACGGTGGGGAACACATTCCTGAGGTAATCGCCCTTTCCCATGTGGTTGGAGAAGCTATGGCAGGGCGCCTGATGCGAGAGAGTGGTTCTCTTTCCACCATCCTTCTGATGACAGAGGAGATTAGGGAGAAGTTCCCGAGGTCCTGGCAGCTTTTGATGGAGAAGCAGGACCAAATCCTGGAGGAAGCTCTTGCCCTTACTCCTGAGGGTGGTAAGGTGGACTCAGGGGTCATCCCTCCTCTTTTGGTCTCAAAGGATACGCAGATGGAGTTGTCCCTTCTTGCAGAGCTGACAGAGGGAAGTGTTACCGCTACGAGACAGCCGGGAGAGGACGCCCTCTATGTGGACAGTCTTCAGAAGGTGCATATGGCAGCGGAGAGTTTTGAGGCCCTTTTTGAAAAGAAAAAGGGCTGCCTTGGTGTGCAGCTCTACTTTGAGCAAAATGTGCCACAGGCCGTAGCCCTCTATGCAGAAGAGGTAAGTGCCCTTTATGACCTTGGGGCAAAGGATCTGATGAAGCCCATTCTTCGTCTGCTAAAGGAGGCAGTAGAGAGGGGATGGACCCTTTGTCTTTGGGATCTCAAGGCGACCCTTCACAGCCTTGGGGCTGCTGCAGGAAGAGATTATGATGTGCTGGCGGGGGAGAAGGGTTCCTATGGCATGCATCAGGAGGAAAGTGGACAGCTGAGCCTTTTTGCTCTCTCTGAGGAAGAGAAGACAGATGACAGAGGATCAGGAGAGCTTTTAGACTTTTTCTGCGGCCTGGAACAGGAGGTGTTTGACGCAGGAAAAGCAGAGTATAAGACAGGGGAACATGGTTTTGAGGCCGGAGACTATGGAAGGCGTCTCTCAGAGGTCTTCTGTGACGTATCCCTTCTGGCCTATCTTTTAGATCCCCTTTCCACCGGGAAAGACTTTGGAATCGAGAAGGCGGCTTCCCTTCATCTGAAGCGGGAGTTTAAGGATCACAAGAGCCGTTTCGGGAAAAAGAGCCTGCGGGAGAGCCTTGATCAGGCAAGGGAGGAATTTGTATCCTGGGCCGGAAGCCGCGCTGCCCTTCTTGTCACCCTCTCAGAGGTGACAACAAAGGCATTGCAGGAGGATGGACAGTACAGGCTCTATGAAGATCTAGAGCTTCCTTTGGTATTTGCCCTTTACAGTATGGAAAAGGAAGGGGTGGCCATGGATCCACAGGAGCTTTCCGATTATGGAAGAGCACTTTCCGGTGGCATCGATGAGCTGCAGAAGCAGATCTATGAAGAGGCGGGAGAGGAGTTTAACATCAATTCTCCCAAGCAGCTGGGAAGTATCCTTTTTGAAAAAATGGGACTTCCCGCAGGCAAGAAGACCAAGAGCGGGTATTCCACTGCAGCGGATGTACTTGAGAAGCTGGCGGAGGATTATCCGGTGGTGGAGCATATCCTAAGCTACCGGACCCTAAGCAAGTTAAAGAGTACCTATGCAGATGGACTCTTAGGCTGCGTGGCAGCGGATGGAAGGGTACACACCACCTATCAGCAGACGGTGACAGCCACAGGACGCCTCTCCAGTACGGATCCAAACCTTCAGAATATTCCTGTGCGTATGGAGCTGGGAAAGCAGATCCGCCGGGTCTTCCACCCGAAGGAGGGCTGTGTTTTCCTGGATGCGGATTATTCCCAGATCGAGCTTCGTGTACTGGCCCATCTCTCCGGAGATGAGAAGTTGGTGGAGGCCTACCGGCAGAATAGGGATATCCATCAGGCTACAGCTGCCCTTGTTTTCCATGTGCCCTTTGAAGAGGTGACCCCTTCTCAGCGTCGGGCGGCCAAGGCGGTAAACTTCGGAATCGTCTACGGTATCAGTTCCTTTGGCCTTGGCAATAACCTGGATATCTCCAGGCATCAGGCACAGCAGTATATTGATGACTATTTTGCTGCCTATCCGGGTCTGCATGATTATTTGGATGAGCTGATAGCTTCTGCCAAAAGAGACCGTGTGGCCCTTACCATGTTCGGAAGGCGCCGTCCTATGCCGGAGCTTTCCTCCGGAGCCTATGCGCAGCGCCAGTTTGGAGAAAGGGTGGCTATGAATGCGCCGATCCAGGGAAGTGCAGCGGATATCATCAAGATTGCCATGCTTCATGTATGGCAGAGACTTCGCTGGGAAGAACGTACTTCCCGCCTTCTGCTTCAGGTCCATGATGAGCTTCTCATCGAGACAAAAGTGGAGGAGAAGGATCTTGTGAAAAAGATTCTGGATGAGGAAATGCACCATGCTGCGGATCTTCTGGTTCCTCTGGAGATAGATTTGGAAGAGGGAAGCAACTGGTACGATGCACACTAATCACTTGCTTTTGGGGGTGACATGAGGATGAAAAAGTTTCTGTTACTGGCTTTGTCCATTGTTTTGATCCTTTTTTCCGGAGTGCCGGTTTGGGCTACAACGCCCGGGCCGGTGAAGGTCATCCGGGTGGGATGGTACGACTCGGAATTCAATAAGATGGATAAGAACGGGCGACGAAGTGGCTATGCTTATGAATACCAGCAGAAGATCGCTGCCTTGACCGGCTGGAAATACGAGTATGTGGAAGGCGGCTGGTCCGAGCTTTTAGAAAAGCTTGAAAAGGGAGAGATCGATCTCATGACGGATGTCTCCTATAAGAAGGAGAGGGCAGAGCATATGCTGTTTTCTTCCCGTCCCATGGGCAATGAGGAATACCATATCTATGTGACTTCTGAGAATCATGAGATCACGCCGGAGAATCTGTCTTCTCTGAACGGGAAGAGAATCGGTGTCAGCGCCGGCAGTATTCAAAAGGATATGTATAAGGCCTGGGCGAAGGAGAATCATATCCATGCAAAGCTTTTAGAAGTAAAAGAGACGGAGCAGATGCATGCCATGCGGCTTCGGGGCGGTGATTTTGATGCCTTTATTGATTTTGGCGCCTTCCATAAGTTCATGGAGGACTCGGTTCCTGTGGCAACCATCGGTTCTTCGGATTTTTATTTTGCAATCAATAAGAATAAGCCTGAGCTGAAGCAGGAGCTGGATGCAGCCATGAACCAGGTCCTCAGCCAGAACCGGGGATTCAATCAGTATTTGGATGAAAAGTATATTGCCAACGGGGGCGGAAGTCGTTACTTTACCTCTAAGGAGCTGGCCTGGCTTAAGTCTCACGGCAGGATCCGGATCGGATACCGCTCCAATTTCCTTCCATTCTGCGCCAGAAAGAACGGTAAAGTAGTGGGGCTTCTCCAGGAGTTTATGGAGCAGGCGGCTGACAGTATGCAAAATGCCAAAGTGCAGTTTGAAGCCCATGAGTATACCACCACAAGGGAGGCGATTCAGGCTCTGAAGCGGGGAGAAGTGGATATTGTTTTCCCTGTGTATTACAGTGACTATGATGCAGAGAAGTCCAATCTGCTGGTTACAGCAGGCTTTGGAGAAAACCGGTATCTTGCACTGACACGGCAGGCGAATGTGGATAACTTCGATGTCCAGGGGGAAAACAAGGTGGCCGTTGTCCGGGACGATGATGCGCCGGAGACCATCCTTCGCAATCATTTCCCTGAATGGACCTGTAAAAGATACAAGTCTCCCCTTGCCTGTGTCAGAGCGATATCAAAGGGAGAAGTGGACTGTATGATCGTCAGTGACTACCGTCTGGATATCTATCGGGAGGTACTTGAAGATTATAAGCTTACCGCTATTGCGACCGGAGTGTCGGTGGAACAGTCCTTTGCCACAACGGATAAGGATGTGATGCTCTACTCTATTATCTCCAAGCTGACAGGGACATTGGATGATGCGGATATCTATGCCACCCTTGCCAGGAATTCCTATCAGTACCGCAAGGTTGGAATTGCAGAATTTGTAAAAGATAACATTCCCTTTGTCATGCTGATCGTATCTGCCTTTTTCGTACTGATCAGTGCCCTTTTGGTTCGAACCGTTGTATCGGCGCGGAAGCTCGGACAGGCCAACCATCAGCTCTCCCTTGCCAAGGCAGCGGCGGAGCAGGCATCCCGTGCCAAGAGTGAGTTCCTCTTTAATATGTCCCATGATATCAGAACACCCTTAAATGCTATTGTGGGACTTACGGATCTTGCCCTTCGTCATCAGGATGAGACGGAGGTTTTGCGTGACAGCTTGGAGAAGATCTCCATGTCTTCCGATCATCTGGTGGGACTGATCAATGACATCCTGGATATGTCGCGGATCGAAAGCGGCAAGTTGGAGCTTCATCCTCAGACGGGATCTCTTCGGAACCTCTGCCGGGGAGTGGAGAGTATGTTTGAGGCGGCGGCGGGAGAGAAAAATATTACCTTTACCGTTGCCTGCGACGAGGTAGAGCATGAGGGGGTCTACTGTGATATCAAGCTGATCAACCGGATCCTTATCAATGTGATCTCCAACTCCTTTAAGTTTACAGAGGTGGGAGGACAGATCGATCTGACCATTACCGAGATGGAGGGAGAGGATTTGCAAAAGCCCATCTATCGTTTCCTGATACGGGATAACGGAATCGGTATGTCAAAGGCCTTCCTTACAAAGATCTTTGAACCCTTTGAGCGGGAGAGGACCTCTACGGTATCCGGGATCCAGGGCACCGGTCTTGGAATGGCCATTGTAAAGCATCTCGTGGATTCTATGGGGGGCAGTATCCAGGTGGACAGCGAGGTAGGCGTGGGCAGCACGTTTACCATTGATCTCCCCTTAGAGATTCGTGATCTGACGGAGCAGGAGGAGAAGCAGCTGGGAAGAACTGAACCGGAGATCGTCTGCTCCCTTGAAGGAAAGCACGTCCTTTTGGTTGAGGATATTCTTATTAACCGGGAGATCGCCCGGATCCTTCTTGAGGAGAAGAAAATGGTGGTGGATGAGGCTGAAAACGGACAGGAGGCTGTGGATCTCTTCCTGGATCACCCCCAGCGGTATGATGCGGTTCTGATGGATATTCAGATGCCGGTAATGGATGGATATGAAGCCACCAGGGTAATCCGTTCCTTAGATCTGCCGGAGGCAAAGACGGTTCCCATCATCGCTATGACAGCCAACGCCTTTGAGGAAGACAGGAAATGTGCCCTTAAGGCAGGAATGAACGATCATATTGCAAAACCTTTTGACATTGGACAGTTATATCGTCTGTTGCAAAAGTATATCGGCTAGAGATTCGAGATTCCCCGAATCCGGCGCGCAAGACTCGCGAGCGAGTCTTGACTATGTACGTTGCCAGTGTCTAAGGTATTGGATCTGATATAAAATGTAGCAAATCTGATATAAATCAGCTTCCTGATATGGTACATTTTTTAATATTTCCTATGTGTGGCAGGGGGATCCCCTGTATGAGTTTTTAATGGAGTGAATGCTATGATACTGGATTGGCAGAAATATACGGATAAGGCAAGGGAAGCTGTTGCCGAGGGCGTGGTGCTTTTAAAGAACGACCACAGCGTCCTTCCTCTTAAGGAAAAGAGCAGGGTAGCAGTCTTTGGCCGGATGCAGAACAATTACTATAAGAGTGGCACCGGTTCCGGAGGTATGGTGAATGTGGATAAGGTATGGGGCATTATGGATGCCTTAGACCTGGAGGATGTTATCATAAACGAAGGTCTTCGGGAGAAGTACCTTGCCTTCGAGAAGGAAGTTCCCTTCAATAAGGGTATGGGGTTTGGTAATGAACCTTGGTCCCAGCCGGAGATGCCTCTTACCGATAAGGTGGTGAAGGCGGCGGCAGAAGAGTCTGATGTTGCCATTGTGGTTATCGGACGTACCGCAGGGGAAGAGCAGGATTTTACAGATACTCCGGGAGCCTATGGCCTTTCCGAGTTGGAAGTGGATATGCTGGAGAAGGTAAGAGGTGTTTTTGACCGGGTGATCCTCTTGATGAATGTCAGTGCTCCTCTTAATATGACAGAGATCACCAGGATCGCTCCGGATGCCATTATGATGATCTGGGCCGGTGGAGAGATTGGTGGTCTTGGAACTGCTGATGTGCTGATGGGAAGAGTATCTCCCAGCGGACATTTATCCGATACCATCCTTAAGGATCTTCGGGATGCGTCTGCCTATGGACATTTTGGAGATCTTAAGGAGAACTGCTATGCCGAGGATATCTATGTAGGGTATCGTTATTATGAGACCTTCCATAAGGATGCTGTTCTCTATCCCTTTGGGTATGGACTTTCCTATACCACCTTTGAGATCAAAGGGAAGAGTTTTGTTGCACAGGCAACATCTCCGGAGGGGGATGACATAGTAGAGGCGGTTGTGGAAGTGACAAACACCGGCGCCTTCCCGGGTAAGGAAGTGGTTCAGCTCTATGTATCTGTCCCTCAGGGAAGTCTGGGTCAGCCGGCTGTTGCTCTTGCAGGCTTTGCCAAGACGAAGACGCTAGCACCGGGGGAGAGTGAATTACTTACCATTACCGGGGAGAAGTACTATTTTGCCTCCTATGATGATTCCGGTGTCACAGGTCACAGGAGTGCTTATGTACATGAGGCCGGTACCTATCGCTTTTTCATAGGATCGAATGTAAGGGAGATAGAGGAGATCGGTTCCTATACCTTAGAGGAGACGAAGGTGGTAGAGCAGCTTACCACCCAGATGGCTCCGGAGAAGGAATTCAATCGTATCAAGGCTTCTCTTGAGGCGGATGGTAGCTATACCATCGCCTGGGAAGAGGTTCCTGTGGCAGAGGATGTGGATAACATAAGAGCCCATGAGGATCAGCCTTCCTGCAAGGCTTACACCGGAGATCAGGGGATCCGGCTTAAGGATGTAAGAGACGGGGAAGCTTCTATGGAGGATTTCCTGGCTCAGCTTAGTGATGAGGATCTGACGGCTATTGTCCGGGGAGAAGGTATGGGAAGTCCTAGGGTGACTCCGGGAACAGCGGCTGCCTTTGGGGGTGTTTCGGATGTCCTCAGCGGGTTTGGTATTCCCGCTGCCTGCTGCTCCGACGGCCCATCCGGTATGCGCCTGGACTGCGGAGCGAGAGCTTTTTCTCTCCCCAGTGGAACCCTTCTGGCATGTACCTGGAATCCTCAGCTGAACACAGAGCTGTATGGATTCCAAAGTCTTGAGATGTATAAGAACAATGTGGATGCTCTTTTAGGCCCCGGCATCAATATTCACCGTTATCCCTTAAACGGTCGTAACTTTGAATATTTCTCCGAGGATCCTCTCCTGACCGGTGTCATGGCATTAGCTCAGGTGAAGGGTCTGCAGAGCGCCGGCAACACCGGAACCATCAAGCATTTCTGTGCCAACAACCAGGAGAAGTGCAGACAGAGCATGAACAGTGTGGTCTCCGAGCGAGCCCTTCGCCAGATCTATCTAAAGGGGTTTGAGATTGCTGTAAGAGGCGGCGCCGATTCCATTATGACCACCTATGGTCCGGTAAACGGAATTTGGACCAACAGTCGCCATGACTTAAATACCTGTATCCTTCGTGGTGAGTGGGGCTTTGATGGTATCGTTATGACAGATTGGTGGGCTGATATCGGGGATCTTAAGACCGGGATTTCCAAAAATGATTTTGCCAGAATGGTAAGAGCCGGCAATGATTTCTACGCAGTATGCCCCGAGGCGGGAGTAAATTCCACCGAGGATAATCTGATAGAGGAGCTAGAAGCCGGTACCCTGACCCGTGGTCAGCTGGTACGTTGCGCAGGCAACATCTGTGGTTTCCTGACCCACACCCATGCCATGACGAGACTGTTAGGTGAGGATGAGAAACTGGAGCTGGTGAACTACACCAGTGAGAAGCAGGAGATCAATCCGGCAGATATCGAGTATGTGAAGGTCTGCGACGGAACCGTCATTGATATGACCGGTGTGAACACCGATCGAGGCAGCGAATATGCTTTCGGTATTGATGTTCAGGAGAGAGGATTCTATAAGATGAGTTTCACCGGAAGCAGTGAGCTGGGAGAGCTCTCTCAGATCAATGTGGCCCTCTTCATCCAGAACATTCCGGTAGCCAACTTCAGCTTCCATGGTACCGGCGGTGAGGACATGACCATCGACACGGATATCCTGATCCACACCAAGTACGAGACTGTCCGGATCTTCTTCGCCGGAAGCGGTCTTGACGCCAAGGAGATCCGTTTCACACTGACCAAGCCGGAGGCGGAGATTACAGAGGAGGAGCTTCAGGATTTTTATGATTCCTTCTCTTCATAGCGTTCTTTTCTTCATATGAATATTGGATGGCAAACCGCCGGGGACAATTGGCCCCGGCGGTTTGTTGTGTTGGGTTTTGTTGTGCTGGGGGATGTTGTGCAGGGTTTTGTTGTGCAGGGTTTTGTTGTGTTGGGGTTTGCTAGCTGAGTTTTGCCGGTTGCAGCTTGTCTGCTGCGGTTGCGATAGGAGTATAGAGAGTTTTTATGTTTAGGATGTGATTTTACGCGGAAGTTTGAGGCGTAGGCGTATCATGTGTTATGCAGATCAAAAAGCAGGCTGCGTCAAGGTAAGCATTGGAAGAACAGAATCCCCCGGAGAAGAAGAAAAGAGCCATCTGCGGGGGAAAAAAGAGGAAGCAGTAGAAGCAAGAGAAGGCATCGAAAGAGAAAAAACCCCCGGAGAAGAAGAAAAGAGCCATCTGCGGGGGAAAAAAGAGGAAGCAGTAGAAGCAAGAGAGGCATTGAAAGAGAAAAATCCCCCGGAGAAGGCAAGAAAAGTCATCTGCGGGGGAAAAAAGAGGAAGCAGTAGAAGCTAGAGAAGGCATCGAAAGAGAAAAAACCCCCGGAGAAGAAGAAAAGAGCCATCTGCGGGGGAAAAAAGAGGAAGCA
>CADCQT010000006.1 GCA_902803645.1 uncultured Lachnospiraceae bacterium | reverse complement strand
GATTGCAATATGTCCATCCTTTGGGATATGATTCCAGAATCGCCAAAGGAAATGTCTGGCTTTCTCATGTGGCTCGGGACTTGCAATGGGAATCACCTCGTATCCTCGCGGATCCAGTGCTCCGGCAATTCTCTTGATATTACCTCCCTTACCGGCTGCATCCCAGCCTTCGTATGCGATAATCACAGGAATCTTCTTACGGTACAGCTTATTATGAAGTTCGCCCAGTTCCTTCTGCAGAGACTTAAGCCGGCTTTCATACTCCTCATCTGTTAAGACCTTATCCTCCAGGGGCACCTCATCCAGCTTCGGCATCTTAACCAGAGGATAGGGATTCTGAAGAATGGGAGATGCCATGGCATGGTTCTTAAGTGCTGTATCGATTCCCTGATTTAAATAGGAAAGGACCTGGAGCAGTGCCCACTTTTTCTTCTTCGCATCGATGATATACCAAGGGGCTCCCGGCTGGTTGGTATCCTCTAAGAACCTGTCGTAGATCTTCTCATAATCCTCGTAGTTCTTATTCTCATCCTCATCTGACGCACTAACGCGCCACTTGGCATTCTTATCCTCTTCCAAAGCCTTAAGTCTCTTCTTCTGTTCCTTCTTATCGATCTCAAAGAAGAACTTAATGATCAGATAACCATTATCATGAAGAGAACGTTCTGTAACGTTGATACTTTCGATCCGCTTCCGGTAGGTATCCTCCTCCAGCGAATGGTTTCGAACCCCCGTTACGACCTCCTTCATCCAGAAGGTATCAAAGAAGGCAAACTTTCCCGCCTCAGGAATCACCTTCATATAACGATGCATAAAAGGATACCGCTTCTCTTCCTTCGTGGGAGCCACCTCCATGGAAGTGACCTTAAAGAATCTGGGATCAATATTCCGGATTACCTTACCGATGACACTTCCCTTACCGGCAGCCCCCCATCCCTCGAAAATCACCATCACCGGCAGTTTTGCCTCTTTAATCTTGTTCTGATAACCTGCCAGCTTCGCCTTCTCTATCTGAAGCTGGGCCTGTAATTCCTCTTCCGCAGGTTCGCTCTGCAGTGCAACTTCCTTCAGCATATATGCCCCTTTCTCATTCTGTAACTGTTTAGATGTTTCGTACCCACTTTTTTTCATTATAAACAATCTATTTTTTTGTTACAATGATATTTTCAGACTTTTTAACCCCTGTAAACAGATTTTATAGAAAAAGCTCCCCTGTGTTTTCCATGATTTTTTTTCCGCCTGCTTGAATCATGTAGAAGCGGGTGGTAAAATAGGCTAGTTTTCGTAGATACATTATGAAATCGAGGTTAACCATGTCAGAACAAATCCTAAAAAAAGATACCAATCCAATCACAACCGGCGTCATCTGGAAGCAGATTCTGATTTTTTTCTTTCCTATATTAATAGGCGCTTTTTTTCAGCAGCTATATAATACCTTTGACGCCGCTGTTGTGGGTAAATTCGCCGGCAAGGAGGCTTTAGCCAGCGTCGGAGGGTCTTCCGGTCAGATTCTGAACTTTATCTTCAGTTTCTTCATGGGATTATCCACCGGCGCCACCGTCATCATCGCACAGCACTATGGAGCCAAGGAAGACCGGAAAGTGGATGATGCTCTGCATACCGCCTACACCTTTGCTCTGGTGGGAGGGATCCTTCTCGGGATCATAGGAATCATTGTGGCACGTCCATTCCTTCTCCTCCTCAAGACCCCTTCTAACCTGCTGGACAGTTCCACCACCTATGTGCGCATTCTAATGGGAGGACTTGTCCTGACTTTAATCTACAACATCGGCTCCGGTATTCTCCGCGCTATTGGAGACTCCAAGAGGCCTTTGTATATTCTTATGGTCTGCTGCAGTGTCAATGTGGTATTGGATTTAATCTTCGTCTGGGCACTACACCTGGGTGTCCTGGGCGCAGCCATTGCAACCGATATTTCCCAGGGAATATCGGCCCTTCTCATTACATGGCTTCTAATGAAAAAGACAGTCGGTATGCGACTGTCCTTTCATAAGCTTCATATGAATCCGAGAATGCTTGGCCGTATCTTAAAGATCGGCCTTCCTACTGCAATCGCCGGAAGTATGTTCTCTGTCTCCAATATGATCGTTCAGTCCACCCTAAACTCCAGAGGTGTTGATGTTATCGCGGCATGGACGGCCTATGGAAGAATCGATGGACTATGGTGGATGATCAATCAGGCCTTCTCCGTATCCATTACCACCTTTGTGGGACAGAACTTCGGAGCCGGGAAATGGAATCGAATCAAAAAAGCTACCGGAGAAGTTCTGGCAATGGAGATTGTAACCGCTATCTTCCTTGGAGGGCTTGTGCTACTGAATGCCCCTACCCTTCTTCAGATCTTCACGCAAGATCAGCATGTGATCGATATCGGAATCACCATGTCCAGAGACATTGCTCCCTTTTACTGGGTCTTTGCAATCTCCGAAATCCTCGGAGCGACTCTGCGAGCTGAAAACTATGTTATGGTCTCAACCATCACAAATATTCTGGGAATCTGCATCTACCGGATCATCTGGGTCAAGTTCCTTGTTCCAAGGGCCAGTGTCCCCACCATCCTGTATTGCTATCCCATCAGCTGGAGCATCTGCTCCATCATCATTTTAATCTACTTCATCTACCGCCAGAGAAGGATCCGATCAGCTTACCATCTTCCATCTGAATAACTTCATCTGACAAAGCTTCGATTTCTTCTTTGTCATGAGAGGAGAGAAGGATACAACATCCTCTCTCCTTTTCCTTTATAAGAAGGTTCCGAAGATTCGCCACACTTTCCCTATCCAGGGCATTGGTCGGTTCGTCCAGAATCAAAAGCTTCGGATGGTCCATTAGAGCGGCAGCAATTCCCAGCTTCTGTTTCATTCCCATGGAAAAACGACGGAAGATCTTATCCCCCGCATCCTATAATCCAACCTCTTTAAGTACCTCATGCATCCGCTCTTCGCTAGACCTCTTACGAATATGATTTAATTGCTTTAAATTATCGAAGGCAGACAGATAGGAAATAAAATCCGGATAGCCAATCAAAATCCCCATATCCTTTGGAAAATCAAGATCTTTTCCAATGACATTCCCATCGATGGTGACCCTACCCTGATCAGGGAAGATCAGTCCACTGATGGCACGAAGCAACATAGTCTTACCGGATCCGTTTTTCCCTTGTATTCCATAGATTTTCCCGGTAGACATGGATAGATTGATATGGTCTAATACCTTTAGATCATAATTATTTGATATGAAGTAACAGGGTAAAACCTGACTTCTTACCTGTAGACGAACCGGCTCTATAGACAAGCTGAATATCTGACATACCCTCTGTTGTCGCAATACGAAGGTGTGCAAGTTTGGAATCCTCCTGGTCATTAACAGAAACATATGGTTTTGTTTTTGAATCCGTTTCCCATCTGCCCTTTGAACCAAACTGAGGTAAATACAGTTCCAGTATCTCTCCCATCGTCACAGTCGAAGCATCCAGATTAACACTCTGCTTCTCTCCAGATGTCCGTTTCAGATTCAGAGGATAGATTATGCCATTTGCCATAAACTTTGCTGTATCCACCGCCCCATTTTTCATCGGAAAAGTTGCAATCACCCGATTGAGATTAGAAGAAATAGACTTACCGGCAGAAACATTTAAATTCCGGCAGAGCGTGCTATAGTTCTCACTCTTCACAACAACTCCCGGATAATAGGATGCCTTATCCTGATTGAAAGAAAGAATTCCCGCTGAAACATCCTTTAGCTTATGATTAAGCTTTTTTGCATAGCCCGTCAGTTTATTCTTTGTGATTCCGGTCACTACATTCTGCTTTGTAACGGTAAAATCAACAGAATCCGAGGATATTACATCCATCTTACCTTCCGAATCAAATCGAAATACCTGATAATAATAATCCCCTGTTCCTTGTCTAATTTCATTTGACGTTTCCAGAAAACAAGGTCTTCCGTTATTTTTAATGATATACAGACCACAATCCGTTCCGTTATGCAGATCATAACTTTTCGTCCAAATCAATTTCTTCCCTGCGAAAACATCAACGGTCGACATTGCATCCGAAAGCTTCGGATCTGTGTTATAGGTCAAACGAATTCTCTCTTTGCCCGGCAGATCCGCAACATCCGATTCTATTTTTTCAATCTGAGGATTCTGAATCCTTTTACTGTTGGATTGGATATTTCTTGCAGAAGTACTCTGTGTACCGGTACAACCACAGAACATGGATAACGCACCAACGATACAAATCAAAAATGCATATTTCTTTTTCATTTCTACCCCCTTACAAAGTCAAGACTCGCTCGCGAGTCTTGCGCGCCGGATTCGGGTCTGCTTCAGCAGACAAATTCCTGTCCGAATCCGTGCGCATCCT
>CADCQT010000005.1 GCA_902803645.1 uncultured Lachnospiraceae bacterium | reverse complement strand
CATTAAGGATCTTACCAAGGAGCTGACCGCTTGTCTCATTAGACAAATGTCCTCTCTCTCCCAGTATTCTCCGTTTTAACTGATAGGGATAAGGCCCCACCTGAAGCATATTCACATCATGATTAGCCTCCAAAAGGATCGCCGACAGATCACTGATTTTAGATATGATGGCATCATCATAGGTTCCAAGATCGGTTACCACTCCCACCTTCTTACCGGAGGTCTGATCCTTAATGATATAGGCCACCGGATCCGCCGCATCATGGGAGATGGGGATGGGATGTATATCCAGTGTTCCTATGGCAAAGCTCTCATCTGCAGTGATAGGATGAAACAGACTCTCATCCACCTTCCCCAGCTTACCGCCGGAAAGCATCGCTCCTATCGTACCCTTTGTTGCGTATACTGGCAACCCGTATCTTCGCATTAATACACCAAGTCCTGCAATATGGTCTGTATGTTCGTGGGTCACCAGAATGCCATCCATATCCCTGGTGGTAAGATCCATAGCATTCATGCCGTTCTCGATCTTCTTGCCACTGATTCCGGCATCGATAAGCACATGGTGCTGATCATTACCTGCGCAGATACAATTTCCACTGCTTCCACTGGCTATACTAAACAGTTCCATTGACATAGATTTATTCCTTTTCTTTCCAGCCGACCCGGATCACATCTCCCTCCTTGATAGGATCTGCATATCCACAAGGCTTACCATTCAACAGGACCTCTGCTGTTCTTCCGTTTGCTTCATGGATATCAAAATCGATGAAATTGAACACATCTACAAAGATATAGTCCTCTTTGTCATCCATTGTGATATCCTGTCCGTTCACTGTAACATGGATCGTAAGCTTCGGCTTAGGCGGCTCAATCTCCCGAGCTGCCTGGATATTCTTTTCTTCAAAGTCCTCTTCCACTACGGCAATACCCTCAGGAACATAATCCCCATCCTTTAATCCAAAACCTGTCAGCGTCCACTCGATACTGAAATTCTCATAGATCAGGGTATTCATATCCGCTTCCCTGTTGTTCACAAGGATCTGATAGTTCGGATCCACCTCTACGTCCATAAAAGCTGCAAGCTGCCCTAATGTATAGTAGTTACGAGTCTCTACATCATCCCCGTTCTGAATGATATAATCCGCCGGTTCAAGACTACCGTTCACCTCTACAAACTTCGGACAGGTAACAAAGGAACCGTTCACATTGAAGGTCACAGTAGAAGAGGTAAACTCCTCTAACTGATCGATCCGCATCACACCCTCGGTACCCACAGTGGAACTTTCAATTGTTATTGTAGCATTTGGAATCAGCTGTGTATTCAAAGAAGCCTCATGTCCGTTCATAAGTACACGGGCAGACTCCCCTTCCCGGCCCTTTAACATCCGCTCGGTGCCGTTGACCATGAAGTGAATCTCTTTTCCTCTTCTGGGGAAAAGCTCCGCTGTATCCATTCCTGCCTGCATGGCAGCATCGATGATCTTTAAATGTCCGTTATCAAAAAGTTTCATCATCTCATCATTGAAGTGGATCATGATGAAGTTATTCTTCTGCTCGTAGTAATTCAGGCAGATACCGATGGGAGTAACAAAAAGGGGATCCTTTTCGATTCCCTCCGGGAACTGGATGTTCTTCATGACCTCTTCACCACGAAGGGCCACACGTTCCTTCATAATGTTCATCTTATCTGCAAGGTTCTCACAGAAACCGTGAACCTTACCGCCTCCGCCAACAACAAAGGTGGCCGCCACCGGGTTGCCGCCGTTTAATTCCATGATCTTCTCACCGACATCGTTGGTGATCTTCTCCATAACAGGATCCGTAAGCTTCCATACCTCCTCTACCGGAATGGTATGAGAGATCCCCATAATATCCTCATATGTGATCTCCTTAAGCTCCGTAGACTCCTTCTTGATCTTCTCTGCTGTTGCAAAATCCACCAGAAACGCCTGAACGATCACCTCTGTCAGCTCATCTCCCGCATAGGGGATCATGCCATAGGCAATGATGCTTCCGTCCTTTGTCACACAGATATCCGATGTTCCTGCTCCCACATCCACAAGGGCGATGTTCAGCATACGATAGTTCACCGGGATTGCCACATTCATGGCTGCAATAGGCTCCAATGTCATATTGGCAACCTCCAGATCCGCCCGTTCCACCGCAGAATACAGACCATCCACCACATCATCCGGAAGAAAGGTAACGATAATGATTTCTTCGATCTTTGACGCCTTATGTCCCTCCAGACTTGAGAACAATTCTCCGTTCAGAAAATACTTCATGGTTGAATATCCGACACAGTAGAAATGGTAGGGACCATCATCTTCATTGATCTCCCTTTGTGCCTTATCTACTCCCATTAGATCAAGGGTATTGATATCCTCACCTGTTACAACCGTCTCTTCATCGAAAACCATCTCCACACGGGTGGTCACGGTACGAAGAACACGTCCCGCAGCTGCGATACAGACTTCCTTCAGCTTAAAGCCAAGCTGCTCTTCCAGCTGATCCGTCACACTGCGAATGATCTTGGATACACGTCCGATATCGTGGATCTGACCATCCAGCATCGCCCGGCTGTCATGCTCCATAGAGCACATTGCAACGGTCTTAAATCCATCCTCAACCTGATATCCTACGGTACCCACCACATTACGGGTACCGATATCAAGAGAATAAACAAAATCTCTATCCTGCATCTTATCCTGTGTTGCCTGTTCTACGTCGATCATGTTCTTCTTGTCCTCTGTCGGCTTCATAAGGCGCTCCATAGCCCTTTTTACCTCTATAAAATCGTCTTCTATTCCACGGGTATTATCAAGGATCACCTGACACTTCTCCCGGAAAACCTTCTCTGGAAGCTGGGCTGCAAAGATCCCACGGATCTTCTCCTCACTGTAGCCCCGATTGGCGCGAAGTCTCTCCTGCCTGGTCTTCTCGTCGGCATAAATGTACCAGAGCTCGTCGCATACCGCATCGTATCCCTCTTCGATAAGAAGGGCTGCTTCTACGAAAAAAGCCGCCACGCTACCATCTCTTCTGGCTCTGGCTACCCTTCGCAGGATCTCTTCCTTAACAGCAGGATGCACAATAGAATTCAAAAGCTGTCTCTTCTCCGGATCCTTGTAGATCAGATCTGCAAGCTTCCCCCGATCCATAGGAGGTTCCTTCGTCGCCTGCCCTTCTGTCTCTTCAAATACATCCTCGTGAAGGAATGCCGCCCGAAATTTATCATAACAGGAATGGCCCGGCGTCATTAATTCCTTGGCCAGATCATCCGTCCGAAGAACGATCACCGGATAATGCTTCTCAAGGTATGTCAGTACTTCACTTTTACCGGCACCAACGCCGCCTGTAATTCCAATAAAATGCATAAATAATACCCAAAAAATGCTATACTTGTCCACATCCGGGAAAAAACCCACTTACGCACACAAGTATAGCATTTTAGACGAATAATTACAAAAGTATATCCTTAGATCTGGTGAAGGAGGTTGACCATCTCAATAGCAGACAGAGCACAGTCGTATCCCTTGTTGCCCGCCTTGCTTCCTGCCCGAGCAATGGCCTGCTCTATATTTTCTGTTGTTACGATACCAAAAAGCACCGGAATCTTGCTGTTTAAGGATACCTGTGCAATTCCCTTGCTCACCTCGTTACATACATAGTCATAGTGGGATGTCTGTCCACGGATCACAGCTCCCACACAGATTACTGCATCATACTTACCGGATTCTGCCAGCTTCTGGGCTGTCAGAGGGATCTCAAAAGCCCCCGGAACCCAGGCTGCTGTAATATTCTTCTCTTCTACTCCGTGACGGACCAGACCATCAACCGCTCCTCCAAGAAGCTTATTGACGATGATCTCATTAAATCTGGAAGCCACAATGGCTACCTTCATATTCTCATCTGCTACGACCTTGCCTTCTACTACATTGATTTCTCTCATATTTTCCTCTTTCTCTGTTTATCTTCTATCCCTGTATCTGCTCTGCTTTTAGCTTACCTTGATCTTCTTAAAAATATGTCCCATCTTATCCTGCTTGGTCTTAAGATACTTGGCATCATATGCAGATGGCTCAATCTCGATCGGCACCCTTTCTTTGATCTCGATTCCAAAATCGGATAGCCCATAGATCTTATCCGGATTATTGGTTAAAAGGCGAAGGGATTTCACCCCAAGATCCCGCAGAATCTGTGCTCCTACCCAGTATTCCCGAAGATCCGGTGCAAATCCAAGCTTCACATTGGCTTCTACCGTATCAAATCCCTGTTCCTGAAGAGCATAGGCTTTGATCTTATTGATCAGTCCAATGCCTCGGCCTTCCTGCCTCATATATAAGATAATGCCTCGACCTTCCTTTTCCACCATCTCCATAGATGTCTGCAACTGAAGACCACAGTCGCAGCGAAGGGATCCAAAGGCATCTCCCGTCAGACACTCGGAATGTACTCTGCAAAGCACATCCTCTCCATTTCCGATATCTCCCTTAACCAGGGCCACATGATGCTCCCCTGTAATATCATTGACATATCCATACATCTGGAAGGAACCATGGGCTGTAGGCATCTTAGCACTAGCCTCCTGATGCACATGCTTCTCATGGATCCGGCAGTAATCCTTCAGATCCGCAATGGTAATAAAGGTAATGTCATATTCCTTTGCCATCTCCCAAAGTTCCGGTGTCCGCATCATGGTTCCGTCTTCCCTCATAATCTCACAGCATACGCCACAGGGATACAGACCTGCCAGCCGCATCAGATCCACGGTTGCCTCCGTATGTCCGTCACGAACCAATACCCCACCCTCTCTTGCAATCAGAGGAAATACATGTCCGGGTCTTCGAAAATCCATAGGCTTTGAGGCAGGATCTGCCAGCTTTTGCATGGTAAACCCTCTCTCTTTTGCAGAAATACCTGTGGTCGTCTCAACATGATCTACTGAGACAGTAAAAGCGGTTCCATGGTTATCTGTATTCTCTGTCACCATGGGATCCAGCCCCAGATCATGTGCCACCTCGATACTCATGGGTGTACAGATCAGTCCCTTTGCATGGGTCGCCATGAAATTAATGTTTTCCTGTGTAGCAAATTCTCCGGCACAGATCAGATCTCCCTCATTTTCACGCTCCGGGTCATCTGTTACCAGGATCATTTTTCCCGCCTTCAGGTCCTCAAGAGCCTGAGGAATCGTGGCATATGTATACTCTTTTTTCTCTTCCATATGTATCCTCCATTCGTTATGCAAGAGCTTCTAACATCTCAAGTGTGATTCCATGAGATCCTTCTTCCTTTGTCTCATTCGATAAGCCAAGAAGCTTCTGGACATATTTGCCCACCATATCATTTTCCAGATTCACCGGATCACCGGCTCTTCTCTCCATCAGTGTCGTTACATCACCGGTATGAGGAATAACTGAGACCGTAAAATCCTGCTGTGTCACCGTCGCAACCGTAAGGCTGATCCCATCAATGGTCACAGATCCTTTTTCCACAATCAGATCCAAGATCTCCCTGCCTGCTGCAATTCTTACAAGGGTGGCATTCCCCTCCCTTGTCATGGACGCTATAATTCCCGTCCCATCAATATGACCGCTTACGATATGTCCTCCGAATCTTCCCCCTACTGCCATCGCTCTTTCCAGATTCACATGACCACCCACAGGAATACTTCCAAGAGAAGATCTACGAAGGGTCTCTGCCATCACATCCGCTGTAAAAAATCCCTCTCCCAGGGATGTGACCGTCAGACAGACCCCATTGACAGCAATGGAATCTCCTACCCTTGTTCCTTCTAAAACCAGAGAGGCACTGATTCTAAGACTTCCACTAATACCTGTGATCTCTTTCTTTGTCAAAGTTCCCTTTTCTTCTATGATTCCTGTGAACAACTTCTTCCTCCCTTCACGCGATAACGGATCAAGATGTCATCTCCCACAGGTCTGCATTCCTTCACCGTAAACCGCGGTGCCTGAGAAGGATCCTCAACCCCCAGTTCAGCCACAGGACTTTTTCCTCCTCCGAAGACCTTCGGTGCCACAAAAACATCCACCTCCGATACAATGCAACTTTTTAATGCGGAAGCATTGACCCCGCCTCCGCCTTCCAAGAGGATACTATCAATGGAATTGGCTCCAAGGTAGTCCATCAGCGCTACAAGATCCACACATCCTGTGCTTTCATCCTTTTGCAGATGCAAAACCTCAACTCCTGCTTTTAGAAGGCTACGCTCCTTTTCCTTCAGACACTCCTCCTCTTCCCTGTTCCTCTCCCAGGGCTGTGGCAGTGTGACCACCAGAAGGGGCTGCTTCTTTGCTGTCTTAACCAGCTGACTGTCCATGGGAATCTGAAGATGATCGTCTAAAATAATGCGAAGAGGATCCTTACCCTCCACCAGTACTTCCTCATCCCCATATCCCCGCACTTTTGTCCGGCAGTTCAGGGTGGGATCATCCAAAAGCACCGTATTGATTCCAGCCATGATGGCCATATGTCCATGGCGCATCCGATGCACCTCTTCCCGGGATAAACTGCCACTGATCCACTTGGACCTGCCGGTCTGGGTAGCAATGTGACCATCCGCTGTCATGGCATACTTCATGGTGACATAAGGGGTCTTCGTGGTAATGAAGTGAAAAAAAACGTCATTTAGCGCATCACATTCTTCCCGCATAAAATCTGTCTCAACCCTGATCCCCGCTTCCCGAAGAGCCTTCACTCCCCCTCCGGCCACCTTGGGATTGGGATCTCTCGATCCTACCACCACCTCTTCTATTCCTGCTTCCATCAAAGCCTCGGTGCAGGGAGGCTGCTTCCCATGGTGACAACAGGGTTCCAATGTGACATACATGGTAGCTCCCTTCGGATCTTCCTTCACCTTACGAAGTGCATCCCGCTCTGCATGAAGCTGTCCACAGATATGATGCCAACCCTCACCAATCACCTTACCATCCTTTACAATCACGGCTCCCACCTGAGGGTTGGGATTGGTCCATCCCCTTCCCTTCTTCGCCAGTTCTATCGCCCGAAGCATATACTTCTCTTCCGGCATCTTCTCATCTCCTTCTATTACACAAAAAAGCCACCACAGAAAACTTCAAAGCTTCCTATGATGGCTCTATCCCAACGATGTACATTTATACTCCAAGATTTCTTCGGGATCCTGCGACCCCTTCCCCATTTTATTGACTGATTCAGCCAACAAATAACCCGTAGCAGAAATCTACTACGGGCAATACGTACAACATCCATCGTATCTTCTTCCATCCAGACTATACTGTCGGCCCCGGAATCTCACCGGATCATGCCTAACGGCTCGCGGGCTATACCGCCGGTAGGGAATCACACCCTGCCCTGAAGATTAACTATGTAATTCTCTGTTATCATACCTCACTTATGTTGCCTGCGCAACCCTCATTTACACTTTAAATGGAAAAAGTTGCAAAAGCCACTCTTTGCTCCCTATCTTATCGCTTCATTGTCTTCAACTGTTCCTTCTGCTCCGCCGTGATCCGAAAGCTCTCCCTGGCCTTTTGTATGGTCTTATTATGTGTCCAAATATCCAGCCTGCCGGTAGCCAGAACCGCAATTGTCGCCTCCCACTGCCTGGCAAGGGCTGTTGCGTAAAACCAGGCCCGCATCATGTTCACATAATATTCTTCGCTCTGAATACAAGCTACCATCTCCAGGTACTCAGGCTCAAAATCCTCTTCCAGGAAATGAGTCATCAGCATCCCTACACCAAAACGGCAGGTGTAGGTATCCTCCGAGGCTGTCCATTCCCTGATCTTATCCAGCAGAAAGTCCTTATTCTTCCGAAAGACCTTCGGTGACATACAATCGCACACCGCCCAGTTATCTACATAAGGAAGGAACTGCTCTATCCTCCGGATACAAAGAGTATAATCCTTCAATTCCGACAGCAGCAGGCCGTGTAGCATGTCCTCATCATAATACGTATGGGGCAGCTGATCTAAAAACTCCTTATAATCGCCTTCCCTCAGCAGTTCCTTCGCCAGCTTTCTTACCTGTGGAACCCGAACGCCTATGATCTTCTCCCTGGCTACGGTGGGAATCAGCTTCGACTGAAAATTGGCATAGGATTCGTCCTGTAAGGACATCAGCCTCTCCTGTATCTTCATATTCGCCACCTATCAGAAATTGGATCCGTTCCATCCCCAGTTTGTGGTGGCATTATATTTCACATAGATATGATCCGCCTCTATTCCAAGGACCTCTCCAAAAATCTTTGCAATCTCCGCTGTCAAATTCGTAAAGGCCTGTGGATCCTCTCCTCCAAATACAGACACCTCTACAAAAGCGATGGGGGCACTGTTATCTCCTCTGAAATACAGATGATATTCATCTTCAAATCCTGTCATCAACCAACTTTCACTCTTCCCGGGAAGAATGGCAATGGCCTGTCCCAGCCGGCTCTTCAGCTCCTCTTCCTGTTCCTGTGTGATCTTGACACTGATCTTTGAATTAATAAATGGCATCTTCTCTTCCTCCTGTTCTATACTGTCCTATTCTGTCCTTATGGTTGACAAAAAGGCCTTGCAGCCTTCCACAAT
>CADCQT010000004.1 GCA_902803645.1 uncultured Lachnospiraceae bacterium | reverse complement strand
GAAGGTGACCACATTGAAGGTCTTTCGGGTCGTCATCTGGTGCAAGCCCTTGCAACCGCCGAAGATACCGCCGGAGGTGGCAAAGAAGAAGGAGGAGATGAGAGGATGATCTCTCATGACCTTCTGCACCATCTCATAGCACTTGTAATCGTCATCCTTGCATTCCTGAATGGATTCCACTGTCATATTGCAGTGGCTCCGCTTGATGGTGTCCACAAAACCCCGGACACGCTCCTCGTGACCGGTGATGTCATGGGAACCGGTAATGATACCGATCTCACCCTTGCCCCGGGCTAAGATCATAAGAATCTCGGCTGCGATGACACCACTCTGGTAGGGGTTGGGACCCACATAACACAGGCGGTCGCTGCCGGAGATGTCGGAATTGACGCATACCACTTCGATGCGCCGCTTACGTAATTCCTTAAGACGTTTTGCAACGGAAGGATCATTGTAAGGGGTGATGATAAGACCCCGGATGTCCTCCTTCTCAAGTTCGTCGATCAGGTCGATCTGACTCTGCGCTGAAAAATCAGAAACCTTACGGATCAGCTTAACATTGGGGGGAAGAGATCTGGAATATACCATCATTCCCTCCCAGATCTGGTCAAAAAATTCGGACTGTCGGTTGCCGAAAAAGATGACCCCCACAGTCAGTGGAGAAGACGCTTTCGTTGCCATGATATCCTCCGTTCTAGTCTGAGAGCTTTGCCTTGCCTGAAGGCTGCTCCAGATCCTTTAGGATCGCTTCATCGACGACAGAGAGCATTTCGGTGAGCTTATTGTATTCTTCTTCAGAAAACTGTTCCTTGACCAAGTCGTCCAATCGTCTCAGATAATCCTCGTTAATTGCGTTGTAATGCTCGTATTTCTCTGTGGGCTCAAGAAAATAACTACGGAGATCCTTCGTGGAACGGACCTTCTTGAGGTAGCCCTTTTTGATCAAGCTGGAGATTCGGTAAGCAGCATTCGGCGCAGAGATGCCCATAGCCTTGGCAAAACGGGCAGCGGTAGGATGATCAAGAGCATTGATGGCTTCCATGCTAAAGAATTCAACTGTAGTTAATGTAGCTTCCCGGTGTTCGAAAACAGAAAAGACCTGCATATAAAAATGAAGCTGAAGCTTACTATAGATACTTCGAAAAACATTTTGCAGCAAAATCCAATCCTCCCTTTGATGATCTATATAATCGCTGAACAAAAACAGAATGCTTTCAAGGCATTCTGCTTTTATTCTATCTAATGTCTCTATCATCATAGCATTATTTCTCTATAATAGCAAAAGAAAGCTCGGCTACACATACAGTTTTTCCTTTGACAGTAGCTTTAGCCTCGGCAATACCAAGGGGACCGTGCTGACGAATTAACTGACAGGAGAGTTCTACAATATCACCCGGTAATACAGGTTTTTTGAAACGGGCATTTTTCACTCCACCGAAAAGAGGAAGTTTTCCTTTGTTTTCCGGAAGGGAGAGAAGAGCAATGGCACCGCACTGGGCCAGAGCTTCTAACTGCAGAACACCTGGAAAGATAGGATACTCTGGGAAATGACCGGAAAAGACAGGCTCTGCATTGGAAACATTCTTATGGCAGATGGCCCATTTTCCGGGTTCATAGTCTTCCACAGTGTCGATTAATAAAAAGGGGTAGCGATGAGGCAGAGTAGCACGGATCTGCTCTGCACTCATGGTATTGGGGTTTTCTCTGATCGTAAGTTCCATGTCATCTCCTCTTATTCGTATTTACCAAACAAAAGGCAGGCGTTATGACCACCAAAACCTAAGGAATTGGAAAGGGCATAGCGGATGTCCTGTTTTCTTCCTTCGCCGGGAACATAATCCAGATCACATTCCGGATCTGCTTCCTTTAAGCCGACGGTTGCCGGAATAAATCCGTCATGAACAGCCATGGCGGTGAAAACACCTTCCACGCCGCCGGCGCCGCCTAAGAGGTGACCGGTCATGGACTTGGTGGAAGATACGGCAAGCTTGCTTGCATGGTCACCAAAGACCTTGTGAACAGCATTGGTCTCTGTCAGATCGTTTAAGTGGGTAGAGGTTCCATGGGCATTGATGTAGTCCACATCCTCAGGAGCAACTCCACCGTCCTCGAGACAGAGCTTCATGCAGGCAGAAGCACCGGCAGCGGAAGGATCCGGGGAGGTGATATGGTAGGCGTCGCAGTTGGCGCCATAGCCTAAGATCTCACAATAGATGTGGGCCCCTCTTGCCTTGGCATGCTCAAGTTCTTCCAGTACAAGGATACCGGAACCCTCACCCATGACAAAACCGCTGCGGTCTTTGTCAAAAGGAATGGAAGCTCTGGCAGGATCGCTGCTCTGGGATAAGGCCTTCATATTGGAGAAGCCGCCGATGCCAAGCTCTGTGATACAGCTCTCTGCACCGCCACAGACCATAAGTTCCTCATAGCCGTCGCGGATGCGATGGAAGCTGTCGCCGATGGCATTGCTTCCGCCGGCGCAGGCGGTAACGGGGCAGGTACACATGCCCTTAAGCCCAAAGCGGATGGCGACCTGACCGGCTGCCATGTTGGAGATGGCCATAGGTACGAAGAAGGGACTGACTTTTTCGAATCCTTTTTCCATACCGCGGCTGTGCTGTTCTTCAATATTTCCAAGACCGCCAATACCGCAGGAGATGGAGACACCAATCCTGGCCGGATTGCAGTGCTTTTTCAGTTCTTCCTGCTCGGCCTCTACATCCTTGCCACCTTCGGAGATCACCGTGAGACCGGCGTCGGAAAGAGCAGCAGCGGCAGCTGTTACAGCCATCTGGGTAAATCTTGCCATATGGCGGGTTTCCTTTTTGGAAATGATGTCAGAAGGATCAAAGTCCTTCACCTCACCTGCAAGCTTTACCTTAAATTCTGTGGTGTCAAAAGCAGTGATCTCACCGATCCCGCAATAACCTGCCTTAATATTGTTCCAGCTTTCTTCTAAGTTTTTACCGGTGGGGTTTACGGTCCCAAGACCGGTAACAACAACGCGACGTTTTTCCATGTAAAATCCTCTTTCTGTTTACATACCGCCATCTACAGGGATGACGGCAGCAGTAATATATCCGGCAGCTCTGGATGCAAGAAACAGTGCAGCCTCGGCAACTTCCCGGGGCTGCCCCATTCTGCCCATAGGGATGCGGGAAAGAATAGCTTCCTTCGCCTTATCCGTAAGGACCTCAGTCATCTTCGTCTCGATCATACCGGGGGCGATACAGTTTACTGTGATGCCTCTGGAGGCAACTTCCTTAGCCAGAGATTTGGAGAAACCGATGATGCCCGCCTTGCTGGCAGCATAGTTGGCCTGTCCGGGATTACCGTTTACACCGACCACACTTGAGATGTTGATGATACGTCCATGGCGCTTTTTTAACATACTGCGGATCACACCATGGCAGGTGAGGTAGACGCTTCGCAGGTTGGAAGCGATGACACTGTCGAAATCCTCGGTCTTCATGGACATCAGCAGTTTATCCCTTGTAATACCTGCGTTGTTGATCAAAACATCAATATCTCCCAGTTTATCCTTTACCTGGGCAAGGACCTGGTCCACCTCTTCTTCGCAGGAGAGATCACCACAGACGGTGATCACTTCCTGGTCCTCTTTCAGGAGAGGGAGAAGGGAATTCACAAGGTCCAAAAGACGCTCCTTATTGCTGTGACAGTGAAGGGCAAGGTTGTAGCCGGATCTGGCAAAGACCTCTGCCATGGCACTTCCGATTCCACCACTTGCTCCGGTAATGAGTACAACAGATCGTTCCAATTCTTCCATACTATCTCCTTTATGCCAGTTCTTTGATGGTATTCTCTAAGTCATCCAAAGTCTCGATGTTTAAAATCTTATAGTCATCGGAAGAGATCCCTAGGGCTTTTGCGGTCTTTTTTACAAAACCGGAGAGAGCCTTGCCGGGGCCGATTTCAACAAAGGTGTCATAGCCCTCCTTTAACAGCTTCTCAAGGGAAGTCTGCATATGAACAGGGCTTTGTACCTGCCTGGTCAGGATACGGATGAGGTCTTCTTTTATGTTTTTCCCCGGGAGAAGACCTGCATCATCACCGGTGGTGTTATAGAGTACAGGGGTCTTTAAGGGATTGAAATCAAAAGAAGGAAGGAAATCCTGTAAAGCATCTCCGGCAGGTTTCATAAATGGGGTATGGAAAGGTCCGGAGACGGACAGTGGAAGACAACGCTTGGCTCCGGCTTCCTTAGCCTTGGCAGCGCTTTCTTCTACAGCAGCCTTTTCGCCGCCGATGACCACCTGTCCGGGGCAGTTTAAGTTGCAGGCGAAAGCACCTTCTACGCAGCAGTCTTCTACCTGTTCCGGTGTAAGTCCAAGGATGGCGGACATGCCCCACTCACCGCCCTCGGCAGCAAGGGCCATCTGCTTTCCGCGAAAAGCTGCAATGCGGATGGCATCCTCTGTGTTCCATACGCCGGCAGCAGCAAGAGCGGAGTACTCTCCGAGAGAGAGACCAAGACATGCATCCGGTGTGATCCCGGCCTTCTCAAGAAGAGAAGTGATACCGCAGGCAAAGGCAACCATGGCGGGCTGTGTATACTCAGTCTGCATTAAAATATTGTCTGTGTTATCAAAAATAGCAGAGAGAAGACCCGGTCTTGCGGCCTCTGCCTCGATATAGGCTTCTTTGAATTCCGGCTTCTCGTTATAGAGATCTAATCCCATGCCGGTGTGCTGGCTTCCCTGTCCAGCGTAAAGGAATGCTGTTTTCATGACTGCTCCTTTCCTTCAACAATATCCTGGAAAATATCAGACAGACTGCGGATGGAAGTTACCTGTCCACAGGTCTGGCCTGCCATCAGAGACCCGGTCTCGGTGTCTCCCTCGAAGACAGCCCGGCGGAGACTGCCTAAGGTGAAGTGTTCTAACTCCTCTTTGCCGGCTCCGGCCTTCTCCTGGCGGATATATTCTCTGGTCATCTTGTTCTTTAATACACGGACCGGTGTTCCGCCGATACGTCCGGTAACAATGGCATCGGTTCCCTTTGCCTTGATCACGGCAGCTTTGTAGTTGTCGTGGATCGGACACTCATTGGAACCAAGTAGGATGGTACCCACCTGAACACCGCAGGCACCCAATGCCATAGCGGCCTGATACTGTCTGTGATCGGCAATTCCACCTGCAGCGATCACCGGGATGGAAACGCTGTCGCAGACCTGGGGAACCAGGGCCATTGTCCCCATTTCTCCCACATGTCCGCCGCTTTCGCAACCTTCAGCGATGATGGCGTCGGCGCCGCTTCTCTCCAGATGCTTTGCCAGGATGGGGGCAGCAACCACAGGGAAGACTTTACATCCGGCAGCCTTCCACTTGTCCATGTACTTGGCAGGATTTCCTGCTCCTGTTGTAAGGAAGGGAATGTGTTCTCTGGCAACAATGTCAGCAAGCTCGTCCATAGCCGGATGCATCAGCATAAGATTGACACCGAAGGGTTTATCGGTCAGGCTTCTGGCCTTTGCGATCTCCTCCTCCAGCTGCTGGGGGCTGTAACCGCCGGCAGCAATAATACCCAGGGCACCGGCATTGGAGGAAGCAGCGGCAAAAGTGCCTGTGGCAATATTGGCCATAGCTCCCTGGATCACCGGATATTTTGTTCCCAGGATTTCATTTAACATAGGTTTCATATCAAGACTCCGTTTCATTTCGATGAACCGGTCCCACATATTTCAGCAGAATACCTCCCCAGGTCAGTCCGCTGCCAAAACCGATCAGCATCAGTCTGTTACCGGGGGTCAATAGACCCTGTTCATTCATCTCACCTAAAGCCAGAGGGATGGAAGCGCCGGAAGTATTTCCCAGGTGATCCATATCTCTGAAAAATTTATTGTCGTCTGCCTTTAAGAAGCGTACAACGTGGTCGATGATCCTGGCATTGGCCTGATGGCAGACAAACCAGTCAATGTCCTCCTGTGTTGTGCCGCTTTTTTTGAAAAGACCCCGGATGCATCTGGGAAGGATCTTGACAGCGAAACGGAAAACATCTTTTCCGTCCATTTTTACATAGGAATGGTCTTTGCCCACACCGTCGCAGGAGATGGCAAGGCCACCGTCTGCTCCTAAGATGCTGGCGTAGTCCTCCTCCTCGCCTTCCCCGGCCTCAATCACCACAGCTCCGGCGCCGTCTCCGAAGAGGACGCAGGTGCTACGGTCTGTCATATCCAGGATCTTTGATAGCTCTTCTGTTCCAATGATAAGACCATAGGGTCTCTTCTTGTCTGCTCCAGCCATCAGTAAGGCCCGGGCGGTTTCAAGGGCATAGCAGAAACCGCTGCAGGCAGCATTAATATCCATGACCGGAATATCCTTTGGAAGTTCAAGAGCTTGTTGTACCATACAGGCAACCGAAGGGGTGGCATAATCCCCGGAGAGGGTGGCAACAAGGATAATACCAAGTTCTTCCTTGTTGATGCCGGAAGCACGAAGGGCCTTTTTAGCCGCTTCGATTGCCATGGAATTTGCACTCTGTCCCTCCCCTACAAAACGACGGGAGTGGATACCGGTTCTAGGGAAGATCCATTCGTCACTGGTATCTACGATCTGAGACAGATCATCATTGGTTATGATCCTCTCCGGCAGTGCATAACCGGTGGATCGAATCGATATGGTATACAACGTATCTACCTTTCTTAGAGCTTACGGAATTTTTTGTGTCGGTCGGCGGTGATCTCCTTAGGAGACATCTTCATAAGAGGTGTAAGGTGACGGGCGATGGCATCCTCAATACTGCGATACACACTGACAGGATCCGTCTGTGCACCTCCCCTTGGCTCAGGGATCACTTCGTCAACAATGCCGTTCTCGTATAGATCCGCAGCCGTCAGTTTCATCAACTCGCAGGCCTCTTCATGCCGGCTGGAATCCTTCCAGAGGATACTTGCGAATCCTTCCGGACTTAAAACGGAATAGACCGCATTCTCCAGCATCAGCATCCGGTTGCATACGGAAAGGGCCAGGGCACCGCCGGAATTGCCCTCTCCGGTAACAACGGCGATGACGGGAACGGAAAGATGGCTCATAAAGGCCAGAGAGCGGGCGATGGCCTCACCCTGACCGTGTTCCTCGGCCTCCATACCCGGATAAGCGCCGGGGGTGTCGATAAAGGTAATAATGGGGCGGCCGAACTTTTCTGCCTGTCCCATAAGGCGCATGGCCTTGCGGTATCCTTCCGGACAGGGCATACCAAAGCGACATGCCATGTTTTCCTCAACGGTGCTTCCCTTTCTGTGACCTAAAACGGTGACAGGGATCCCGTGGAAAAGAGCAATACCACCGAAGATACTGGGGTCCTCATCGTAGAGGTGATCCCCCTTCTGCTCGAAGAAGTCTGTAAACAGGGCATCGATAAAATCGGTGATGTGGGGACGGTTGCTAAGACGGGCCAAAACCACCCGGTCGGCAGGGGTAAGGTCCCGGCACTGCTCTAAGAGGTCCTTTTTTAATCCCTGAAGGTGCAGAATCTCCTCCCGCTCTTTTTCGAGAAGGGCAGAAATGTCCTCTGAGGAGGCATTTTCCCCATCCTTGCTCTCAGAAGTCAGAGCCTTCCTGGTGAGCATAATGGTATGCTTTTTGGCAGATTTCGAGAGGACAGCCAGTTTTGCGTCCACCTTGTCTGCCTGTTCTAAGATATTACGGATCATACTAAGCCTCCTTAACCTTCATACCGTGAAGCTTTAAAAGCATCATCAATGTTTCGCGAAGGTCCTCTCTTGGAACGATTTTGTCAACAAAACCGTGCTGATACAAATATTCACTTCTCTGGAAACCGGCAGGAAGTTTCTTGCCGATGGTCTGCTCGATAACACGCGGCCCGGCAAAACCGATCAATGCCCCGGGTTCTGCCAGGGTGATGTCTGCAAGAGTGGCAAAGGAAGCGGTGACACCACCTGTGGTGGGGTGGGTCAATACACTGATGTAGAGACCGCCGTTTCTGGAATACTCCTCAATGGCGTCACTGGTCTTTGCCATCTGCATTAAGGAAAAGATTCCCTCCTGCATTCTTGCTCCGCCGCTGGCTGCAAAAATGATAAGGGGCAGATGATGCTTGGTTGCATATTCAATCCCTCTTGTTACCTTTTCACCTACAGCATCGCTCATGCTTCCCATGAAGAAGCGGCTGTCAAGGATGATGCACTCCGCCTTCTGACCACCGATCTTTCCGGTGGCGGTTACAGCGGATTCCATCAGACCGGTCTTATCTTTGGTGGCCTCAAGCTTCTCCTTGTAACCGGGGAAGTTAAGAGGATCCTGGGATGTAATGTTCTGATCTTGTAACCGAATGCTGCCCTTATCGAAAATAACGGATAAGCGATAGGATGCAGAGACATTTTTCAGTTTCCCGCAGACCGGGCAGGCATAGTAGTGGCTGATCCACTGGCTTTTCCTGGAACGCCGGCCGCATTTTTTACATGTGATAAAAGGATCCTCCTTCAGTTCCTCTTCCATGTTCTTACGTAAGCTAAACTGCATGAGATTTACTCCCTTGATTTTAGGCCTGATGACGGGCGATGGCGTCCATAACATCCTGAACGGTAACAAGCTTCTCAACTTCCTCATCCGGAATGGAAACTCCTGTCTCATCCTCGATGGCCATATGAAGCTCAACGATGGAAAGAGAATCAGCTTCCAGATCGTCGATCAGCTTGGAAGCCGGGGTAATCTTGTCTTCGTCAACGGATAAGTTCTCTGCGATAAGGCTCTTTAATTCTTCGAATGTCATTTTGTTTTCCTCCAATTTTTCGTTAAAAACTTTTTAGTTAAAAGACACTTAATTAAAAGCAACTGAAATATACCCCACTTTTTCAAAAGTGTCAAGAGGGAAAATGGAAAAGGTTTTATATTGACAGAGTCAATAAGAAAAAAGTACAATAGAATTAGCGTTTTAGAGGGGCTAAAACAGGGGAAATATAGGAGGTTTTTGCTATGCAAAGTAAGACGATCGTCAGCAGCAAAGGCAGTTGTCAGGAAGCACTTTCTGATGTTTTTGCGCAACTTGGAACGGACCCCGTTGGTATTATTTTTTGCTGTGAGTATGATTGGATCTCGGAAGTGACGTCTTCTCTTAAGAGCAGATACCCTTCTGCACAGATCATCGGAACTTCAGGTTATTTTTATGCCAATGCGGATATTCATGAGAATACAGGATTGATGGTGGTTGCTATGACAGGTGATGCGGCTGTGGAGGCCGGCGTGATCAAGCATCTGTCTACGGTTCCCCTTAGCGATCTGTTTCATTTGGAGGAGTCCCTTCGCAGGATTTCACCTTCTTCGGATAATACCATTTGCTTTGAGTTTTGTACCAATGATGAAGAGGTCATGGTATCTACAGTGAATATGACATTGGAGAAGAAGAATGTTGCACTGATCGGTGGTTCGGTATTCGGAACGCCGGAGGGGGAGGACGCTCTTGTGTCCGTTAACGGTAAGACCTATAAGAATGCCTGCGCTTATATCCTAATTAAGAATTTAAGCGGCAGGGTCTATACGTACCGTGAGAATATTTATGCTCCTGCAGGAGGACCGGTGCATACAGCCACAAAGGTCAATCTGAAGAACAAGGAGCTGATCGAACTGGATCACAGAAGTGCTGCGGATGTATACTCCCAGGAGACAGGGGTCGATCGCAGCAGGATCGTAGATAATGTGCTACAGCAGCCGCTAGGCCGTTTGGTGGGAGATGAGGATGTCTTTATCTCTTCTATGTACGAAGTTGGTCCGGGGGGTTCTCTTGTGAACTACAAGAGGATCAATTTGAATGATACTTTGGTTGTTTTGAAGCTTCAGGATTATAAAGAGATTAATCGCAATACCGTAGCCGCTATCCGTTCGGATGTTCCGAATCCGAAGCTGATCTTGTCGGTGAACTGTATTTATCGGTATATTCTGTTTAATCAGGAAGGCTATCTTAAGACATTCCTCGGCGATGTCATGGGGTCCCTCGGAACCTTCCCTGGCTACGTCGGCGGAGGTGAGCAATACCTACACCAGCACGTGAACCAGACCATGGTCTGTGCTGTGTTTGAATAATGAGGAAGGGGCATGAATATGTTTGGATTAGGTAAGAAGGCAGCAGTTGAGACAGAACCGGTTGAGGTAAGAGAGAAGGTTGACATTAAGAAGGAACTGGAACCGGTTCTTGAAAGCGGCAGCTACATCTTAGAACAGAAGGAGAAACTTCAGTCAGAGGAGATGAATACATCGGCATCTCTGTCGGAGATCAAGGACTCCTTTGAGATGGTAGAGAGGCAGTCGGATGAAGTGACAGATTCCATGGATGCCTTCAACCAGAGATTTTCAGAAGTAACAGAGGTAACAGAGAATTTCGAGAAGATTATCCAGAAGATGCTTTCTACAGCAGATGATACCCATCGGAATATGAATAACGTAAGAACTTCTTCATCTTCTGTGAATGATACCATCAGCACAGTCGAAGAGGTGTTCCAGGAATTCCAGACCAGTTTCGATGAGATCGAAGAGAAGGTCAATGCCATCAACGGAATCGCCAACCAGACCAACCTGTTGGCTCTGAATGCTTCCATTGAGGCTGCAAGAGCAGGAGAGAGTGGAAGAGGTTTCGCGGTGGTTGCGGATCAGGTCAATGCTCTTTCATCCGATATTAAGACATTGGTAGCTTCCATCGGTGAGTCCATGGAGAAGCTGAACCAGAATAATAACCGTCTTATGAGCAGCATCAATGACACACGTTCTGCTATTCAGGATTCCATGACGCATATCAATGAGACAGAGGCTGTGGTGGATTCCATCAAGTCTGTTGCAGGTGAGATCGAGGCCGGCAATAAGGATATGGTAGGCGTGATCGACAGTTGCAGTGATGATATGAAGAATCTGGTATCCACGATGGAGGCTTCTAAGCCATACTATAAGGATGTTGCAGATCATATTGACACCCTGTCCACCAATATCACCAAGAAGGGATTTATCTTCGAGGATATGACCAATATTTTGGAGCAGTTCCCGGAGCTGGTTAAGAGAGTGGAAGATCGTATGAACCGTGGATAACAGATCCCTTGAGGGTGTGAACTTGACGCAAGCCGACATTTTGGGTATAGTTAACACGACTGTAACGCCCCGGCTGGGACCTGACCTGGCTGGGGCTTTTTCGTCGCCTTACAGACATGAACTGTAGGGGAATATCTATTGAAGGAGTTTAACATGAAAAAAGTAGAAGACTATGTAAGAACGATTCCGAATTTTCCGGAAGAGGGTATTATGTTCCGCGATATTACCACGGTTCTCCAGGATGCAGATGGTTTTCAGCTTGCGATCGATGAGATGCAGAAGTTCCTTGAGGGAATGGATTTTGATGTGATTGCGGGAACAGAATCACGAGGATTTATTTTCGGTACACCATTAGCTTACAATCTTCATAAGCCTTTTGTACTTGTACGTAAGAAGGGAAAACTTCCAGCAGAGACGGTAGAGGAGACCTATGATCTTGAGTACGGAAGTGCAACCATTGAGATGCATAAGGACGCGATCAAGCCGGGACAGAAGGTGGTTTTGGTAGACGATCTGATCGCTACCGGTGGAACCATTGAGGCAGCGGCTCACCTGGTTGAAAAGCTTGGAGGGGAAGTTGTGAAGATGCTCTTTTTAATGGAGCTTGAGGGGCTTCATGGCAGAGAGCGCCTGGGCAAATACGATGTTAGTGCTGTCATTTCTTACCCGGGTAAGTAATGATAAGTTCCGCGAGACTTGAACATACGTTGGCAGTATTGACAACAGGAAATGCGCGACGTCTGCAGGGGAGGACTGATATGAATACTACCACTACACTTGTAATTATGGCAGCTGGTATCGGTGCCCGGTATGGTGCCGGTGTTAAGCAGCTGGCTAAGGTCGGACCAAAGGGGCAGATCATTATGGATTATGCGGTTCATGATGCGATTGAAGCCGGGTTCAACCAGATTGTTTTTATTATCCGTAAGGATATCAAAGAGGAGTTTTCCGAGGTGATCGGACGGCGGATCGAAGAGGTCTGCCACCAGCATAATGTTTCCGTTGCCTATGCATTCCAGAAGATTGATGATCTTCCCGGGAAGCACAAGAAGCCGGAAGGCAGAACAAAGCCCTGGGGAACCGGTAAGGCGGTCCTTTCCTGTCACAGCCTTGTGGAGGGTCCCTTTGCAGTGATCAATGCGGATGACTACTATGGCAAGGAAGCCTTCGTCAAGGTCCATGATTTCCTGACGAATCTTCCGGAAGATGCAAGGGATACCTATTGCATGGCAGGCTTTGTTCTTGAGAATACCTTAAGCGAGCATGGTCAGGTGACCAGGGGACTTTGCCAGGTGGATGAGGAGAAGAATCTGCTTGATATCCATGAGACTCATGATATCGGGTTTAACGAGGACCATGTTCCCTGTACTCCGGATCGGGTACTGGATCCCCTGTCTCATGTTTCCATGAACATGTGGGGATTTACCGGTGAATTTATGGACTATCTGGAGACCGGGTTCAATGACTTCCTTACCGGTGTTCTGCGCCGGGGCAAGGGAGATCCTATGAAGGAGGAGTTCCTGATTCCGGTCTTTGTTCAAAAGCTTCTGAAGGAGAATCGGATCAATGTCAAGGTTCTTGAGACCGGAGACAGCTGGTTCGGTGTGACCTACCAGGAGGATCGGGATTCGGTGGAAGCGGCTTTCGCAGATTTGACAAAGGATGGAATATATACGGAAGAGCTCTTTGATGACCTTTCGTAATGGACATAAGATGATGAAGACTTATGAACATTCCCTGTGTAAATTTTATAAATGCCTGGCGTCGGAGTGCCCCGGACATTGTTGCCGTGGGTGGCAGGTTCCGGTGGACGATATGACCTATGAGAAGTATCGTCTGCTGAAGGGGACCTTTGGGCGCCATGTGCGATCTTTTGTTAAGAAAAAGGCAGACCCCAAAGTTTTTCGTAGATTCTTTGGGGTTTGCCCCTTTTTTACCTCTGATAGGTTATGCATGTTCCAGTGGAGCGGTGATGAGGAGCTGATGCCCTTTGTATGCCGTCTCTTCCCAAGGAATGTGGTGGAGATGGGAGATCGCAGAGAGGTGACCCTTTTGCTTTCCTGTCCTGCTACGGTTCGCGGGTTTATGGATCATCTGGGAAGAGGAGAATTCCGGGAGACGAATCGGGAATATCTCCCGCTCTACGTCCTGGGGAATGAGGATGAGGACTTTCTTTCCTTTTTGCTTGCAGAAAGAGAGAAGATCGTATCCTACATCTGGGAGAGAGAGGACCGTTCTCTGGGGGTTGTATGGCAAAGCCTCTACGCCTATGTCAGGTCCCAGCATCAGTATATGATGCGTAACAGCATGCGGGATAAGGTAAAAGAGGTGGTACTTACGGATGATAAGGACAGGCAGGGGGAGTATGGGATCTTGACAGATCCTACCTACTGTTTTTTCCACGTGACGACCCTGGACCGCATGATCTTAAATCATATCGATTACGGCTGGCTTCAGATCCGGGAGCCTAAGCTCTATCATCTGATCCGGGTCTACAGTAGGAAGGTGTCCTCCCTTCCTTTGGAGGGGGCGGATGCCTGGTTTCATGAGAAGGTCTGTGAGATGATGGAACAGGATAGGGAGTATGAGAAAAAGTATCGCAGTTATTTTTCTTATCTGATCCAGCAGCTCTATCCAATGGCCTACGAGAATTATTTTATGCTGCGACAGCTCTTGTTTGCCATCTTGTATGTACAGCTTCTTATGATGTTTGATCTGATGGATTATCTGGATACAGGGAGAGTGGCAGATAAAAAACGGCAGGGAGAGATCCTTCTTATCACGGAGAAGGCCCTGCGGCATAACCAGAGCCTGACAGATAATCTGCTGGCGGTGATTCGACAGGAGTTCTTATAGAACTCCTTTTTTTAACTCAGTCGGGGTACAAGCTCCGACTGAGTTAAACGCTCCGCGAGGATGCGCACGGATTCGGACAGGAATTTGTCTGCTG
>CADCQT010000003.1 GCA_902803645.1 uncultured Lachnospiraceae bacterium | reverse complement strand
TGTGGTTGTAAATAAAATGAAAAGTACAAAGTAACATATGACTTTTTATAAAGATTATAACTATAATAGAAATAGATAATTGGAACATAAATCAGTATGCGGATAAAAACAAAATATATAACAATTTAGTATATTAAATAGGAGCAAAAACTATTATAATATAAGAGATATAAACAGAAAGAAACATAAGAATTCCAAGGGAGAAAAATGAAAACAATCACAATTGCAAACCAAAAGGGAGGAGTAGCCAAGACTACAACAGCGCTTTGTGTCGCAAATGGTTTACAAGAGGTAGGCTACCGTGTGCTGATGATCGACCTGGATCCTCAGTGCAATACCACTACCACCTATCAGGCCCAGACAGAGGATACCAATACGCTGTATGACTTACTTCACAAGAAATGCACGGTAGAAGAGGCCATTCAGGAGACAGACAGTGGAGATATCATTGCCGGCGATAAGAATCTGGCTGGAATCGAAGGAGAATTTGCCTCACAGCTTAAGAATTACAGCCTTTTGAAGAAGGCTTTAGAGGAAATAGATGACCGGTATGATTTTACCATCATCGATACACCGCCTAACATCGGTTTTTACATGACCAGTGCTCTGATTGCATCCGATGGGGTTGTCATTCCAATTAAGGCAGAGAAGTTTGCCATTGATGGCCTGGCACAGATCGTCAGCAACATTAAGGACGCTCAGGAGGCAGCCAACGAAAAGCTTAAGATTTATGGCGTGCTGTTGACGGTATATGATAAGAGAACCGCCCTTGATGCCCTTGTGCATGACCAGTTACCTGAAATCGGAGAGAAGGAAGGGTTCCGTGTCTTCGACACATCCATTCGCGTATGCCAGCAGGTGAAAGAGGCGCAATCCAGACAAGTCAGACTCTTTGACGAATACCCGAATTGTAATGCAGCCGTTGACTATGCCAATCTGATCAAAGAATTATTACAGGAGGTTAAGAAAGGATGAAGGGCAACAAATCCAGAAATATATTCGCTGAGATCTCAAAGGAAGCAAATGAAGAGAAGAAGGCAGCAGCAAAGAAGCCTATTATAAAGGAAGAAACACCACAGACAGAACAGGAAGCAACTGTCAACAAGGAACCGGAAGAGGAATATGTTGAGCCAGAACTTGAGGAGGAAGAAGAGGAGATCGAAGAGGATCCGATTGAAGAAACTCCTGTCGTTACGGCATCTGAACCGGTAGTGGAAGAAACAGTCACCCAACGCTCCATCGCACCTGAAAGGGTTGAACCACAGGCCAACCAAGGCGTATTGTTTATTACACCCACCAGAAAAATGACACGGCATAACCGTAAGGGATTCTTATTATCGGATCTGGCATTAAAGAACCTACAGTCAGAAGCCGGAAAGTACGAAATCAGTGAGAACGAGCTGATCAATCAGATCTTAGAGAAGATGGTCTGATGACATTATCATATATATGTTAGATCAACAACAAATTGTTTTATTTATATTACAGAGAGCACAAGCCCAGTAAAATCAAGGGTTTGTGCTTTTTTTCATGGCAGAAACAACGCAAAGATTTGGCATGGTACGTATAAATTTCTGGCAGAAAATATAGGAAATCATGGCAAAGATGACTGAGGAGGAGATATGATGCTGGCAAAAAGTACTGTTTACTCTGGCAAAAAATACTGAAAAGGGGCAGATCCTGGGAAAACGGCAGGAAGAAGTTTTGATCTTATTCGAAAAAGGAAAACCTGAAGGAGATTAATCCTGGCCAATTTTACTTGGATACAGGGAGAATACCTGGATTAAGTAATTTACGCCAGGAAAAACCTGGATAAGTATCTTTTGCCAGAGTATAGGCAATCAGTCATTTTTGCCATGATTTCAAAAACAATCAGTAATTTATGCCAGAAGAAGGGCATGGGGCAGTAGTTTTTGCCATAATAAGAATCCAATCAGTATTTTTTGCCAGAGGTATGACTGGACACAAGTAAAAAATGCCACGAAAAAGGGAAGAAGAAGTAAATTATGCCATGATATACAGGATATATAAGTAGAATTCGCCATGATAAAAGATTAGGCAAGTATTTTATGCCATAATAAAGAAGAAGAGGGGGAAGATATCAGTATTTTTTGCCAGAGTAAAGAGAAGGGAAATACTGGCCAAAAAGAATGGAGCTATTCAGTAGAATCCGCCATGAAGAATGCCGTTATCAGTAGATTCTGCCGTTAAAAGAGGGTTTCTGGTGGCGGAATCTACTGAAATTTCTTGACAAGAGGGTGGAAGATGGATTAAATTGTAAAAGAATGAGTAGGAAGCGCCATGAAATAAACCTCTGGCGGTAGATACTTAAGGAGAGAGAGATAGTAAGGAGCGGTAGTTTATGCCACGAAAAGAGGAAGAGAAGCAGGAACTGCAGCAGAGTGAAGTCGATCGTAAGGTATATAAGGGACGACAGATGATCACTGCGAAGTATAAAGCTTCGCTTTTGGAGAATAAGCTTACATCTATAGCATTATCCAGACTGACCATGGAAGGGGATACCCCGGTAGCGACCTTGTTTCCGTCAGAGATCAAGAAGCTTCTAGGGCGGCAGTCCGATACGAATATTTACAAGAAGCTGATTAGTACAGCCAAGACCATGACAGGTCATCAGATGGTCATCGAGGATAATAACGGGAATTTCGAAGTTCTGGCCATGATTACCAATGCCAGATATGAGAATGGAACCTTTTCCGTGACCTTTAATAAGCGGATCGCTCCTTATATTATAGGCATGAAGAGTAATTACACCAGTTATTCTCTGGCCAATGTTCTGCGGTTTAAGTGCGATTATTCATTTCGAATCTATGAGTTGATCAAGTCGGAAGCCTATCACCTGAAGAACGATATAAATGATGTGTATGTGAAGGATTATGGTCTTTCAGAGCTGAAGTGTATGATCGGCGTTGTCAATATGGATGAGGCCAGGGTGAAAAGAGCCAAGTTAAATGGAGCATCCTGGGATGAAATCGTGGAGATTGCCAATGAAAAGTCCTTTAATGACTGGGGAGATTTCCGGCGAAGAGTCCTTGAGCGTGCCCGCAAAGAATTGATGGAGCAATGCGATGTGAAGTTTGATTATAATCCCATTGCAGCCGGGCGGGGAGGTAAGATCGTCGCTGTGAAGTTTCTTATCAGCCGGAATAATCCGGGAGAGAAGGTATTTGAGGCCATCTCCTCCAGGCAGAAGGTGGTGGAAGAGACCAATGACCGGTATGAACAGATGTCCATGTTTACGTTACCGGAGCGAATGGAAGCTTTGGTGGGGCATAACGGACTGTCTGAGAAGGATGTGCGTGCCTTTATGAAGGAGGCAGCCCACAATGAGGCAGAAGTTCTGCGGGCTGTGGATTTAGCAGATCGTCAGAGCACACCTTTGGATAATTATCCCGGCTGGATCATCAGTTGTATCCGGGAACATTATGAGGAGCCCCAGATGGTGGTTTCCGGTTCTAAAGAGAGGGGAGATCGGGTGGCAGCGGCCTCTGAGATCTTATCCCATCAGACGAATACAGAGAAGAATGCCATGTCTGCAGCTTACTGGAAGAAGGCAATGAAGAAAAATTCCGATAATTTCCAGGAATTTACCGCTTATCTGGAATCCCGGGGAGTGACCCTTGCCATGTTTACCGATGCCAACGAAGAATATGAGTGCGGCGATAAGTTTATGCAGTGGATCAAGGGGGAAGAGATTCAACTCTTCTAGATTTATAAGGATTTACTTTCTATTTTCCCGAAAGTAGTGTAAAATATACTAACAAAGATAATGGTTTTTGGGTATTTTCTGGTATTTCACTATGAAAGGGGGATTCCATGAAATGTAGAAGAACAGCCCTGATGGCGGAAGCGGAGCAGTACAAGCCGGACTGCGGAATGGAAGACGGCTTTGAGCTGTATGCAGATGTTATCACCAAGAGTTGGATTGTGACGGATAATTTGATCAAGATCACCAGGCCGGATGGAAGGATCGTGACCCCATATATTGAGCATCGTCGCGGCCGAACCTTTATTTGTGAGGGGGATTACATCATTACGGATGAGGATGGAACACATCATGCTTGCGGAGAGGATATTTTCCACCTTCGCTATCAGAAACTGGATTGAGGGATATACGAAGAAAAGCCTGCTTTTGCAGGCTTTTCTTACGTTATAATTCGTAGGTGGAAAATGGTAATTGTCTTAACGTTCAAACTGGAAATATACGATCAGTGAATCCTCAGCGCGGTGGATCCAGACCGCAGGATCCTCACTGGAGGAGGCAATCAGGCTGGAGATATTGTAACGTCCGTACTCATGTCCCGGCCGGGAGGTCTTACCGTGCTGTGATGCATCTCCGTAATCCCGCTTCTGGAAGCGGCGGATAGCATCGATGACCTTCTGGAAATCATCCTCCCCTTCTAGGAATTCTCCCCGGATACCGCAGGAGAGATAGACGCTGTCTCCGTTCACATTGTCATAGGGAACCGTGCTGTACCCCTTTTTCTTAACGTAGTCCATTAATTCTGAAAGTTCTGTCATAGTAAAACCCCCTTGTCACATAATATGGTAACCCCTTTTTCTGTTACTACAAGATCTATTGTACCACGTATTCCAAAGAAAAGTATCCATTTTCAGATAATTCTGTCAAAAAATGACTCTGCATTTTTCACAAAAATGAGAGAGGATTTTTGGGCAAAAGTACGGAGGGGTTTCGTTGGTTTTCGAAGCCGCTGTTGGTTACAATGAAGAATAGCAAAAACGTTTTCGTTAACAGAATAGGCAGACATTTGGACAGAAAAGAGGAGTAAATGGAATACGGACATTTTGATGATGAAGCCAGAGAATATGTGATTACAAATCCGGCAACACCACAGCCCTGGGCGAACTACCTTGGTTCTCCGGAGTACGGTGCTTTGATATCCAATCATGCAGGTGGATACAGTTTTGCAAGATCCGGTGCAAATGGAAGGATTTTGCGCTATGTCTTTAATCAGTTTGACCAGCCGGGACGGTATATTTATATCAGGGATCAGGACAGTCGGGATTACTGGTCTGCCTCCTGGCAGCCGGTGGGGAAGGATATTACCAGGTATCACAGTGAGTGCCGGCACGGCCTGGGATATACTAAGATGTTTGCCGGTTATGCAGGAATTCGGTCAGAGGTTTTGTATTATGTTCCACTTCATGCAGAACATGAAGTCTGGGCAGTGGTATTAGAGAACCGCAGTGATAAGGAGCGGCATCTGACGGTGACAGGATATTGTGAATTCACCAATGAGAATAATTACGAGCAGGATCAGGTGAACCTTCAGTATACTCTTTTTATCGGACGGACTTTGTATGAGAAGAATATGATCCGTCAGCAGATCAACGGCAATTTGGATTTGGGGGATGAGCAGCAGACCCAGGGAGGTCATTCCTATGTGGAGCGATTCTTTGGTATGGCAGGAGAAGAGGTCAGCAGTTATTGCGGAGATAAGACCGCCTTTCTTGGACCTTATCGCACCTATGCCAACCCTATGGGCGTAGAGAGCGGGGATCTGGGGAGTGTATTAAGCTATAACGGAAACAGCTGCGGAGCTCTGGCAACGGAGATCACACTGGCACCGGGAGAGAAGAAGACGTTCTGTTTTGTTCTTGGAATGAAATATAAGGAAGAGGCAGGGAAGATTCTTCGAAATTATGAGGTGGATGTCTTAAGACAGGTGAAGCAGGAGATGGTAGAACTTCGGAACTTCTGGAATGAGCGGCTATCCCGTTTTTGGGTGGATACTCCTTCAAAGCCCTTTAATACCATGATCAATATCTGGAATGCCTATAACTGTTATATGACATTTACCTGGAGTCGGGCAGCCTCTTTTATCTATTGCGGGCTTCGTAACGGATACGGATACCGGGATACGGTGCAGGATATTCAGGGTGTGATCCATCTGGCCCCGCAGGAGGCAAGGGATAAGATCACCTTTATGCTTTCGGCTCAGGTGGATAACGGGGGCGGTCTGCCTCTGGTGAAGTTTACCCATCATCCGGGACAGGAGGATACGCCGGATGATGCCTCCTACCGCCAGTCCACCGGTCATCCGGCCTACCGGGCGGACGATGCCCTGTGGCTGTTCCCCACAGTCTATAAGTATGTGGCAGAGACAGGGGATGTGGCCTACCTGGATGAGCGGATCCCCTATGCTAATAAGGGAGAGGATACAGTCTATGAGCATCTGAAGAAGGCCATTGACTTTTCTTTGCATCACTTAGGTCCCCATGAGCTGCCGGCAGGACTTTATGCGGACTGGAATGACTGCCTTCGGTTAGGACCCAATGGAGAGTCCTCCTTTGTGGCTTTTCAGTTCTATTACGCCCTTCGGATCCTAAAGCTTTTTGCAGAGGAGAAGAAGGATTCGAAGGAGATCCGTTTCTTAGAGGAGAAGATCAGCTCCTATGAAGAGAAGATCCAGAAGCTTTGCTGGAAGGAAGACCGTTTTATCCGTGGATATACAGAGGATGGACAGATGATTGGCTGCAAGGGAGATCGGGAGGCTGCCTTCTGGCTGAATCCCCAGAGCTGGGCTGTGATCAGCGGTATTGCTACCAGAGAGCAGGCCACAGAGGTCATGGAACGGGTAGAGAAGGAGCTGAATACTCCCTATGGAGCACAGATTATGTATCCTCCCTATCATGCCCATGCCTTTGAGGGAGCATTGGCGGTCATCTTTAATCAGGGAACGAAGGAGAACGGAGGAATCTTCTCCCAGCCCCAGGGGTGGCTGATCCTGGCGGAGGCTTTGCTTGGACATGGAGATCAGGCCTTTGCTTACTTTATGGAGAATGCCCCTGCCGCCCAGAATAAGCGGGCAGAGGTCCGGGGAATCGAGCCCTATGTATACGGCCAGTTTACAGAGGGTAAGAACAGCCCCAACCTTGGAAGAAGTCATGTCCATTGGTTGACAGGAACAGCCAGCACCATGATGGTAGGTTGTGTTGAGGGAATCCTCGGTATTCGTCCGGATCTTAAGGGACTGCATCTATCCCCCTCGATTCCGGCGGAATGGGACGGATTTACCATGGATAAGGAGTTTCGTGGCAAAAAGCTTCATATAACCGTGAAAAATCCACAGCATAAGTGTTCAGGAGCAACCAGTCTGACCCTGAACGGTGAGGATATGGAAGGGGATTATATTCCGGAGGCAAAATTAAACGAGACAAATGAAATTTGCCTCGTTCTCTAAAAATGATTTGATTATTTGAAGGATCAGCCCAGGATCTCGTAGTGCTTGTCCACTTTGTTCAGGACTTCGCAGCCATCCTCTGTTACGAGGATAAGATCCTCGACTCTTACGCCGAACCGGCCGGGAAGGTAAACTCCCGGCTCAATAGAAAAGATCATACCGGGTTTTGTCAAGGTGGTGTTGCTTATGCTAACATCACCTTTTTCATGGTCTCTTTGACCGATAAAATGCCCCAGTCTGTGGTTAAAGTATTCTCCGTAGCCGGCCTCTGTGATCACATCCCGGGCAGCCTTGTCAAGGTCACAGATGGGGATTCCGGGACGGATCAGGCTCTCTGCCTTTTCATTGGCACGGCGGACAAGGTCATGGATCTTCTTGTATTCTTCCTCCGGCTCTTTGAAAAAGTAGGTGCGGGTCATATCGCTGCAGTAGCGGTCCTTGCGGCAGCCCATATCAAAAAGGACACAGTCCCCTTCTGAAAGAAGGGTATCATCCGGTTCGTGGTGGGGATCGGCGGCGTTAGCTCCAAAGGAGACAATGGTGGTAAAGGAAGGCCCTTCACAGCCCTCTTTTAAGTATTCCCTGTCGATGAAGGCAGCTACCTCTTTTTCTGTCACGCCGGCCCTGATGTAATCTTTGGCACGGAGGATGACCTTATCATTGATCTGTGAGGCGATGCGCATTTTTTCTTTTTCCTCTTCGTCCTTAATGGCTCTGCAATCGTCCACACAATCGGAGGAGAGAAGGATCTTAAGAGAAGGAAGTGCCTCCATTAGAGGGATAAGGAACCTGGCCGGCCACTCCTTATCGATGCCAAGAGGCTGGGAAGGGTCCACGTGGGAGGCAATCTGTGCCACCGGATCCTGGGAGTCTGTGTGCCAGATCAGTGGATAAGGGGTATCCTTTGGGATATAAAAAAGCCGATTTACAAAGAGTGTCGGCTGGGATCCCTCCTGTAAAAGAAGGGCAAAAAGCCGCTCGTAGGGAGCAACATCCACTCCTGTCAGGTACCAGATACTGTCGGGGTCGCAGACGATCATCTGCGTAAGTCCTTTGGTTTTTAATTCATGCATTACGCGCTCTAAACGTGTCATATGTTCCTCGTCTTTCTATGTGAATTTGTGCCGGGATAGATCAGGTAAGGTCCCCAAGTTCCCGGCATACCCGGGCCAGGGGAAGTCCTACCACGGTGTTGTAGTCTCCTTCGATCCGTTCTACAAGAAGGGCCCCCATGCCCTGGATGCCATAGGCCCCGGCCTTGTCCATAGGTTCCTTCGTGTCGATATATCGCTGCAGAAGATCCCGGTCGTTGTCATACATGGTAACATTCGTAACTTCTGCAAAGGTGCGGGAAAGAAGAATACCGCTATGGGAGGTGCGAAGAAGGGTAACTCCGGTAAGGACCTGATGGGTCCGGCCGGATAAGTACATCAGCATATCCAGGGCCTCTTTCTCGTCAGAAGGCTTTCCTAAGATCTCGTCATCGTAGACCACAATGGTGTCGGCTCCAATGATCAGGCTGTTTGGGTGCCGTTCACAGATGGCCGTTGCCTTGCGCCGGGATAATTCCATAACATATTCTCCTGGATCCTTTGTATCGCAGGTCTCATCGGCATCCGATACATCTACGATATAGGATAGACCGCTTTGGTCAAGGAGTTCCCTCCTACGGGGAGATGCGCTTGCAAGGATCAGTGGAAGGGATAATTGAATCAATGACATAATCACCTCTTTCTATTCTATCTCAGTCTGGGTTACAATCTTCGACTGAGACATTTGCGACACCTATCATAACACAGTACATGACAAAATTATTACGAAACGTTAAATTATTAGGAAAAATTGTCTTGCAATTATGGGATAGATAATATAATATTTAGGCGTATTTTTATATATGTTTTTGGAAAAAGCAAGGAGAATTACTATGGCGGAGAAGAAAGTGAACACAAAAGCGAAGGCAGAAGAACCGAAGCGGGGCCGAGGACGGCCAAGGGTAGCGAATAAGAAGAAGCAGTACACCCTGACCATGCGTCCGGATATGTACTTTGAGGCTCAGCAGGAGGCTGAGAGAAGAGGAATTTCCTTTTCAGCTCTTATCGCCAATGCTTTGGTTGAGTATTTAGACAGACAGTAAGAACAGACAGATGAACCGGCAGGTGCCCATAGATTGGGGCCTGCCGGTTCTTTTTACCTTGCAAAAAATAGAAATGATAAATCTTCAGTGTAGATCCAGGTCCGGGGGGATATCCAGTTCCTTGGCGGGTCCACCGGTCTTCTTGCGCTGGCGGACACATTCCGTCAGAAGATATTCGATCTGGCCGTTTACGGAACGGAAATCATCCTCGGCCCAGGCGGCAATTGCCTGATACAGGTTCTCGGACAGACGCAAAGGAACCTGTTTTTTCTTACCAGTAGCCATGGAAGGGATCACCTTTCTGTTGTAACACATATACATATAAGTATTAGTATAAGGATGAGTACCTTTTGACAAAACTTTAGTATAAGGAGCCGGAATTTACAACGGGAGTTGCCTCCCGGTTTCCGCAAAGAACCACCATCAGGTTAGAGACCATGGCGGCCTTGCGCTCATCATCCAAATCGATCACATGCTCTTCGGAAAGCTTTTGGATGGCCATATCTACCATACCAACGGCACCATCCACGATTAGCTTTTTAGCATCCACAATGGCAGAGGCCTGCTGACGCTGTAACATAACAGCGGCAATCTCCGGAGCGTAGGCAAGATAGGTGATGCGAGCCTCTACGATCTCAAGACCGGCCTCCTTTACCTTGGACTGGATCTCATTCCTGATCCGCTCTGCCACAAGGTCACTGGAACCTCTTAGGCTGCCGTCGTCATAGACCCCATCTCCGGTGGTATCCACATGATCTGCCACATCGTAGGGATAGAGACGGACGATATTGCGAAGAGCGCTGTCGCACTGGAGGGAAAGGTATTCCTTGTAATTATCCACATGAAAGACCGCTTTGGCGGTGTCCGTAACTCTCCAGATTACAGCAATACTGATCTCCACGGGATTGCCCAGACAGTCGTTGATCTTCTGACGGCTGTTGCTAAGGGTCATGGCTTTAAGAGAAATCTTCTTACCGGTGTACTGGGAAGCGGAAGAAGCGGCATTATTGGCTGCATTCTCATAAGCAGAGGCTGCAGAGGGGGTACTTACATCTCCACTCTGGTTCAGACGGGTCTTGGCAGCGGGATTGACGGCAATGCAGAAGGGATTGACAAAGTAAAATCCCGGGGTGCGCAGGGTGCCGATGTATTTGCCAAAGAGGGTCAGTACCAGAGCTTCCTTGGGGCCTATGACCTTAAGACCGCAGAAGGGGATCCAGCCCACAGCGGCGTAGATGCATCCGATCACCAAGAGGGTAGTACCCAATATATAATTTTTGTTACCCAAAATGATGCCGCCCCAGGCAATGACAAAGGCGTCAATGACATACAAGATCACAGTAAGTAATAGGACGGGCATGCCGTTTGGCTTGGTTTTTAGAATCTTTTCCTCCATAATAAGCTCCTTTCAAAGAATCCTTTCTTCTTGTGCTTTGATACTTGCATGATATCACAATGATATCAAAAGTCAACGGATTTTTCTTTTTACGAAAAAACGAAAACAGTGCATGAATCTGATATTTCTGTTTTCAATATGATATATCCAAAGGGAATGAGTTGTTAGAATGCAGATAAACTCAGGAAAACAAGCAGCACAGAACAATAAGGAGATTTGATGAAATACGGATATTTTGACAATGACAGACGGGAATATGTTATTACAAATCCAGACACCCCGGCACCATGGGCCAATTATTTAGGAGACCCGGAGTACGGCGCACTGATTTCCAATCAGGCCGGTGGATACAGTTTTGTAAAGTCCGGAGCGAACGGAAGGATCCTTCGTTATATTTTTGACGGACAGGATCGTCCGGGACGTTATATCTATCTCCGTGATAATAAAAACGGTGATTTCTGGTCCGCTTCCTGGCAGCCGGTGGGAAAGGATCTTGCTTCTTATAAGAGCCTTTGCCGTCATGGAATGGGTTATACAATTATGGAGGCAGACTACGACAAGATCCACAGTGAGGTCCTCTACTATGTACCAAAAGCCTGCAAGTACGAGGTCTGGGCTTTAAAGGTAAAAAATACCGATTCCGTAGACAGAAGCCTTACAGTAACAGGATATGCAGAGTTTACCAACCATAGCAATTATGAGCAGGATCAGGTAAACCTGCAGTATTCCCAGTTCATTACCAGAACCATCTATGAAGAGGGGATCCTTCGTCAGCAGATCCATGGCAATTTGGATGCTCTCGATGAGGGGAAGGAAGTGGACAGTAAGCAGGTAGAAGAGCGGTTCATGGGACTTGCAGGGGCAGCCGTTTCCTCCTACTGTGGAGATAAGGAAGAGTTCCTTGGAAGATACCATAGCTATGGTGATCCTGTAGGGGTGGCAAAGGGAGACCTTGGCAATATCTTAAGCTATAATGAGAACGCCTGCGGTGCGCTCTCTTCCGAGCTTATCCTTAAGGCAGGAGAAGAGAAGGTTCTTTGCTTCATCGTAGGAGCAGGAGAGCCACAGATCATCCGTGAGCTTACAAAAGCTTACTCCGGCGCGACGGAAGAGAAGGTGGCACAGGAGTGGCAGGAGCTGAAAGACCTCTGGGGAGAGAGAGTATCTGCCCTTCAGGTACAGACTCCAAGCGAGGCCTTCAATACCATGATCAATACCTGGAATGCCTATAACTGCTATATGACCTTCATCTGGTCCCGTGCAGCATCCTTTACTTACTGCGGACTTCGTAACGGATACGGATACCGGGATACGGTGCAGGATATTCAGGGAATCATTCACCTGTCACCGGAGATGGCGGCAGATAAGATCCGCTTCATGCTCTCAGCACAGGTACACCATGGCGGCGGACTTCCACTGGTGAAGTTCACCCATAATCCGGGACATGAGGACAAGCCGGAGGATGCTTCCTACCGGGAGTCTACCGGACATCCGGCCTACCGTGCCGATGATGCCCTGTGGCTTTTCCCCACCATCTATAAGTACATTTCAGAGACCGGAAACCTTAGCTTCCTGG
>CADCQT010000002.1 GCA_902803645.1 uncultured Lachnospiraceae bacterium | reverse complement strand
TTTTACATTATGCTGAACTCTCCGGAAGAGGAAAGGGTGTATAACATCTCCAGCGAGGCGGATACGGTTTCCATTCGTGACCTGGCCCAGAAGATGACCGATGCCTTTCCGGAGCGTGGACTTTCCCTTAAGTTTGATATTCCGGAGAAGAAGGGAAATGACGGAACAGCCCCCTTTACTCTGGGGATTCTCTCAAGTGAGAAGATCGGTGGTATCGGTTGGGCACCACATTTTACATTAACAGAAGCAATCCAGCGTACAGTCAGATTTTTAGAAAGTGAAGGAATCCACTAAGAGAGGAAATTGTTTTGAAATTTACTAAGATCAGTTCACTGATCCTGGCAGCTGCGGTTACATTTACCGCAGCTTTTCCTGTATCAGCGATGAATGCAGAGGCAAAGAAAACATCATATGGAACATCCACTGTGCAGGTGTTGGCTACCACCGATCTGCACGGGCAGAGTGTGAAGTTCAACTACGATTCCGGTGTAGAGTCACAGGGTAGTCTCGCCCAGCTGGCAACGGTAATCCGACAGAAGCGGCAGGATCTGGACTATGGAACCACCATTACAGTAGATGGAGGAGATACGGTATACGGCATCGGTTCTGAGAGCATTATGAAGGGAACCGTATCCGGATCGGAATATATGTATGAATGTATGAAGGCCGTGAATTACGATGCCATCACCCTTGGGAACCATGACTTTGACTACGGTGTGGATTATATCCAGAAGGCGTTAAAGAAGGCGGGAATGGATCAGAAGGTGGTACTGTCCAATGTGGTGAACGCAAGGACGGGTAAGAACCTGTATAAAAGTTCCACGCTTCTTACCAAGACGGTAAAGACCACCACAGGACGGAAGGCGAAGGTTAAGATCGGTATCGTGGGAGCCACCATTCCATCCCTTACCACCCTGTTCAAGTGGAAGGGCATTGTGCGGACCTGCGACATCGTAGACAGTGTAAGGGCGGAAGCAAAGGCCCTGAAAAAGCGGGGGGCCGATGTGGTCATCGTGGTGGCCCATACAGGAATCGGTTCTGCCAAGCATAAGAAAAATGCGGATAATGCCGGTTATGCCCTTACAGCCATTCCGGAAGTGGATGCGGTGTGCTGTGGACATACCCATATGGATTATCCTGCCAATACAGCCAAGGCAGAGGTGTACGATCAGTATGCGGAGACGGATGAGGAGCATCTGATGCATGAAAAGGCTCTTGTGGAGGAGAAGGATCATGGAGCATCCCTTGGTCAGATCAGGATCAAGCTGGGATTTGATGCCAATGGAAAGCCCTATGTAAAGAGCAGATCCTCTGCCCTCCACCGTATCATGGGAAGTGATCAGGAGGATGCAAAGATAAGGAGCATCAATGCCAAATACGATGCCCAGTATCGGAAGATCTACGATAAGAAGATCACGAAGATCGAGGGAAGTACCAACAACTATTTTGGAATGATCGAAGACAATCCCATGATCCAGCTCTGTAACGAGGCTAAGATCCATTATGGATTAGCCGCAGTCAAGAATCTGAAAGAACCCTATCGGAACGCGCCGGTGATCTCGGCGACGGAATATCAGATGGGAGGCTCCACCAGCGACGATTATATCTATGTGGACGGACAGATTTATCAGAAGGATGTATTGAACATTCAAAGCTACGCCCAGCAGCGGGCGAAGGTCTACTATATGACAGGTAAGCAACTGCGGGAAGCCTTAGAATACCAGGCGGCAAGATTCTATCAGACCACCGGGGCAGAGAAAAATGCAACCTGGGGGCCGGAAACGGGAAATCTTGTGAACCAGGGTTACCAGCCGGTTCTCGGACCAAGTTACCAGAACAACTGGAGAGGTTTTATGGTCTACGACGGGGTGGAATATACCATCAACCCCTCCGTGGAACCAAGGTATGATAAGGAAGGGAGAAAGATCGCAAATACCAGCCGTATCACCAATCTTACCTGTAATGGAGAGCCGGTAAGTGATCAGCAGATCTTCGTACTGGTATCCAGACATCTGACATCCAATATCGATCCCTCTAATTATGTGGGGATGAGAAAGCAGGTACTGATCAATAAGACAGATCATATCAGTGATATGTTGGAAGATTATATGAAGCATCAGACAGCGGATGATACCCTTCATATCTCCAGTGACTGTAACTGGAAGGTGGATTTTCCGGACAAGATGAACTATGTGATCCGCTCTTCAGCTAAGGCGGCAGCCCTTGCTCAGACAAAACCCTGGTATATGGGAGAAATTGCAGGAACCGCAGGGTTCACTTTTTACAAGGCCCATTTGGGAACGGCTGAGCAGAAGGAGGATCATAGCGGACCTATGATCGTAGCGGCTCCTCTTGAGACGAAGACCACAGGAGATCCGGTGACGGTGAGGGTGGAGACGTCGGATGCCTCGGGAATCGATTGTATCCGCTATACCAGTGGAGTCTATCATGAAGACAGTTATATCTGGAGTGCGGCTTCCGCTGTGGATGGAAGCTCCTTTACGGTGACAAACAATGGTGTCTATACCGTATATGCCAGGGATAAGAAGGGAAATGCCACGGTAAGTTATGTTACCGTTAATAACATTGACACCTCTGTTTCCGTGGCGCCCACCCTTATTGACAGGATCACCAACAGGAAAAAGTATATCGAAGGATATGCATCTCCCAATGGAACCGTCTACCTTCAGGTATCCGGAAAGAATTACCGTAAAAAGGCAGATGAGAAGGGATATTTTAAGATCAATATCACAGCCCCCAAGGCCGGGGATTATGCCTCTATCTGGCAGGTGGATCAGAAGGGACGCCAGAGTCAGGTGGTCTCTGTAGAGGTGGTCCGTACCGGAGCCAATGTTCCTACGGTAAGAGATATTAACAATAAGAGCACCCAGATCAAGGGAACCTTTAACGATGACCCTCTGTGCCGGGTTATGGCCTTGGAGGGGAAGACGATTTTTATCCCCAAGGATTCCCAGCATCTGTATGAGATCAGTAACTTGTACGATTCCTCCTATAAGGTGGTAAAAGGGGCCTATACCTGTAAGGGTGGCAAGTTCACCTTACACATTCCGGTTCAGAATGCAGGAAAGACCTTAAAGGTCTACGGCGTGGACTGGGTGGGGCGTGCCTCTGCCCTTGGGGGGAATAAGCTGAAGGTGGAGGAAGTGGCCCCCAATCAGCCGGTGTTAAAGTCCGTTATTGCTCAGGAGGGCCTTCTTAGGGGAGAGATTCCGGGCTTTAAAAAGGCAGGGATTACCATCAGTGTCATTACGGATCAGGGAAAGACCTACTCCGGTAAGACCGATGGAAAAGGCTGCTTTGCCGTAGCAACAGGATTGCATCAGAATGATACGGTATACTCCGTTAAGGCAAGCGATGTCAAGGACGGCAAGAGCCGAACCTCGGCTCTTGCCAAGGTGACAGCAAAGAGCTATACCGCCTTTCTGGACAGATTCTCTGATACAACAGAGATCGATCCCATTACAGATGAATCAGATGAGATCACAGGAAGGATCACCCTCTCCGGTGCAGCCACAGCCTGCATCATCGTAAAGGGCAGGAAGTATCCCCTGGAATTTGATTCCGAGGGAGAGTTTGCCTTTACTCTTCCGGATGATGAGAGTGAGTATCCTTTCCGGTATAAGGATAAAGTGGTCATCATTGTAAGAGGAGCGGCATCCGGACTTATGGGGGTGGATATGGCATCGGTGGCAGAGGCACTGCCCGATCAGCCGGTGGTAACGCCGCATAAGGTGACGGAGAAGACCAAAAAGCTCCGGATTCTTGGAAACAGAAGCTGTACAGCTGTCTTAAAGAGTGGAAGTATTCTGCTTAAGAAAAAGGCAGTGGCAAAGAAGGGGGGAGAATATATTTACAAATTTACCATCCCCAAGAAGCTTCGGAAAAAGAACCGGGTGATGAAGGTCTATCTGGTGAACACTTCCGGTGAATCCAAGAAGACGAAAATCAAGGTGAAATAAAGAAAATATTGAGCAGTACAGGAATCAGCTGGTGTCGGTTTATATAAACCACACCAGCTGATTTGTTGATGAAACAGAGGTGACTCCGGCATCTAAGAGGGCATAGACATCCTCCCGGTCCGAGATCAGACCACTGGCAATAACAGGGACTTTGGAGAAGGATAGGATCTTTTTGGCGATCTTAGGCATCGGACCGGGAAGCATCTCGATCATATCCGGTCCGATGTCTTTGGCAGCCTTTTCCATGGAGGCATAGGCCATGGAGTCAATGACGAAGAAGCGCATCACCGTGGTAAGACCAAGACATTTGGCCCTGGTGATCATAGAGGAGCGGGTAGAGATGATCCCGTCGGCCTTTGTGCTTTTCTTAAGGTAGTCTACAGCCACCTCTCCGGGATACAGACCGTCGATCAGATCCAGATCCACAAAGGCATACTTGCCGTAGGATTTGACGGTGCCCACAATATCCGGGAGGGTGAGGATATCTCCGTAGAGGATGAAGATAATTCTACTGTCGCAGTCTTTGCATTTTATAAGTCCCTCCGGATCCTTTATGGCTGCGATTACCGGAGAAGCTGTCAGTGCATCATGAAAAAGTGGATTCATAAGTGTCCTTTCAGGTGTTTATCTCAATCAGAGAGAACTACAATATATTATGCCACAGAGGATGAGGAGGGGACAATCCTGAAAGGGAGATTACTTTACATAGAACGATTAACGTGCTATTATTCTTCAGATAGTCATAAAATAAAAGGGACTGACAGGTTATACCATATGACTGTGTCGGGAGAGAAACTATGTCAAAGAGAAGAGAGAGCGGCAAGTATCTGTATCAGGCCGCTACCAATATTTTAATTACCTTTGTAATATCTGCAATTTTCTATGTTGCCTGGAATAACTGGCTGAACATTCTGATGGATCGGAAGTTCCTTGGGAAGGGTAACTGGCTGATGGTGGGCATCTATATGATCGTGTCCATCTTCTTTATCCAGTCCTTTGGAGGATTCAAGATCGGAATCAGCAGGATTTCCCACGGCAGTATCGGCTGTGCCTTGGCCTCTGTTATGACCAATATCATTATGGGAATGTTCACCATCATGATGGTAGGTTATGCAAGACTGATCCCAACCATTGTTTTTGTATATTTTAATATGTGTATTCTGGATGTGGTGCTGCTGTTTGGCATGACCTATTTCGGAACCTGGTTGTTCCGACAGATCTTCCCCCCCTACCAGATGCTGATGATCCACGGAGATCATAAGAATAATCTGGATCGTAAGATGAACCACAGGGGAGACAAGTACCGGATTGCAGGAATACTGACAGCAGATACCCCCATTGAGAAGATCGCAAGGGCGATTCCTAATTATGATGCGGTGCTGATCAATGATGTTCCTTCGGAGCTTAAGAACAAGATCCTGAAGGTATGCTTCGACCAGAAGAAGAGAGTCTACTTCACGCCGAAGATCTCGGATATCATTGTAAAAGAGGCAGAGGAGCTGAATCTGTTTGATACTCCTTTGTACCTTTCCAGGAATATTGGATTTTCCACGGTGCAGAGTGTGGTGAAGCGGGCAGGAGACATTGTACTTGCTCTTATCGGAATCATTTTGTCTTCTCCCATTATGCTGATTACCGCAATTCTGATCCACAGCTATGACAAGGGACCGGTGTTCTACCGGCAGGAGCGCTATACCATTGGCAAGAAGCGTTTTAAGGTGTTGAAGTTTCGAAGCATGATCGTGGACGCGGAGAAGGGTGGAAAGGCAAGGCTTGCCACAGAAAATGACGACAGGATCACCCCTGTGGGACATGTGATCCGTGCCACACGAATCGATGAGATCCCTCAGTTTTTTAATATCTTAAAGGGGGATATGTCCTTTGTGGGTCCAAGACCGGAGCGGCCTGAGATCCATGAGGAATACTGCCTGAAGGTTCCGGAATTTGATTTCAGACTTTCCGTGAAGGCCGGACTTACCGGTTATGCACAGGTGTATGGAAAATATAACACCACCACCTATGACAAGCTGAAGTTCGATATGATCTACGTACAGAAAACCTCCATCCTACTGGATCTGCAGTTGATCCTGCTGACCCTTCGGGTCGTTTTCCAGAAGGAAAGTACAGAGGGAATTGAAGAAGGAGAAACCACAGCAAAATGACAAAGTATATCAAAGGATTTCTGGACTATCGCTTCCTGCTTGTTGAGCTTGTAAAGCGGGGAATCAACCTTAAATACCGAAGAAGCTATCTGGGAATTATCTGGTCGTTGATCGAGCCCCTTATGACCACCACCGTACTGGTTATTGTATTCGGTGCCTTGTTCAACCGTCTGTCAGACCGGACATTTGCCACCTATATCATGTGCGGACGACTGACCTTTTCTTTTTTCAGTACGGGAACCAAGGTGGCCTGTCACGCCATCCGAAGCAATGCCAGCATGATCAAGAAGGTATATGTACCCAAGTACTTTTATCCTCTGTCCAGCATTCTATATAACTTTATCATCTACCTGATCTCACTTCTGGTGCTGATCCCGGTTATGATTTACTCCCATCTGATGCCCACCCTTCGGGTGTGGAAGGTCTTCCCGGCCATGTTTACCCTGCTCATCGTGACCATTGGTGTAGGTGTGATCCTCTGTGTTCTGGATGTGTTCTTCCGTGATGTGGAGTATCTGTGGAATGTGGCAACCATGATCATTATGTATCTGTCGGCTATTTTCTATCCGGTGGAGCGGCTGGAAAAGCACGGACTTTCCTGGCTTTTGAATCTGAATCCGCTGTACTGCATCATCAATCTCTTCCGTGGGGCTTTGATGGGATACAGTAACAGCCTTTGGGAGTTTGCTTATCCACTGGTGTTTGGAATCTTTGTATTTACATTCGGTTTCTGGTTACTGAAGAAGAAGCAGGATGAGTTTATCTTACATCTGTAATTAATAGGAGAATATCATGGCAAAGGTAAAGCCAACGGTCGAGGTTTCTAACCTTGGAATGAAATTTAATCTGAGTCAGGAAATGCATGACTCCTTAAAAGAATTTTTTATCAACCTGGTGACCCGTAAGCACATGAAGGTGGATGAATTCTGGGCCTTGAAGGATATCAGCTTTAAGCTTTATCCGGGAGATAGAGTGGGAATTTTGGGATTAAACGGAGCCGGTAAGTCCACCATCCTTAAGGCCATTGCCGGGGTCTATCACCCCACAGAAGGAAGCGTTACAAGGCGGGGAAGCCTGGCTCCCCTCTTAGAACTGGGAGCCGGCTTTGAGAAGGAGTATACTGCGAGGGAGAACATCTACCTGTATGGATCGATTCTGGGATATAAGAAGGAATTTATCGATACCAAGTTCGATGAGATCATATCCTTTGCAGAGCTTGAAAAGTTCGTGGATGTGCCCATTAAGAATTATTCCTCCGGTATGCGAAGCCGACTGGGATTTGCAATCTGTACTGCGGTTAATCCGGATATTCTGATCCTGGATGAGGTGCTCTCTGTTGGTGACAGTAAATTTCGCCGTAAGTCGGAAGAGAAGGTCAAGAGCATGTTTGAAGGGGACGTTACGGTGCTTTTCGTATCCCATTCCCTTCCGCAGGTGAAGCGGATCTGTAACAAGGCCATGATCTTAGATCACGGAAGACTTAAGGCCTTCGGAGATATTGAAGAGATCGCTCCTATCTATGAGGAGATGACGGCAGCGGATCCGGAAGAGATCGCTGCAAAGGCGGCCAAGGAAAAGCGCAAGAAAGCCATCCGGAGAAGGGCAGCCCGTAAGATGCGCATGAAGGATGTGGCCCGGCTTATGAATAACATGGGCATGGATATTGAAAAGGCCATGGAGGTCCTTCAGATCCCGGACAATGTTAAGGATCTGTACCGGGAGGGCATGCCTGAGGTGTTAAAGGAACTTAAGATCGATACAGACGGAAGTCTTGAAGAAGAAGAAGAGAGACAGATGGACCTGGCAGCAGCAGATATGATGAATGCCAGCGCCGGAGAGGAGTCATAGAATGAATATTGCATGTATTTTCGCAGGTGGCAAGGGTGTACGTATGGGAGCAGGTATCCCGAAGCAGTTTTTGGAGATCAACGGTAAGCCGATCCTGGTGCATACCCTTCAGTTGTTCCAGTATCATGATGAGATCGATAAGATCTATATCTCAACCTTAAAGGATTATATTCCATACGTTCAGCAGCTTGTGGATGAGTACCACTTAAGAAAGGTTTGCGGTATCGTACCGGGTGGAGACAGTGCTCAGGATTCCATCTACAACTGTCTGAAGGCAGTGGAGAAGGAGAATGATCCGGATTCCATCGTGCTGCTGCACGACGGAGTAAGACCCTATGTGTCCTATGATGTGATCAGCCGGAATATCCAGGGGGTCAAGGAGCACGGCAATGCCATTACCTCCACAGCCTGCTATGAGACCATTATGGTATCCAAGACCGGAGATGTGGTGGATACGGTACCATATCGTAAGGAGACGTTTGCAGGACAGGCTCCTCAGAGCTTTTTTCTGAAGGATATCTTAGATGCCCATGAGAAGATCCGTAAGAGACCGGAAGGGTATGAGAACATGGTGGATTCCTGCACCATTATCCGTACCTTGGGTCAGACTGCCTATATGGTAGAGGGGAACCGTGGTAACATCAAGGTAACCACACCGGAGGATGTATATATGTTCCGTGCCCTTCTTCAGTTCCAGGAGAATGAGCAGGCCTTCGGTCTTGGAATCACCAACCGTATCGGTAAGCGTATGGAGATGATCAACGGCGAGAAGGAAGAAAAGAAAAACAGTGTAAAGTAAATGTACGAGCACGCACGATACCGATTCCTCGGCTTCGTGCGTGCCGTTGTGTACAAGGAGACAAATGGAAAAGCAGAAACAGACCTATGACAGGGTATCCATCATTACTCCCTGCTGGAACGGTGAAAAGTATATAGGAGAGACCATAGAATCCGTCCTTGCCCAGACAGTGACGGACTGGGAAATGATCATTGTGGATGACGGTTCCTCGGATCATTCGGCGCAGGTGGTGCAGACCTACGTGGATAGGGATGAGAGGATCCGGCTGATCTGTCAGGAGAATGCCGGTTCTGCCGCCGCAAGAAATCACGGAATCCGGGAAGCTACCGGACGGTATATTGCCCTACTGGATGCAGATGATGTCTGGGAGGATAATTTTCTGGAAGAGCAGTTGAAGCTGATGCAGGAGAAGGATGCCGCCTGTGTCTACAGCAGTTACCGGCTGATGGACGAGAACTCTAAGGTATACGGACATGTGGTCAGGGCTCCGAAGGAATTAACCTATAAGAAGATGTGTGTCCGCAATTACATCGGATGTCTTACGGGACTTTATGATACCAGGGCAGCGGGTAAGATCTATCTGCGGGAGGAGCTTAAGAGCCTGCGGGATGACTACGCTTTCTGGCTGGACTGCGTAGCGGCAAAGGGTATTGCCTACGGTAATCCGGAGCCCCTGGCCAGGTATAGGGTACTGGCAAGTTCTACCACCGGTAACAAGAAAAAGCTGATCCGTGTGCAGTGGAGATTCTATCGGGAATATCTGAAACTGGGATGGATCAAAAGTCTAAGCAATCTACTGCGCTGGGGTGTCTACGGCGTATTCAAATTCAGATAGAGGATCCGGCAGGGTATCTGCTCTGCCTGTCTGATAGCAGGGAGGAAAGATGACAAGAGATGAAGCGCAGGAGCTGGTGAATGACTATATGCAGGCAGCCCGTGCATATAAGAAGAAGGCATCCGGGGAGGGGGAGATCTGTCCCCTGGCCCCCCTTACCATAGAAGAGCGCAAAAAGAAGGAAGAACTCTATTGTCAGAAGGGCAGTGAGCTTATGGCCCAAAAGGAGCTGGGGCTGGTTCTTCTGGCAGGAGGAATGGGAACAAGATTGGGCTTTGACGGCCCCAAGGGAACCTTAAATATCGGACGGACAAGGGAACTTTATATCTTTGAATGTCTTTTTCATAACTTAAAGGAGCAGCTGGACATTGCCTCTGAACATGTTGCCGGGGCAACACTTTCTGCTGCGGATGTTCCTGTCTGCATTATGACAAGTGACAAGAACGATGGGGCTACCAGAACCTTCTTCCGGGAGCATGATTACTTCGGATACGGAGAGGAGAATATCTACTTTTTCACCCAGGAGATGGCTCCAGCCTGTGATTACGAAGGCCATCTGTTGATGGAGGATGCGCATACTCCCGCCACCTCTCCCAACGGAAACGGAGGATGGTATTCTTCCATGAAGAAGGCAGGGCTGACCGAGACCTTATGCCGTCGCGGTGTCAAGTGGCTGAATGTCTTTGGCGTGGATAACGTACTGGCCAAGATCGCTGATCCGGTCTTTTTGGGTGCTGTGGTCGCAGAGAATAAGACCAGTGGCAGCAAGGCAGTGGCCAAGCGAAGCCCGGATGAGAAGGTGGGAGTCATGTGTGAAAAGAACGGACATCCCGCTATCGTAGAATATTATGAGCTTACCGCCCGGCAGGCAGAGGAGAGAAATGGGGACGGAGGCCTTACTTATGGAATGGGTGTGATCTTAAATTATCTTTTCCGGGTGGAGGATCTGGAGAGGATCGCAGGAGAGAGCATGCCGGTACATCTGGCAGAGAAGAAGATCCCCTACATGGATGAGCAGGGCACCTTCCATCATCCGGATCAGCCCAACGGATATAAGTTTGAGATACTGATCACAGATCTTCTGTCCTATCTCGAGGACTGTCTTCCCTATGAGGTCCTGCGCCGGGAGGAATTTGCTCCGGTGAAGAACCGGGAGGGAGCGGATTCAGTGGAAAGTGCAAGGGAACTTTTAGAAGCAGCCGGTGTAATACTCTAGGAAATTGTGGATAAGTTACCGTCTACAGAGAATAAAGAAGGAGGGCCGGACATTTGAAAATGGAAGAGATCCGATTTTCTGTTATCATTGGAGCTTATGAGACCAACCAGCTCTTCTTTAAACAGGTGCTGGAATCGGTCTGTCAGATCGGATGGAGGAATATGGAGATCCAGGTGATGGATGCCTGTCCCGGTGCAGGGATCGAATCCACCGCGAGAGTGGTTTGCGGAGAGGACTATCGTCTGCACTACCATAAGGTACACCGGGCCCTGTCCATGGCCAGTGTGTGGAACGAAGGGATAAGGGTGAGCCGGGGAGATTATCTGATTTTTCTGGGGTCTACGGACTGTCTTCACCCCGGGATCCTTCAGTATCTTACCAGAGCCATTAAGGAAGATCCCCAGGCGGATCTGATCTATACCGACCATGATGAGATCAACGATGGGGCAAGGATGAATCCTAAATTTTTGCCGGGGCTGAATCTGGAACTTCTGCGTCATACCAATTATATTGGAGAGACCTTCACGGTGAAGCGGCAGCTCTTTGCCTCCATCGGCAAGTTCCAGGAGAAGCTTTCCTTTGCCTTCGCCTATGATTTTCTTCTTCGGGCGGCCACATCAGGTAAGCGGCTTCGGCATATACCGACTCTCCTCTGGCACAGAAGGATCTATGATCTTCCCCTTCACTCCTATGAGGTTCGGGAGGCACTGCAGAAGAGTATGCGGGAGCATACGGTGGTGGCCCAGGCCAGTCTTCATCTCCAGGGAATCCCTGCCACGGTGCGCTCCGATGCATCCGGAGAGTACTGGCATGTGGAATATGAGGGAGGGGATTTTGGCGCCCATCACAGAGATGTGATTGTTCTTAAGGAGGAAGGAGTAAGGCCCCTGGGAAAGAGAATCCAGGAGAAGCTCTATGCCTATGTAAAACAGCCGGATGTGGCCATTGCGGGAGGAAAATTCCTCCGGGGCTTTGGAACAACGGTAGACAACTGCGGATGGATCTGTGACCGCGAGGGGATCTCCTATCCCGCCTGTTACGGACAGAGCGTTTTTTCTCCTGGGCTGTATCGGCGGATGGTGATCCCCCAGGATGTGATGGCAGTGGACGGAGGCTATTGCATGATCGATGCAAAGTTCTTCCGGAGGTGCGGCGGTTTTGACCGGGATCTGACCGGAAGAGACCGTATGCTGGATCTGTGCCTTAAGGCAAGGGCCGGTGGTATGCGGGTGGTCTATGTTCCCTCGGCCCTTGCCTTCCGGAAAAACAGAGAACTGTTAAGCACCCGGGAATCCCATGACAGGCTGATGCGCCGCTGGCAAAACACCTTGCGGGAAGGGGATCCTTACTATAATGTAAACCTTCCCATGGGACTGGATAATTACACCTTACCTTGACATAAGATGGAAAAAGCAATATACTTTCTTCGTTTTATGGATGAAAGAGGGGGAAGTACACCCTTTGGAGGATAGAAAATGAGAGATAAGCAGAGCGTACCTTCAAGAAAGCAGAAGAGAAGGAAGCGCAGAAAAGTATTACTGGTCTTTGAGATTGTGGTACTCCTGTTACTGTTGGGACTACTGTTTGTATGGTTAAAGCTTGGCATGATCAACTTTAAGGAGATCGGGAATATCAAACAGAACAAGTTGTCAGCAGGTACCATAAAGGCCATGTCCGGATATACCAACTTTGCTCTTTTCGGTGTGGATAACCGGCAGAACGGTAATTACAATGGCGGTCAGTCGGATGTTATTGTTATTGTAAGTATCAATAACGATACCAAGAAGATCCGTCTTGCGTCGGTCTATCGTGATTCCCTTCTGGATGTGTCCCAGGATGGAAGCAATCTTTTCCGGAAATGTAACTATGCCTATGCCCACGGTGGAGAGCCGGCGGCTCTTGCTATGCTGAATAAGAACCTGGATCTGAATCTTCAGGACTTCGTTGCAGTGGATTTCGCGGCGGTGACCGATGCCATCGATGCCGTAGGTGGCGTTGAGATGGATGTAACCGAGGATGAGGTCAAGAGTCTGAATGATCCGGATCATCCGGTTCTTCGGGAAATGGCGACCCAGCTGGGGAAGGAGTATACCCCCATCACAAAGGCGGGACGGCAGAAGCTGAACGGTCTGCAGGCTACAGCCTACTGTCGTATCCGACATGATGCGGGAGAAGACTTCGGAAGAGCGAAGCGTCAGAGAGCTGTGATCGAAGCCCTCTTAGGTAAGGTCAGAGGCGCATCCCTTGGTGAGATGAGCTCCCTTGTGGATGCGGTATTGCCTAAGATCTATACCAGCTACAATGCAACGGAGATTATTAGTATGGCTATGACAGCCAAGGAGTACAGCATCGACCAGTCCTTCGGCTTCCCCTTTACCAAGATTTCCAGAAATATCGGTAAACCATATGGATGGGTGG
>CADCQT010000001.1 GCA_902803645.1 uncultured Lachnospiraceae bacterium | reverse complement strand
TATTATAATACGCAAACATTCCGCCAAAGAAAATCAGTGTCTGCGTTACATACCCTGACAAAGACAGGTTATACATGGAATCATAAACTGCACCATATGAAAAGAAACAAAAAAGAGGGAAGAACAGCCAGCACCATTTTGTCCTAATCAGTAGTTTCAGATGTAGTTGTAGTATCTTCATAATGAATCGTCGCGCCCCCTTTTCTTTTCACGCTTTTACTTCAACTACTTTTAACATACACCTTTTTCAAAAATAATACCATTAAGTTTCCGAATTTTTGCAAAAAAGGTGCTGCATCCAATTTGCAGCACCTTTCTCTTAATCCTCTGTAAAATGATATACAATAGCCTCGTAGGGGCGCATTACCTCTTCCATCTCCTCCTGATAGTTATGGATCAATACCCTGCCCTGACAGGATTGGATCTGATCTAAGATCTCCTGAGGAACTTTTACCTGATCCTTGGAATAGTTCAAAAGGATCAGCAATTTTTCTCTTCCAAAAGTCCTGGTATATCCGTAAATCTGCGGATGATCCGGCAGAATCAGATCATAGACCCCGTCGACCATAACAGGAAGGGTATGGCGAAGGTGGATCAGCTTCCGGTAATAATGGAACACAGAATCCGTATCTTCCTGTTCCTCAGCCGCATTGATGCTTTTATCATTGTCCGGAACCCGAATCCAAGGCATGGTATCCGAGAACCCGGCATACTCTGTATCATCCCACTGCATGGGAGTTCTAGCATTATCCCGGCTAACAGCCTTTAAGAAAGAAAGGATCTTCTCCTCCTCAACGCCCTGATCCTTCATCTCACGGTATACATTCAGACTCTCGATATCCCGGTAATCCTCAATCCTGGAAAAGCCTGCATTCATCATACCAAGCTCTTCTCCCTCATAGATGTAGGGAGTACCCTTTAAAAAGTGAAGCATGGTAGCCAGCATCTTAGCCGATCTGACCCTGTACTTTGGGGCATCATTACCAAAACGGGAAACGCAGCGAGGCTGATCATGGTTATCCAAAAACAGACTGTTCCACGCGCTGCCCTCAAGCCCCTTCTGCCACTTGGTAAAGTTCTCCCGAAGTTCCGGCATCGTCATAGCAACACTATCCCATTTACCATAGGAATGAGGGACAAGACGGCTTCCTTCCACCGTTTCAAACTGAAAGATCATATTCAACTCTTTGGTATCAAGGCCTGCGTAATTTTTTGCAGACGCCACATCAACTCCCGGACACTCTCCTACAGTAACCACCTTATACTTAGAGAGGACCCGATCATTCATCTCCCGAAGGAATTCATTGACTCGTGGACCATCAAAGGAGGTATTCCCTGTGTATCCGTTCCCCAGCTCATCACCGTCCGGAAGGCCAGGATACTTTGAAATCATGCTGATTACATCCATACGGAAACCATCGATTCCCTTCTCACACCACCAGGTCATCATATCATAGACCGCATCTCTTACCTTAGGATTCTCCCAGTTCAGATCCGGCTGTTTTTTAGAAAAGGAATGCAAATAGTATTGCTCCGTTGTCTCATCCCATTCCCAGGCGGATCCCTTAAAGCAGGACTCCCACCGGTTGGGAGGATTGCCATTTTCATCCCCATCCCGCCAGATATAGAAATCTCGGAATGGATTGTCCTTGCTCTTTCGGCTTTCCTTAAACCAGTGATGTTCATCGGAGGTATGATTAACCACCAGATCCATCATCAGCTTCATACCTCTGTTATGGGCCTGTTCTAAAAGACGGTCAAAATCCTCCATGGTACCAAACTCCGTCATAATACTCCGGTAATCACTGATATCATACCCATTATCATCATTGGGGGACTGATAAATGGGGGAAAGCCACAGGATGTCGACGCCAAGATTCTTTAAATAGTCCAATTTCTCCGTGATACCGTTAAGATCCCCGATTCCGTCATGATTGGAATCCTTGAAACTTCTGGGATAAATCTGATAAACAACAGCATCCTTCCACCAATTCTTATTTTCCATATTACTCACTTTCTATTTTACTTTACGGCACCTGCCACTACACCATTCATGATCTTTTTCTGGGCAAAGAGATAGATCACCAGAATCGGAATAAGCACCAGGGTGTAGGATGCAAAGGCCAGATTATAATTCGTCGAAAACTGCCCCTGGAATACATACTGGGAAAGCTGCAGGGTCTGCTGATCCTGATCGGATAAAAGGATCAGAGGCATTGTAAAATCATTCCAGGTCCACATCACAGATAAAATGGCAACCGTGGCTGTCGTAGGTTTCAGCACCGGAAAGATCACATACCAGAACACCTGCAGGGGAGATGCCCCGTCGATCATTGCCGCCTCATCCAAAGCCTCCGGAATCTGCCGGATGGCCCCGCAATAGATAAAGGTATTCATTGGCATACCAAAGATCACATACAAGAAGGTGATCCCCACAATATTATCCAGATGGAAGGTATTGGCCTGAACCACCAGTGGCAACATTATAACATGAAAGGGGATAAACAAGGCACTGATAAAATAGTAATATAAAACCGAGAAAAACTTTGATTTCCTGCGGTTTCTTGAGATTGCATAGGCTGCAAAGGAATTGGTAAGCAGTGTTGCAATCACATTTACAATCGTTATAAAGGCCGTATTAAAAAACTTCCTTGGATAATCCGTCATTTCCCATGCATTGACAAAATTCTCCAGGTGAATCGACTTTGGAAAGGACAGAATATGCTGCATCTGTGACGTATCCTTCACTGCAACCACCAGAGTCATGTACAGAGGAAGGAAGATGAAAACCGCTGCACCTGCCAGCAATATAACGGTCACCGGCTCATTGTATTTTTTCCTGCTTTTCATCCCACTTTCTCCTCTCTCTTCTCAAGGACACGTAACTGGAACACGGAAATAACCACCACTACGATAAACAGAACCACCGCATTGGCCGTCTGCACCGCAAACTGCCCGTGACCCAGACCCTGCTTATAGATCATTACCGCTATGGATGTGGTTGATTTTCCCGGGCCTCCTCCTGTCATTGCCATGATCTGATCATAGACCATAAGGTAGGACTTTACAGATAATACCATATTGATGGTAAAGGAAGGGGCAAGAAGGGGAAAGGTCACCCGGATAAAACGCTTCCATCCAATGGCTCCGTCCAGGGCTGCCGCCTCATAGATCTCCTTGTCAATGGCCTGTAATCCTGCCATATAGATCAGGGTATCAAAGGCACATCCTGCCCAGATCGTTACAAAGACAATGGCCCAGAAGGCATGGGAGGATCCCAGGATATTTGTGGAGAGTGCATCACTTTTTACCGCCCTTCCCAGTTCCGGAATCAGATTCCCGAATATAAAGTTAAAAACAAATCCCACGATCAGCATCCCCAGCATGTAGGGGAGAAAATATACTCCCCGTAAAAAGCTCTTAAAACGTACGTTTGCGCTGAGCCCACATGCAAGAAAGAGACTGACGATGTTGACCAGTATGGTACTGACAAGGGCAAATTTGAAGGTAAAGAAATAGGCGGATAAAATATCCTTATTGGAAAATACCACTCCATAATTTTTAAGCCCTACAAAATTCCAATCACCAAACCCTTTCCAGTCGGTAAAACTGTAGAAGACACCTTTCAGGAAGGGAACGGTGTGAAATGTAAAAAACAGGATCGCCATAATGCCCACACCGATGTAATAGACCGGATTTACCTTCCAGTGTTTTGCTTTCATAAAATCTCCTCCTTACGTTCCGTCACTTGTTATTCACGGCATCGTATTGAGTATCCAGATTCTTCAAAAACTCCTTTGTGTTTTCTTCATCCTTCATTCCGGTGGAATAATTCATAGCATACTCGGACAGAATGGATGCAAGATCATAGCCGGAAGGGTAATAATGATCCGGGAAGTTTGCAACCTTTCCTTTTTCAATATCCTTTTGTGCGCTGGCAACCGTTTCATCCTTTTGTTCCACACCGTTAATTGGAGAAAAAGCAAACTGATCGTCAATATACTTCTGATTGTTCTCCGGCTTCATCATAAATTCCAGGAACTCCTTAACGATTTTGGGATGCTTGGTCTTGGCACTTGCACAAAGCAAAACATCGACACCGGATGTAACATAATTTTTAGACTCATCATTGGATGCTGGCAGGGCAAACATATCCAGATGAATATCAGGATTGTTCTTCTTGATCTCACTGATGGCCCAGTTTCCGTTGATCAGCATGTAGGCGTCTCCATTGGCAAAGGCCTTGTTGGCATCATCATATCCGGTTCCCATGATATCCTTCTGACCGTGCTTAAGCAGCTCAAGGTACTTGTCTGCGATCTCCTTATGAGTTGACTCGAATGTTGTCTTACCTGCCAGTCTCTCATCATAAAATGTTTCCGGTGCCAGATCCGGAGCCATACTGTTCCAGGGCGGAAGCAGAGTCCAATCATCCTTGAAGGCATATTCAAAGGGCTGACCACCGGCATCCTCGATCCTACGGATCACTTCCTCAAATTCATCCCAGGTCTTCGGGATCTTAAGTCCCAGTTCCTTAAATTTGTCTACGTTATAGATAACACCGGATGCGTTGGTTGCATAGGGAACGGCATAAGCTGTCTTCTCCCTGTCCTTTTGCACATCATAGACCATCTGCATATACTGATCCGATACAGAATTCATATAGCTCTCCTGACTCAGATCCTTCAGCACTCCGGCGGATTCCAACTCTGTATAGGTCTGATCTCCACCATAAGCAATAATATCCGGAATATCATTTTTCGTAAGCCGGGTCTTAAGGACTGTTCCTGCATCAGCAGGGGTATTCAGTACCACCTTGACCCCCTCCTTGGCATGCTCCTTGTTAAACTGATCCACCAGCTTTTTCATAATCTGGGCATTCTCGGATTTGGAGGAGAAGAACTCCACTTCATTGGAATTACTACCCTTACATCCTGTCATTCCAAATACGCTGACAGTGCAGATCATTGCGGATACTAAGGCTACAAATGCTTTCTTTTTCATTTCATACCCTCCTAAGTTTCTATTGACCACCTTTTGTTTTTCTTATGTTATACGCATAACTTATAATAAAAAAATAACGCAGAGTTTCCTCTGCGTCAAAGGTTATGCGCATAACTATTGTATCCTAACAATATACGCTAATTCTTTTTGTGCAATATTACCGAATTACGTTCCATCAGCCGCACCGGAACCACCACCCGGCCTTCTACCTTCTCACCGTCGATCAACCGGTTTAGATGATCCACTGCAATCTTTGCTTTTAATTTAATATCCTGATGAATGGTGGTAAGCTTCGGACGACACAGTTTTGCAAACAACAGGTCATCAAACCCGGCAATGGAGATATCCTCCGGCACCCGTAGCCCTTTATCGATCATAAAATGAGTAAGAGATCTGGCATAGTAATCAGAGGCACAGAACACGGCGCTCTTTGCCCGAAGCTTCTCGAAATGTCTCTCATATTCCTCTGATTCATCCGACTCCGAATGATCTGTCTTATCAATGATGATATGGGCTTTTTCATCGATCACAACATGGTGCTCCCGAAGTCCATCCACAAATCCCTGCCACCGGAAATGATCCACCGATACGTCGTTATCTGCCAGCATGGCCACATCGGTATGTCCAAGTTCGGCAAAGTACTCTCCCATCCGATACCCCCCACCATAGTCATCCGTCCGTAACTGCGAAATGGTTGAACAGTCATATTCAAAGGGACTGTCTATGGTTACGATCGGTTTGGTGTAACTTCCTGTGATCCCATGAAGCTGCTTTTGCCCCAGATTCAAAAGGATCATTCCGTCAAAGTTCCATCTGGCCGCCTGGCGCAACACTTCTTCGTAAGGTTTATCGATGAGCATCATCATATACTTGCCGCAGCTGCTGATATTCTGCTCCAAATAGCGAAACATCTTACTGAAATAGGGATCCTCCAGATTAAAGGCATCCTTTTTCCTGTCCCCTGCCACCACACCAATGATATCCGTTCTGGTCTGTGCCAACATCAGGGCCGACTGATTGGGAACATATCCGTTTTTGCTAAGTTCATACTCGATCTTCTCTCTTAAGGCCGGAGAGACCTTATTGTATTTTTTATGAATAACATTTGATACCGTTGCTGTGCTGACACCGCAGATCTCTGCAATATCTCTGATCCGAATCACAGGCCTCTTCTCCTCTTCTCTTCAAGTCGCGTCCTGACTGCGTTATAAAGGGCCGTAAAAAGCATCCTGCTTTTCACAGCCCCCGTTTTAACCTATAACCTTAATAATCTTCTTCGGACACTTCTGAGCACATTTACCACAGTGGGTACATTTGCTCTGATCAATATACGCGATATTATTCTCCACATGGATGGCATCCGATTCACACTGTTTCTCACAAAGATGGCAGGCAATACAGCCGGTAGAGCAGACTGCCATAACATCCTTACCCTTATCTTCATTGCGGCAGGAAACAACCTCTGTCGCATCATAGGGGATCAATTCGATCAGATGCTTCGGACAAGTCGCCACACACTTACCGCAGGCCTTGCAGGCTTCCTTATCCACTACTGCAATTCCATCGATCACATGGATGGCATCGAAGGGACAGGCCTTAACGCAGCTGCCAAATCCAAGGCAGCCAAACCGACAGGCTTTCGGACCACCACCGGGTACGAAGGCCATGGCATTACAGTCCTCTACACCGGCATAATTATAGTTGCTCTTTGCCTTTTCGCAGTTGCCGCTGCAACGCACATAAGCTACCATTCTGGTTTGATCACCGGCATCGACACCCATAATCTCTCCCACTAAGGCTGCCACAGGAGCGCCACCCACCGGACACTGGTTCACGGGAGCCTCTCCCTTTGCAATTGCAGCTGCAAGTCCAGAACATCCCGGATACCCGCATCCACCGCAGTTGTTACCCGGAAGTACACCTAAAATCTTCTCTTCTCTTGGATCCACCTCAACCTTGAACTTTTCAGAAGCAAGACAGAGTAAAAATCCAATCAGGCAGCCTGTCACTCCAATGATGACAGCTGCGATCAAAATATTCACTATCATGTTCATGCCCCCTTAAATCACTCCGGCGAAACCGAAGAATGCAATTGACATCAGTGCGGAAGTAATCAGTGTCATAGCCGATCCCTTAAAATACTTCGGGTAATCATTGTATTCACACTTTTCACGAATACCGGCCAAAATAACAATGGCCACCATAAAGCCCACACCTGTACCAAGTCCATAGATCACACCTGTCAGAATACTGTAATCATTGGCTACATTCTTAAGTGCGACACCAAGTACAGCACAGTTGGTGGTGATCAATGGTAAAAAAACGCCAAGAGCCTTATAAAGGGAAGGCACATATTTCTTAAGGAACATTTCTACCATCTGCACCAGGGCAGCAATTACGAGAATAAATACAATGGTCTGTAAATATTCAAATCCCGTAGGTACCAGGATAAACTTGTACAAAAGTCCTGCCACAAGAGAAGAAATGGTGATTACGAAAATAACCGCTCCTCCCATTCCAACAGCCGTCTTGATCCTCTTGGAAACTCCAAGGAAGGAGCAAAGACCTAAGAACTGACTTAATACAACGTTATTTACAATGGATGCCGCAATAAAGATCAGTATCAGCTTTGTCATTATGCCTTCACCTCCTCATTTACAGTCTGCTTGGCCTTCAGATTCTCCACTGCCTTTTTCACAAGAGGATCATCTTCCTCTGACACCTCAGACTTCCCCTTGCAGGTGGAAGATAAGGAGCAGGAAGAACATTCACCGGTGAGACAGCCATTACCGCTTGCAAGAGGCTTACCCTTTGCCGCCTGCTTCTCCCGTACCACATTCATGATCACAACCAAAAGAGCCAGGATCAAAAAGGCTCCCGGTGCCAGTACGAAAATAGAGATTGGGGTATAACCTGCCTTCCCGGAGGCTGCATCTGCCAGAGGAAGGATCTGTACTCCAAACACGGCTCCGCTTCCTAAGATCTCACGGACTGCTCCGATAAATACCAGTGACAGGGTGAATCCAAGTCCCATGCCGATTCCGTCAAAGAAGGAAAGGATAATGGGGTTCTTGGATGCATAGGACTCTGCCCGTCCTAAGATAATACAGTTTACAACGATAAGGGGAATATAGATTCCCAACTGATCATACAGTCCCGGCAGGTATCCCTGGATCAAAAACTGCACAATGGTTACAAAGGAAGCTACAATTACAATAAAGGCCGGCATACGCACCCGACTGGGAATCAGGTGACGAAGGGCTGAAACCAGGGCATTGGAAAGTGCAAGGACCACCATGGAGGAAAGTCCCATGCCAAGTCCGTTTGTAGCGGAGGTGGTTACAGCCAGGGTGGGACAGATACCCAGAAGAAGAACGAAAATAGGATTCTCCTTAACAATACCGTTATATAAACGTTCTGCTATTTTACTCATATTACTGTCCACCTCCTGTCAGACTCTTGAAGTATACGAAGCCTGCATTAATGGCATCCGTAATGGCCTTAGATGTAATGGTCGCACCACTGATAGCCTCGATCTCTCCATCCCCGGCGGGAGAAGATTTCGTAACATGATAAGTACCGGCAGCAAGATCCTTAAACTGGTTCATAAACTTGGATTCCTTGGCCTTCATACCAAGACCCGGTGTGTCAGAAATATCCGTAATGGAATATCCGTTCATAACACCTTCATTTGTAACACCCATGGCAAGAGTCGCATCTCCGCCATAACTTTTGGTCACAAGGGTAATAACATAACCAAGAGACTTGCCGGAGGAATCCTTCGCCTCACAAAGACCTGTGATCTTTACTGTGGAATAATTGCCATCTGCCTTATGTAAAAGTTTCGTGGCTGCATCCCCGTCAAAATCCTTAACGTCCTCAAAGGAGGAAGCCTTCTCAAATACACTCTTATAGGCTGCCTCGGTCTGAGCCTTGGCTGCCTTCTCTCGTGGGGCTGCCGTCACCTGGAATACAAGACCTAACAGAAATCCTGCCACCAGAGTAATGGCAGTAAGGATCATCGCATCCTTTAGGATCGCTTTTGTCTTACTCATGCTCCCTCTCCCCCTTTCTGGCTCTTTTTCTCCCGCTTAACACCAAAGGCTCTCGGAATGGTTGCCTTCTCGATCAGTGGAACCAGGAGATTGGAAAAGATAATCGCATAGCTGACACCCTCAGCTCCTGCTCCAAAGATTCGAAAGATACCGGTAAGAATTCCAAGACAGATTCCAAAGACGATCTTACCCATTGGGGTGATAGGACTTGTGACATAATCCGTTGCCATAAAGAAGGCTCCAAGGATCAGTCCTCCACCGGCAATCTCAGAGATCAGATAATGTACATCCAGTCCGTGTCCGCCAAAAATCAGTGCAAAAACGGCAAAGGTCACAATGTAGGTTCCCGGGATTCGAAGGTCAATCACCCCCATCATAATAAGGAAGATAGCCCCGATAATAAGAGCGATCATGGAGGTCTCACCGATGGTTCCCGGAATATTACCGATGATCATCCGCATGGTATCCACAGATCCACCGTTCTTAATGGTGGCAAGAGGTGTTGCACCTCCAAAGGTATCCGCAAATCCCGGATAATCCGAGAAGTCCGTCATAAGCCCTGCAAAAGAGATCAGAAGAAAACATCTTGCACCAAGAGCCGGGTTCATAAAGTTTTGACCCAACCCTCCGTATAATTCCTTAACAATGATAATGGCAAATGCCGAACCGATCACAGCCACCCACCAAGGCAGAGAACTTGGGAGGTTAAGGGCCAAAAGCAGACCTGTTACAACAGCGGACAGATCATACACTGTGCTCTTTTTCTTAACGATCTTACAGTAGATCCATTCGCTTGCCACAGCAGATGCCACAGTAACCAGCACAAGGATCAGTGCCTTGACACCAAAATTATAGATTCCGAATAATGTGGCCGGAAGTAAAGAAATGATCACATATAACATGATCCTTTGGGTATCGTCCTTTGCTCTGACATGAGGAGACGATGTTACATTAAATAATTCACTCACCTTACTCACCTCTTCCTACTTCTTCTTGCGCTTATCTGCAAGTATCTGCTTCTTCATAGTCTTGATCCCCTGCGCAAGAGGTCGTCTGGCCGGACATCCATAGCTACAGCTTCCGCATTCCACACATTCGAGACCGTACCATCTCTCAAAATCCCCCTTCTGTCCGTTCTTTGCAAAATCCGCAAGACGTGAGGGAATCAGATTCTCCGGACAGGCCTCCACACAACGTCCGCAGTTGATGCATGCGGTAGGTTCATATAGACTGGCCTCATCCCTGGACATACAAAGAAGAGCCGAGGTGGTCTTGGTGGTAGGAACATCCAGCCCGAAAAGAGCAAATCCCATCATAGGACCACCGGCAACCAGCTTCTTCGCATCACACTTCAGACCGCCGGCAGCATCCAAAAGCTGACGGTAATTGGTTCCGATACTGATATAGAAATTCCGTGGATCCGAAACTGCATCTCCGGTTACTGTAAAAATCCGGTTCATAAGTGGCCGCCCCAGCTTCACCGCATGATAGATTGCCACAATGGTCTCAACATTATCTACGATACATCCCGCATCTGCCGGAAGCATCTTGGAGTTGATGTCACGACCGGTAACCGCATGGATCAGCTGTCGCTCACCACCCTGGGGATACTTGGTCATCAAAGGAACCACCTTCATACGGGGTTCATCCTTTGTCAGCTCCGTAAGGCGATGGATACAATCCTGTTTGTTATCCTCGATACCAAAACATCCTGTGGCATTAGGGAAAAGCATAAGGATAATACGCATACCCTCGATCAGCTTCTCCGGTGCCTCCACCATTCTCCTGTAATCACTGGTCAGATAAGGCTCACACTCTGCACAGTTGGCAATAATATAATCGATCTTATCCGGCTCCTTTGGTGATAACTTCACATGGGTGGGGAAACCTGCTCCTCCCATTCCTACAACACCGGCATCCCGGATCTTACCAATGATCTCCTCTCTACTGAGCTTTGTAACATCCTCTGTCTCTGTAAAGCCAGCCTCCATGAAATTACCATCACTTTCGATGATGATGGAATTCACCATATCCCCTGTTGTTGTACGACGAGGCTCAATTGCCTTTACGGTTCCGGAAACAGATGAAAATACCGGTGAAGAAACAAATCCACTGGCATCTGCGATCTTTTGACCCTTTAATACGGTATCCCCCACTGCGACAATTGGTGTTGCAGGAGCACCAATGTGCTGAGACAGTGGAAATACCAGCTCTCCCTCCGGCAAAAGCTCCTTGATCGGCTTTGACTTAGACAGTTCTTTTCCATCATATGGATGTACACCGCCCTTAAACGTCCTCAGGCCCATACTCTAGCTACCCCACTTTCTATTGAATTTGGTCTTCTGAAATATATACAAAAAACCTTCTACATATATACAATATTGTAGCACTTTTGCTCAAAATGTCTCCCAAAAGCAAAGAAAAATTGTGGGAATTGTTGTATTTTTTTAGATACGCATTGTAATTTGACTAGAAAACAACTAAGATACATCCATGAAAGAATATAAACAGATAATCAAAACAACAAATCGTTCCTCATTTATAATGGAAGGGGATCTTTTTTTAGATATCGAGACCTTGGGTCTCTCCCCTAAGACCGCTCCTGTCTATCTCATCGGCCTGGGATACTACGCAGAAGAGGGATATGAGATTCACCAGATTTTCGCTGAAAGGGAGGATGAGGAAGGGGAGATCCTGCAGGCTCTATTCCCCTTTCTCCAGAATGCAGGCCGGATACTGACCTTTAACGGCGAGGCTTTTGATCTTCCCTTCCTTACGAATCGAAGCCACCTGTACCATCTTCCCTTTTCTTACAAGAGCGCGAAGATCACATGGGAAGATCGCTCTCTTGAGAGCTTTGATATTCTAAAGGCCGTCCGTTCTCTTCGAAGGATCCTTCAATTCCCTCATTATAACCAGAGGGCCTTAGAAGATTTCCTGGGGATCAAGAGGGATGGTGATCTGGATGGTGGGCAACTGATTCGTGTATACAGAGCCTTTGAACAGGACTCTGACCCTATAAAGCTTCGTGCCCTCTTAGATCACAACGCCTTTGATGTGGCGCATATGCCAGGACTGCTTGACCTTTTGACCTATCGCAATATCCTGACCACAGAGTATAGGATCAATTCCTTTACCTATGATGACAAGGGGATCAGCTTCACTGCATCCTCACAGCTTATGCTACCTGCACCCTTGAGCATTCATAAGACAGGAATGCATCTTCAGTTTGATGGTCAAAGGCTGCAGATGTTCATCCCTCTGACCGACGGGAAAATGCGCTATTATCTTCCAAATCCCAAGGACTATGTAAGGCTTAAGGCCGACGGACAGCTTCTTCCCAGAGCCCTTGCCTCTTCCTTAGATTCCTCCTCCTACGAAAAGGTGGACAGGGATACTTGCTATCAGGAGGTCACCATTACCGATACCTCCCTGACGAAGGAATATCTCAGCCGCTATCTGAAACAGATCCTGCGTCAGTTAAAATAAAGTCAGATTAAAAAAGAGTGTATGAAAGGATTTCCTTCCATACACTCTTTTATTCAAACTTATGATTCCTTCTCATAGAAGAAGGAGCTTCTTCTCTTATATCCCAGATCCTTGTAATCCATGACCTGCTCCGTACTTCCGATAAACAGAAGACCACCGGGTGTCAGGGAAGCTGCAAACTTCTCATAGATATCATGCTTCGCTTCCTCGGTAAAATAGATTACCACATTGCGACATACGATGAGATTGCACCCACTTGGATAAGCATCCCGCAGAAGATTACTCTCTCTGAATTCCACGCGCTTCTTGATCTCCTCAGAAATCTGGTAAGAGGATCCTACCTTGGTAAACCATTTTTTCTTGAGATCATCCGGAACACCGGCAATACTCTTCTCAGAATACAGTCCCACCTTGGCCGTTGCAATGACCTGCTTATCAATATCCGTTGCCAGAATCTTGATATTACGAAGATCAATATGCTTAGACAATGCCATAACCAGAGAATAAGGCTCATCACCGGTTGAACATGCAGCACTCCAGATCTTAAGATTCTTACCGTACTTCCTAATCAGTTCGGGAATATATTCTTTGTCCATCAGTTCCCACTGATCCGTATTACGGTAGAACTCTGAAACATTGATGGTAAGGAAATTAACAAACTCATCAAAGACAGAAGAATCATCCTTTAATAACTTCACATATTCTGTATATTCCTTACATCTATGCTTTGTTACAAGTGAATCGATCCTCCGTCGCATCTGCTTCTCCTTATAGGATGACAGATCGATCTTCGTCAGTTTGTACACATCCTCTTTAAACTTTTCGTAGTTCTCCATTGATCTACCCCCAGGATTCTCGTTAAAAAAAGGGACTCAAGACGATACAGTCCAAAGTCCCCTCAGTCTTCTGATATAAATTATAACAGATTACTCTTCTGTTGTCTCCTCATCAGAGTCATTACCCTGTAAAGCTTTGATAGAAAGAGAAATCTTATGATCAGCCTCACGGAATTCAACGATCTTAGCCTCGATCTCCTGACCTACTGCTAATACATCGCTTGGCTTATCAACATGCTCCTTAGAGATCTGAGAAACATGAAGAAGTGCATCTACACCAGGTGCTAACTCAACGAATGCACCGAAGTCTGTCATACGAGCAACCTTACCGCTTACTACGTTACCAACAGCGAACTTCTCAGATGCATCATTCCATGGGTTCTCATCCGGGAACTTCATAGAAAGAGCGATCTTCTTCTCGTTGATATCCTTGATGAATACACGAGCTGCATCACCGTTCTTGAAAAGCTTATTCGGGTTGTCAACACGTCCCCAAGACATCTCAGAGATGTGAAGAAGACCATCGATTCCACCTAAGTCGATGAATGCACCAAAGTTGGTAACATTCTTAACTGTACCATCAATGATATCGCCAACCTTAAGTGTAGCAAGAAGCTCTTCCTGCTTCTTAGACTTCTCAGCAACAAGGAGCTGCTTACGATCACCGATGATGCGGCGCTTTCTAGGATTGAACTCTGTGATTACGAACTCGATCTCCTGATCCTTATACTTACCAAGATCTCTCTCGTATGTATCAGATACAAGGCTTGCAGGGATGAACACGCGAGCCTCATCAACAACAACGGAAAGACCTCCGTTTAATACCTGAACGACCTTAGCCTTCAGAACTTCGTTATTATTAAATGCCTCTTCAAGACGCTTATTGCCTCTCTCCTGAGCTAAACGCTTGTAGGAAAGAACGACCTGGCCCTCGTTATCGTTAACCTTAACAACAACAGCCTCCATCTTCTCACCAACTGCTGTTACAGTTGTAAGATCTACGCTAGAATCATTGCTGTACTCATTCTTGGTAATGATACCATCGGACTTAGTACCGATGTTAAGTACAATCTCATCTGGCTTAACGGATAAAACGGTTCCTTCAACCACGTCTCCATTGTGGATTGTCTTAAAAGACGCCTCCAGCATTTCGTCAAAACTCATCTCTGACATTTTTTAGTGACCT